>CAYMOU010000069.1:0-15217 GCA_964392115.1 uncultured Defluviitaleaceae bacterium | reverse complement strand
CGGAAATGCAAAAAATAGTATCAACCGTAACAGAAATTAATCCCTATAACAATCCGCTAATTGGTCTGGAAAATTATTCCAGTGAAATGACCATCTCACAGGTAATAAAATATTTCGAGCGTAAGGGTATATATTTTACCAAAACAATGATACAAAACTACGTGAGAATAAATGTAATTCCGCCGCCGGCAGACAAGCGTTTCTATACCAAAACTCACCTAGCCATGCTGGTAATTATAGACGCTTTGAAAAATCACTTTTCGTTGGACGAAATCAAGCAAACCTTTTTGCCTATTTTTAATGATACCAACCTTTTAGACCAAATTTTGTCCATGTATCTTAGTTTACATAACCAAGCCATAAGCCAATGGAAGGCCGACTTGCCGGAAATAGCGTCCGAATGTATTAACGAAACAGAAAAACAAGTACAGTCCATCCCGGCACTTTATTTTATAACCGTACTGCTTATGGCACAATCGGCGGCAGCTAAAGAGGTTGCGCAACATTTAATAAAGAATTCTTTTGAACAACAATAATTATGTAAACAGGATATGCTTAAAGTATTGCAATCGCAGACTGTTTTCCAATTTATATACATAGTATTTTTCCTTCCTCGGTTTTTATGTAAAAGAAAATATTCAGCATTTAATAAAAATTTCATTTTGAGCAATAATAAAGGTATCCTATGTTTATTATAAACATAGTGACATTCAAATGTAATTTCGACGGTTTACGGAAATCCCCGGATTGCCGTAAATTGTCGGGTTAAATGCTGAAGGAGGAAAAGACATGAGATCAAGACCACTTGATTGGACAGCCTTAACGCTGGTTATAATCGGTGCCATCAACTGGGGCCTTATCGGATTTTTCCAATTCGATCTGGTCGCTACCATCTTCGGTGGTATGGAATCATGGGTAAGCAGGGTTGTGTATGCTTTGGTCGGTTTGGCCGGCTTATACTGCTTAAGCCTGTACGGACGTATACATGACGACGTTGTAGAAGATAGGCATGAAATTTAACTGATGCCGCTTAAAGCTGCATAAATTAAAAAGATAGGAAGTCAGATTTTGTTGTTAAAAATTTGACTTCCTATCTTATATGTATTAAACTCTACATATACTGAAAAAGAAGCAATATCAACCTTTAATAGGTAGCTGAAAATTATTTGCAAGTTTATTTGACAAGGCACAAAATCCGGTTTATAATTCATACTTTAATACACTAAATCACCGCAGTGCCGGTACTAAATAAAGAAGGTAGTGTATCATGAAAAACAACAAACTTCACAGCCCAGATGGCGTAACGGACTATTTGCCCTTGGAATACAGCCAAAAGGCGGAAATAGAAAGCCGTATTATGGAAGTATACAGAAGTTACGGTTACGAAACCGTTTCTACCCCTACTTTCGAATACATGGAAGTATTTGACGGTAAAGGCAGTATCAGCGAAAAGCAAATGTATAAATTTATAGACAGAAACGGTGCCATTATGGCTCTGCGTTCGGATATGACCCTACCCATAGGGCGTATTGCGGCCACAAATTTCAGCGAGACGGATATACCCCTGCGTTTCAGCTATTTGGGTAACGCATTCAGACATAACCTTGATTATCAAGGCAAACTTTGTGAGTTTACCCAAGCCGGCATAGAACTTATAGGCGTTAATTCGCAAGAAGCCAATGCGGAAGTTATTGCCGTGGCTATAAAAAGCCTTTTGGCAAGCGGTTTGTCGGACTTTCGTATAGATATAGGCCAGGTGCAATTCATCACGGGGCTTCTGGAAGAAACCGGCTTTGACGCCGAAAAGCAACTTACCCTTAAAAATCACCTTATTGCAAGGGATTTTGTTGCAATAGAAGAAATAGTGAACGATTCGGGTATGCCATACAGCACCCTGCGTCTTTTTCAAGAATTACCGCTTCTCATAGGCAACGAAACCATTTTAGACGAAGCCATGACCGGCAGCTTAAACCAAAAATCCCGAGAGGCCTTGGAAAGCCTTAAAAAACTGTACGAATTAATAAAGAATTACGGTTTGGAACAATACATACAATTCGATTTGAGCATGGTAGGTAATTTAGATTACTACACCGGCATAATTTTCAGAGGATACACCTACGGAACCGGTTTTTGGGTTGTGGACGGCGGACGTTACGATACCTTGCTTTCTCAGTTCGGTACAGATTTGCCATCAGTAGGTTTTGCCATAGAAATAAACGACCTTATGTCAGCCTTGGCATATCACCAACAACTGCACCAAGAGCAAAAAACCAAGCTTTTACTGATTTATACCGAAGAAACGGCAAGACAGGCTCTGTCTTATGCGGACAAATTGCGTAAAAGCGGTGAAATTATAGAAAACAGCTTGTTCGGCGAAGATTTAACTGACAACATAGCTTATGCAAGGTCAAAAGGGCTTGAAATCCTTTATTTCAAAGATGCCGCCACCGTCCAACGAATAGATTCGGCAACGGGTACGGTTATAGGAGGTATTTAACTTGAATTATTTAACTTTTGCACTGGCAAAAGGCCGTCTTGCCAAGGATTCTATGGCCATTTTGGCTGAAATAGGCGTAAAATGCCATTATGAAGACGGCTCTCGTAAGTTGATTTTTGCCAATCATGAAGAAGGCTATAAATTTTTCCTTCCAAAAGCCAGCGATGTTCCCACTTTTGTGGAATACGGTGCGGCTGATATAGGAATAGTAGGAAAAGATACCTTGCTGGAAGAACGCCGAAATTTATGCGAATTATTGGATTTGGGCATAGGAAAATGCAGAATGGTTGTTGCCGGCAATCCGGAAACCAACACCAACCAACACAACCTCCGTGTGGCTACCAAATACCCAAACATTGCCAAGGAATATTTTTTCCAACAAAAAAAGCAAACTGTTGAAATTATAAAACTAAACGGCTCGGTGGAGCTGGCTCCCATGGTTGGTCTGGCTGATGTAATCGTGGATATAGTTGAATCCGGGGTTACTCTCAAGGAAAACGGTCTGGTTGTTCTTGAAGAAATCTGCCAAATCTCCGCAAGATTGGTTGTAAACAGGGTCAGCATGAAGTTAAAACACGAGCAAATATCCAAAATAATCCGCAACCTAAAAGCAGAAATGGAGCAATCCAATGATTGATACAGTCGATTATAATGAGCAAGACTTGTTAAAATTAAAACAACGTTCTGCAGAAACCAACGAAACCACCTTTCAAGAAGTTAAGGCTATAGTAAACGACGTAAAAACCCGTAAAGACCAAGCCCTGTTTGAATACACCCAACGTTTCGACGGGTTTGCAATTAACTCCTCTAATATAAAAGTAAGCCCGGAAGAAATCGAGGATGCCTTAAACCAAGTTTTAACCCATGAGTTAGAAATAATCAAACGTGCCTCCCAACGCATACGCCAATTCCACGAGCAACAAAAAAGTAATTCTTGGATAGACGTTAAAAACCAAGGAGAAATTTTGGGTCAGTTGATTTTACCTATGGAAAACGTAGGGCTTTACGTGCCCGGCGGCAAGGCGGCTTATCCGTCAACCGTACTTATGAATGCAATTCCTGCTCAAATTGCAGGGGTATCTCGTATTATTATGACTACCCCGGCAAATTCCCAAGGAAAAATAAACCCTTACACCTTGGCAACGGCTTCAGTTTTGGGAATTACAGAAATTTACAAAATAGGCGGTGCGCAAGCGGTTGCGGCTTTGGCTTACGGGACAGAATCCGTACCTAAGGTAGATAAAATCGTAGGCCCGGGAAATATTTACGTAGCCTTGGCAAAACAGGCGGTTTTCGGCCAAGTCAGTATAGACTCTATTGCCGGACCCAGCGAAATTACCATTATTGCCGACGAAACCGCTAACCCCGCTTTTGTGGCGGCGGATATGCTTTCTCAAGCTGAACACGACCCTCAGGCAAGCTCTATTTTGATTACCACCGACAAAAATCTTGCTTTGGCGGTAAAACATGAGTTAATCAACCAAACAGCAAAACTGGAACGCAAAGAAATTATCGAACAATCTCTACGTAATTACGGTTTGATTTTATTGGTCAATAATATAGAAGAAGCTGTAGATGCCGCAAATCGCATAGCCCCGGAACATTTGGAAATTTGCACCCTTTCACCCTTTGATTTGCTTCCCATGATAAAAAATGCCGGAGCTGTATTTTTGGGTCACTACACCCCGGAACCTTTGGGTGATTATATGGCAGGCCCCAATCACGTGTTGCCCACCTCCGGAACGGCACGGTTCTTTTCGGCTCTGGGAGTGGACGACTTTATAAAGAAAACATCTGTCATTTCCTTTAACAAACAGGCCTTGCAAGCACTTGCATCCGATGTAATAGATTTTGCCAACGCAGAGGGCTTAACCGCTCATGCAAACGCCGTGCGTATAAGAACAGAATAAGTTAACCGTAATTTATTTATGTCAACTATAACTAAATTAAGAGGTGATAACTTTGAGGACGGTAAAAGATTTAATACGTAAGGATTTGCAGAGTTTTGAGCCTTACAATGAGCAGTTTGTGCCTTGCAAATATAAGTTAAACGCAAATGAAAGCCCCTATCCGATTACGGACTACGTAAAAAAGGAGATGTTAAATTGGCTGGAAAACCAAGCTTCCTTTAATATCTATCCCGATTCGGACAGTACCCAATTACGTGAAGCCCTTGCTGAATTTTGGGGACTTGCTCCGGAAAATTTCATCTGCGGTGTAGGCTCCGACCAGGTAATTGATTTTATAACCAAGGTTTTTATTGAAAATGATGACGTTATAGTAGTTCCCACGCCTACGTTTTCAATGTACGGCTTGACAGGAATAATCAACCGAGCGAAAATAGTAAAAGTGGACTGTGATTATAATATTAATCCCAAGGAATTAATAGAAACGGTCAAAGAAAACAACGCAAAGATTCTTTTTCTCTGCAACCCCAATAACCCGACGGGAACCGAGATTTCAGAGGAAATCATTGTAGAAATTTTGGATAATGTTGATTGTACCGTGGTTTTGGACGAGGCTTACGGCGAATTTTCTGATTTTACCCTAATTCCCTTGATAAATAAGTACGAAAACCTTATAGTCCTGCGTACTTTTTCGAAGGCATACAGCCTTGCCGGGATACGAGTTGGTTACGGCGTAGGTGGAAAGAGCATTATAAACGCCGTAAATATAGTTAAAACTCCGTATAATCTGCCTTCGTTTTCCGAAAGAATCGCAATCCTTGCCCTTAAGGATAACGAGGAATATAAGCAGCGCATAGATTATTTGAACAAGCAGCGAGATATTTTGTCGGAACAACTAAAGGAAATTTCTTGGCTAAAGGTTTATCCCTCTAAGGCGAATTTTATTTTTGCTCATTCCCAAAAAGAAGTAGCAGAAATTTTGGAGGACAGAGGTATACTTATCAGAAAATTTCCCAAAACTCAAGGATATTGCGAAACAATTCGAATTACGGTGGGAACTGCCGAACAAAACGAAGAAATATTAAAAATTTTCCGGGAGCTGTAACCTATGAGCATAAACCGCAGTGCCTTTTTTGAAAGAGATACGGCAGAAACCAAAATCAGGCTGGATTTAAACCTTGATGGTACAGGAAAAAGCAAAATTGATACCGGCATAGGATTTTTCAATCATATGCTTACTTTATTTGCAAAGCACGGTTTTTTCGACTTGGAATTGGAAGTAAAAGGCGATTTGGATGTGGATTCTCACCACACCATAGAAGACGTGGGCATAGTGCTGGGCAAGGCCATAGCTAAGGCCCTTGGTGACAAGGCAGGAATAAAACGCTACGGAAACGCCGCTATTCCCATAGACGAGGCACTTTCCACCTGTGTTTTGGACATTTCAGGGCGCCCCTTTTTGAATTTCGACGTGAAATTTTCCGTGCCTCGTATCGGCGAAATGGATACGGAAATGGTAGAAGAATTTTTCCGGGCATTAAGCGTACACGCCGGTTTGACCATACATATTTTCACAAGTTACGGCTCAAATAATCATCACATTGCCGAGTCGGTATTTAAGGCCTTTGGTCACTCTCTGTCCCAAGCTTGCACCATAGACCCTAGAATTACCGGGGTATTATCTACAAAAGGAATGTTGGAATAATGTCTATAGGAATAATAGATTACGG
This sequence comes from uncultured Defluviitaleaceae bacterium, assembly GCA_964392115.1. GTDB lineage: Bacteria > Bacillota > Clostridia > Lachnospirales > WRBF01 > CAYXWM01. Next base: position 9,083 of record CAYMOU010000069.1, on the reverse strand, counting down.
CATGGGAAATTTGCGTTCCGTGCAAAAGGCATTTGAATTTCTGGGGTATAAGGCAGAAATTATAACCACGGTAGAGGAAATTCGCTCATCTGAAAAAGTGGTTCTGCCCGGGGTTGGTGCCTTTGCCGATGCCATAGAGGTAATACGTGCAAAAGAGTTGGACAAGGCTATTAAAGAAGCCTTGGACGAAAATAAGCCTTTTCTTGGAATATGCTTGGGAATGCAATTGCTTTTTGATGTAAGTTTCGAAAACGGAGAATACGAAGGACTGGGAATTTTGCCCGGAGAAATACGCAGCTTAAAAGAAGTCGCTCCCAACGAAAAAATACCCCATATAGGTTGGAATTCACTGGATTTTGTAAATAAATCTATGTTGTTCAAAGACTTGCCCGAGCCTTCATATACCTATTTTGTACATTCGTATTTTTTAAAAACTTCGGCACCCATTGTTACCGCAACCACATTTTATGGCAATAATATACAGGTAGCCGTTGAGAAAAACAATATTTTTGCCTGTCAATTTCATCCGGAAAAGAGTGGCAAAATAGGATTGAAAATACTGGATAATTTCGGAGGAATAGTTCATGCAGATTTATCCTGCAATTGATATAATAGACGGAAAATGCGTAAGGCTTGTCCAAGGCAAATTCGATGCCAAAACCGTGTACGGAGACAATCCGGCTCAGGTAGCCGCAGATTGGCAAAGTATGGGTGCTACGTTCATACATATAGTTGATTTGGACGGTGCAAGAAAAGGCAGCGGTCATAATATTCCTACTATTGAAAATATTTTGAAAAATGTCTCCGTTCCCATTCAAGTAGGCGGCGGAATACGCACCATGCAGGATATAGAACGTATGCTTAATTTGGGCGTAAGCCGGGTTATCTTGGGAACGACTGCAATTAAATCGCCGGAAACGGTGAAAGAAGCTGTGGCAAAATACGGTGACAGAATTGCCGTAGGTGTTGACGCCGTTAACGGAAAGGTAGCAATTTCCGGTTGGGAAGAAACCAGCAGCAGTTCAGCCTTGGATATTTGTAAAGAAATGTCTGAAATGGGGGTTAAAACAATCATCTATACAGATATTTCGAAAGATGGCATGATGAGCGGACCCAATGTGGAGGCCACAGAAGAATTGTGTAAAGCAATCGGCGATAAAACCAATATTATCGCCTCCGGCGGAGTTTCTTGCGAAAACGACTTGGTAGCCTTGCAGGGCATTAAAGTTCACGGTGCCATAGTGGGCAAAGCCCTCTACACAAAAGCTTTAAAACTCGATGAAATCATAAAAAAGTATGAAATATAAAACAAGAGGTTAATATGAATTACGATAGTCATTCTCCCGAAAATACCTATGAAATAGCCTTTGAAATGGGACGCAACGCCCAAAAAGGCAGCGTGTATTGCCTGTACGGTGATTTGGGCAGCGGAAAAACCGCATTTGTAAAGGGTTTCGCCGCCGGTTTGGGTATAGAGCAAATGATAGTAAGCCCGACTTTTACCATAGTGAACGAATATTATGGGGATAAACTGACCTTTTACCATTTTGACGTTTACAGAATAAATACTGTAGACGAACTGGAAGAAACCGGGTATTTTGAAATAATCCGCTCCGATGCCATCGCTGTAATAGAATGGGCAGATTTGATACAGGAAGTTATCCCGGAACGGGCCATAGGTGTGTATATTTCCAAAGACCTGTCAAAGGGCGAGGACTATCGTAGAATAGAGGTAAAGAACGTTGAAAATATTAGCCGTTGATACAACAGGGTCTGTGGCAGGGGTAGCCCTTTTGGACGAAAACCTTACTATTGCCGAATTTTCCACCAATTTTAAGCAAAACCATTCCGTAACCCTTATGCCCTTAATTGAAAGCCTCTTGAAAAGCGTGGAAACCGACCCGGACCGAGTTGATTATATAGCGGTTGCAAGCGGTCCCGGTTCGTTTACCGGCCTTAGAATTGGTTGTGCCACTGCAAAAGGCTTGGCTCATGGTTGTGGTAAACAAATTATTCCCGTACCTACCTTGGATGCCCTTGCTTACAATATGTTTATGACTGAAGGCCTGGTTATCCCCATAATGGACGCAAGACGTAATCAAGTTTACACAGCAATTTACAGCTATGAAAATGGAAAGCAAATCCGCTTGACCGATTATTTGGCAGAGGACATTAATAATCTGGCGGAAACGGTAAAGCGATATAACAAACCGGCTGTATTTTTGGGAGACGCAATTTTCCCGTATAAATCGGTGTTAACGGAGTACGGTTTTGACATCGCTCCCAATCATATGAATATGCAACGTGCGGCTAGCGTGGCTTCTTTGGCTTTTGGCATGACGGAGAAAGCCGTAAATTATCATGATTTTAAACCCTTCTATTTAAGACTGTCTCAAGCGGAACGCCTGTTACAGGAGAATGGGAGGGAATCTTCATGAAAATTCTGCCCATGGAAGAATGCCATATAGATGAGGTTCATAAGATAGAGCTGGAGTCATTTTCCATACCCTGGACGAAAGGCGACTTTATCCACGAAATAACCAATAATAAGCTGGCTATCTATATAGTAGCCGTGGACGAAGGAAAAGTTGTGGGCTACGGCGGAATGTGGCACGTTGTAACCGAAGGGCACATTACTAACATAGCCGTTGCCGATTCCCATAGAAAAAAAGGCGTAGGTACTGCAATTCTTCAAGAATTTATCAGAATAGCCATAGAAAGAGAAATGATAGGCATAACCCTGGAAGTTCGTGTAAACAATCAAGCCGGCATACGGCTATACACTAAGCATGACTTTAAAGTAGAAGGGTTCAGAAAAAATTATTATTCTGACACTAAAGAAGATGCCATTATAATGTGGAAAATGCTTAGAGAATTTGAAGAATAACGAGACACCGGTTTCGTTATTTTTATTGAATAAAAAACCTTGAGAGAAGCTTATGTATAAAGGCTTCCCTCAAGGTTTTTTTGCATATTATCTTATGGGTTCGGCAGGATTACTTCCCTTTTCCCACTCGTCAAAGCCCTTCATTACAGCATCGTAGGTATCGTAGCTAATTTTAGGCAATTTGTCCTTACCGCCCCACATATCTTCAACTGCCTTAAAGCCCTTTTCTACGGCATTACGCAAAGTAGCGATTTTTTTGGGGTCGCCGCCGGAAATAGCTTTGGCAAAGTCCAAAATACGCTCGGATGTTTTTTTAACTCCGTAATAACCATCTTCTGCTATGTCCTTTTTGGCTTGCAGGCGTGTTTCTTCGTCAACCTCAACCATAACATTTTGACCGTTATATACTTTATTAAGCAGGTCGTCGTATTCAACGGCTGCGTCTTTGCCCGAGGCAACAGCATTTCGTTTTGCTTGTTTTTGAAGCAGACCTTCCAGTAATCTTCTGAAAGAAGCTGTTTGATTCTCGCTTTCTTTAATTAAGCGTTCAACTTCTTTTCTGTCAACAGGGTACTTGCCGGGTTGGTTTTTGGTATCGCCGGCTTCGTAAACTGCCGCAGAATTGGAGTTTTTAACCCCTGCTCCGGTTCCGCTGTTTTGTTGAGTCTGCTTTTCTGCATTGGTTTTTTCGGTAGCTGTATTATTGGTCGTAGCGGTACCTGTGGTTTGCACTGTATTGTTCACGTTGGTAACGTCCATTTATTTCACCTCTTTCATTATATTCGTAAGCTATATGTATATATCGTCATATCCAATATTTTACTTTACAATTTCCGGTCTCCGTAAAATTTCCGGCAAATAATTTTGCAGCTTTGGCGTAATAATATAAATGATATTTATAGTAAATTGCACATAAGGTAGTAACAAAAATCTATTCTCCATAAACGGTTCGTTTCCTGTGTTTTAAGAAAACACCCACACCAACACTCACCATTCCGAATGTACGATTTTTGTTACTTTAATAAACGCAATTCACTTTATTTATCGTTGTCTTACTTTTTTTGCCGTAGTTTGCAATTTTTTTACGGTTAATTAATATAATAAATAAAGAGTTATAGGAGTGATAAAGCGATGAGTTACGATATGTACAAATTCGAACTAATGCCATTGCCATATGATTACTCGGCGTTGGAGCCTTATATTGATACAAAAACCATGCAAATCCACCACGACCGCCATCTTCAAACTTATGTAGACAATCTAAACGCCGCTCTGTCGGGTTATCCCGAGTATCAAAATTGGCCATTGGAAAAACTCATACGCCATTCGAACTGGTTGCCGGACGAAATACGGACTAAGGTTAAGAACAATGCCGGAGGCGTTTATAACCATAATTTATATTTTAACAATCTGTCTCCAAACAAAAAAACTCAGCCTTCCGGCGCCTTGGCCGATGCCATAAATTCTGTATTCGGTAGTTTTGAAAATTTTAAAGAAGCCTTCAAAAAACAAGCTCTGGCCGTTTTTGGGTCAGGTTATGCTTGGCTTGTTGTGGATAAGGATAATCAATTACGAATAATAACTACCGCCAACCAAGACACTCCCCTAACTTTGGATGCCTGTCCCTTAATGACTATAGACGTCTGGGAACATGCTTATTATCTTAAGCACTATAACAAACGTGCGGATTATATTGACGATTGGTTCAACGTCGTGGACTTTGACAAAGCACTTGATAATTACAATGCCTGTTACGCAACAGAATAATTGCTTAAAAGTGGAACCTAAATATTCGATTTGCTAAGGTTTTGACCTTATTAATAAGGTAGGTTATTTTATAAATACGCCGGTAATGTCGTAGGATAGCACCGGCGAAAAATTGCATTATGAAAACCATCCTAAAAGTTTGGCCGCCTGAAAAAGCGGCCTTTATTATTTCGAAATATAAGTTAACCGTAATATTATTATGTAAAATACATTCCGGTCTTATCTTTAGGTTATATTTTAGAGCATAAAGTTGAACCGAACTCGTTCTGATTTTAAAGATATTAAATAACTGTAAGTACAATTTTGGATTCCGGGTTGTAATTAGCATTAAAAATCTGCTTATTATATATTTTTGAGAGAATTTGAATGTTTTTTGAAAAATCCTATAAATTCAGCGTTTTAGTGAGTAAAAAACTTCAATTACTATTCGTTAAAGTAATCTTTTGTGAATAATTATTAAAAAAGACGTTTGAGTGATAAAGTATTTTTGAAAAGCAGATAGATTTCGTTTGGTTTGAATTTGAGAAGCTAACCTCAACATACAGATGCCAACACTAAATAATAGAATCGATAAGTGTTAAATGTTTAACAATAGTGGTGGAGTTTTTAACAAAGCTTACATTATTTCAATCAAAAAATTCTTTCAAAGAAAATACTTTATGGTAACTCTGATAAATATTGTACATAAAAAACCCAGCTAACTGATACCGGTAAATAATCGCTGTGAGAGACGATAGAAATACATCAATAATATATTGATACGATTTACACAAACCAATTCAATCACACAGACATATTAAAATCCATACAAATTTTACCGCTATTTCAGTCTCATTGACAGAAGCTTGGTTTTTAGGTATAGTATAATACTTAAGAATCGGAATAACCGGATTAATATAGAGAGAAAAGGGAGACAAAATTTTGAAAGAAGTATTGTTGGTAAAGTACGGAGAAATTGCGCTGCGTGGCAAGAACCGGCATTTGTTCGAGCGTAGATTAATGGATAGAATTTTAACAAGAATTGGTGAGGGTTACAAGGTTACCAGAGAGCAGGGCAGACTGCTAATAGAAAGTTTAGATGAACTTTTTGACTATGACCGAGTTGTACCAAGGTTGCAGACTGTTCTGGGAATAGTAGGAATTTGCCCCTGTGTAATGACCGAAGATTTAAGCATAGAAAATTTGCAGGAAGTCGCCTTAGAATTGGTGAAAAAGCAATTGGGAGCCACGCCTTTTACCTTGCGAGTGGAAACCCGACGTGCAGACAAGCGTTATCCGCTAACTTCGAATGAAGTGTCGGCTTTGGTTGGAGGATACATAATTCACGGGGTAGAAAACGGCAAGGTAGATTTACATAACCCAACTTTATTATTGCAAGTCGAGCTTCGTAACAACGCCTACATATATACGGAAAGTTTCAAAGGACCGGGAGGATTGCCGGAGGGTTGCAGCGGCAGAGGGCTATTGTTGTTATCCGGAGGATTGGACAGCCCGGTAGCCGGATACCTTATGGCAAAACGTGGGGTTGCAATTTCTGCAGTTTATTTTCATTCGCCGCCTTATACATCGGAACGTGCAAAAGATAAGGCTATGGATTTGGCTAAACGCCTTTCGGATTTTACAGGAAGTATTTCGCTTAACGTAGTTCCTTTTACAGACATACAGCTTTATCTGAATAAAAGCGTACCTCCGGAGAAATACGTTATTCTGCAAAAGCGAGTTATGCTGACCATTGCGGAAAAGATAGCCGAAAAGGAAAATTGCCAATGCCTGATTACCGGGGATTCTATTGGACAGGTTGCCAGCCAGACGGTATCCGGAATATACGCTATAGATACCGCCGTAACCATACCGGTTATGCGACCTCTCTGTGGGTTGGACAAAATGGAAATTGTAAACATAGCCACGGCAATTGATACATACGAGATTTCCATTAGACCCTACGAAGATTGCTGTACCAACTTTATACCAAAACACCCGGAGACCAAGCCCAAGGCATCAATTATACAAAGTATTCACAGTCATCTTGAAGAAATTGACGACTTGGTTACTTCTGCCATAGAAGATATTGAAGTAATACAAATACCGTAAAAAGAAAAGACAGAGGGCTACTTTTTCAATAGAGAAAGTAGCCCTCTGTCTTTTGGGTAAAGAATCTCGAGATAACAATTGCAAAATTTCTTATTCACTGACTTGATCGGGAAACAATAATTTATAAGCGTTCTTCCACAAAATTTTTTCTTGTTCCTCCGGAGTTAAATCCAAGCTAAGGAAAAGTTCCAATTCCTCTTTGTGGCCGGCCAGTGGGTAATCCGTTCCGAATAATATTTTGTCCACACCGTGACTTTTAATAATGTGTTCGGCTAACTTTTTATCCATACAACGGATAGCGCTTGATGTATCGAAATATACTTCTTTGCCGAACAGGCATTTTTCGGCTTCATGCCATCGGGAGTAGCCGCCCAGATGGGCGCCTATAAAAGTAATATTGGGGAATTCATCCATTACGTTGGCAAGGCGTATGGGAGATGAACTGTCTCTTACTTTATCACCCAGATGCATTAGTATGGGCAGAGACTTATCCACATTGGAATAAATTTTATGCATACGCTTGCTGTCAATATCAAAATCCTGAAAATCAGGGTGAAATTTTATACCTCTAAGCCCTAGGCTTTTAATACGCCCGATTTCTTCTTCCACGTCCGGATAATCCGGATGCAAGGTACCAAAACCCACAACTCTGCTGTCGCTCAATTTGCTTGCAATATAATTATTTATACTCTCCACCTGTGAGGGTTTGGTTGCAGTGGAATGAATAATTATTTTATCTACATTAATTTCACCGGCGCTTACCATAAGCTTATCAAAAACGGCACAGTGATTTATGGGCATATCATAATAATTGCTTAAAAAATCAACTGCCTGGGGTTCTACTTTTTGTGGAAAAATATGTGCGTGAAAGTCTACAATTTTCATATTAACCTTCATATCCTCTTAATAAATTGAGTTCTTGGTCGATTTAAGTATATTTTAAATCTACGTACAAAACATAGATTTTTGCTCTAAATAAAATAAATTCTGCTATTGCAGAACATTAACAAAAATATATTGACTTTTATTTACTCAAGTGATAAAACTATTGCATACTCAAAAATGGGATTTCAACGGTTAGGCCGGAATAAGGGGTCGAGGAGTTTTTATGAGAGAATTGCTAACAATATTTCTGGCATTTACCAAAATAGGAGTCCTAACTTTTGGCGGCGGCTACAGTATGCTGCCAATTATACAAAAGGACTTGGTGGAAAAACGCAAATGGGTTACAGAGCAAGATGTTATGGATTTTTTTGCCTTAGGTCAATGCATACCCGGGATAATTGCAGTTAATACGGCTATGTTTATAGGTAACAAGATTAAGGGCAAAAGCGGTTTGATATTTGCTGCATTGGGAATAATTTTCCCGTCTGTAGTAATTATACTGTTTGTGGCAATGTTTTTTAACAGCTTTATGCAGTTCGAAGCGGTTAAATACGCCTTTAACGGAATACGCATTGCAGTGGCGGTACTTATTGTAAATGCTGCTGTTAAGATGTGGAAACCGGCCATAGTGGATACTAAGTGTCTGGTTATTTTTTTAACAACTTTGATTCTGCTTGTAATGTTTAATATTTCTCCCATAATACCTGTGGTTTCTGCGGCGGTTTTGGGTATATTAATAAAAAGAAGCAAAGCTTAACCAATCCGAATTTTCGGGTTGGTTTTTTTAAGTTAAAATCCCTACAGACTTTTATACATTTCAGCCGCTTCTTGTTTCTTAACTTGTTCTTTTACTGAAACTACCTGAACCTTGGTAATGTTGGAGCCGAATCTGATTTCTATAACGTCGCCCTCTTTAATTAAAAGCCCGGCTTTGGCGACCTTTTCATTAACGGTAACCCTGCCGGCATCACAGGCCTCGTTGGCAACGGTACGACGTTTTATTAAGCGTGAAACTTTCAGAAATTTGTCTAATCTCATATTTCCTCCGAAACCGAAACCGGTAACGTTTAAAACGAACCGAAAAATTCTGTATATAATAAGGAAGGGATTGCTCCCTGTTTTTAATTTCACATACAATTAATATGTACAATAATTAAAAGCCTACCCCATTAATTAGCGTTTCCCATACGGAAGAAGCTTTTTTAAATTGGGATAGGCTGTTTCTTTTTTTGTTTTTAAATCTTACTTCAGGAAATAAATGAAATAAGTAGTTGTTACCTGCCGTTAACTGCGTCTCTAAGGGCTTTTCCCACTTTAAAGCGAGGTGCTTTGGACGCCGGTATGGGCATGGGTTCGCCGGTATGAGGGTTACGGCCTTCTCTTGCTGCTCTGTCTGTAACATCAAAAATACCGAAGCCAACGATTTGAACTTTTCCGCCTTTTGCCAATTCTT
>CAYMOU010000068.1:0-15379 GCA_964392115.1 uncultured Defluviitaleaceae bacterium | reverse complement strand
CGCAAACTAAACAAATCCATTTTTTCATATTACGAACCCCCTAAAAAATAATTAATCCTAATTAATAATAATTCTTGTTTTCAATTATATCAAACTTTTTTGTTTTGTCAATAGTAATTTTAAAAATTATTTTTAATTTGCAAAGTTCTGCTTAATAATGTAATATATAACTGTTCGCAACCGGAGAAACTACTTTATTATATAGAATAACAGCGCCCTAAAACGGAGGAACTTATTTGGATAAAATCATTCTTATAGACGGAAACAGTATAGTCAACCGTGCCTTCTACGCACTGCCCCTTTTGACCAATGCCCAAGGAGAACTGACAAATGCAGTGTACGGTTTTTTAAATATATTTTTTAAAATTTTAGATGCAGAGCAGCCAAAATATACGGTGGTAGCTTTCGATACCTCTGCCCCAAACTTTCGCCACGAAAAATCCGAAAGTTATAAAGGTACCCGGAAGGGAATGCCGCCGGAATTGAAATGTCAAATGCCCTTGCTTAAAAATCTGCTTCATAAAATGAAAATCAAAACTATGGAACTTGAAGGTTTCGAGGCAGACGACATTTTGGGTACTCTAGCGAAAAAGGCCGAAAATATGGGTCTGTATACGGTGATACTTTCCGGCGACCGAGATTTATTACAAATTGCCGGCGAAAACACCTTAATTAAAATTCCCAAAACCATAGCCGGTAAGACCGAAATTCAAGATTACACCGAACGTGATTTGGAAGAAAAATACGGCGTTAACGCAAAGGAATTTATAGATGTAAAGGCGCTTATGGGCGATGCCTCGGACAATATTCCGGGAGTACCCGGCATAGGCGAAAAAACCGCAATTAAAATAATCAAAGACTACAAAACCGTAGAAAACGCCATAGCCCATGCCCATGAAATCAAACCGAAAAAAGCCTCCGAAAATTTAGCCCTGCATAAGGACCTTGCCTTGCTTAGTAAGGAACTTGCCACTATAGTCTGCGATGCACCGGTGGAATTATCCTTAGAGGAAACTAGTATAGACGGTATGTACAACGAAGAAGCCTTGGAAGAAATCATACGGCTGTCCTTCAAAAGCCATATTTCTCGTTTCAGTCAAAAAGAAACACCGGAGCCGGTTAAAAGTTTAAACTACGAAATCGCAGAAAATAAGGAAAAGTTACAGGAATTGTCAGCAAAATTGTTAACGAAAAACTTTGTAGCTTTTTCAACCGTATTTACCGGGAAAAACGAAGCCTTTGCAATAGCTTTCGCTGCCGACAGATTAAACGCCGTGATTCCCGTTAAGGATAATGCCGAGGAAATATTTGAAATTTTTAAACCGTTTTTCGAAAACGACGCACCAAAAGCTGTTTTTGATTCCAAACAGGAAATGGTTTTTGCCCACAAATTCAACACAAATATAAACAACATTATATTCGATACCTCTTTAGCAGCCTACATTTTGGATTCAAACAAGGGCAGCTATGGTTATGAGTATGTAGCCGAAACTTACTTAGGTGAAAATTTCGATTCCTTCGAAAATATTTTAAAAAGCAAATCTGCTAAGGAATATTTAGACTATGCCGCTCGCCTTGCGGACGTGGTGTTACGCAGCCATATTATAATGAAGGAAAAGCTCACCGAGCAAGACCAGCTAAAGGTATATTATGAGATAGAATTGCCACTTGCCGCCGTTTTAAAGGACATGGAGCTTTACGGCATCAGAGCGGACCGTGAACAACTTGTAAAGTTTGGAGAAAATCTTGATAAAGTCCTTGAACAGTTGACCGGAGAAATATATAATTTAGCCGGTGAAGAATTTAATATTAATTCGCCGTCTCAATTGGGAGTAATTCTGTTTGAAAAATTGGGCTTAAAAGGCACAAAACGCACCAAACAGGGCTATTCTACAGCCGCAGAGGTCTTGGAAAAACTGGCGGACAAGCATGAAATAGTGCGAAAAGTGCTGGATTATCGCACTCATATGAAGCTTAAATCCACATATGTAGAGGGCTTGTTATCCGTTATTGACGAAAAAACAGGCAAAATACATTCTACCTTTAACCAGACCATTACCTCCACAGGAAGAATCAGCAGTTCAGACCCTAACCTGCAAAATATTCCGGTAAGGTTGGATTTAGGCCGACAATTGCGAAAGATTTTTATCCCTGATGAAGGCTTTGTTTTCATGGACGGCGACTACAGCCAAATCGAGCTAAGGGTTTTGGCTCATATTGCCGACGACGAGACTTTGATTAACGCCTTTAACCAAGGCGTGGATATACACACCCTGACCGCTTCCCAGGTGTTTAAAGTGCCTCTTGGCGAAGTTACGTCACTACAAAGAAGCAATGCAAAGGCTGTAAACTTCGGTATAGTTTACGGTATATCCGGCTTTTCTTTGGGTCAGGATTTAAGCATCACCAAAAAGGAAGCCGAAAAGTATATACAAAGCTACTTCGAAAAATACCCCAAAGTAAAGCAATATCTGGACGAAACCGTGGCAAAGGCAAAACATGACGGCTATGCCTCTACCATATTCAACCGTAGACGTGAGATCCCTCAATTGCAATCCTCAAATTTCATTCAGCGGGGTTTCGGCGAGCGTGTTGCCATGAATATGCCCATACAGGGTACGGCGGCGGATATTATAAAAATCGCTATGATTAAGGTACATTCCGCTTTAAAGGCGCAAAACTTAAAATCACGAATGATTTTACAGGTACACGATGAACTTCTTCTGGAAGTTGCAAAGGACGAAATCGAAATCGTTAACCGTATTATGAAGACCGAGATGGAGAACGCCGTTCAATTAAAAGTAGCCTTGGAAACTGATATTCATGTAGGTGAAAATTGGTATGAAGTCAAATAAATTATTGCTGGGGCTAACCGGCAACAGCGGCTCCGGCAAGAGCGCAGTTGCCGGTATTCTTGCAAAGAACAGTGCTTGTATAGTAGATGCAGACAAAATTTCTCGGGAAATCATGCAACCGGGCAAACCGGCATATAATGAAACATTGGAATGCTTTGGAAACAAAATACTTTTCCCTGATAATACCATCAACCGAAAATTACTTGGCGATATAGTCTTTACCAACGAAAAACTGAGAATAAAGCTGATGGAAATTTCTCACAAATATATTTTGGAGGAATCTTTTATTCAGATAAACCAGGCTAACCAAAACCCTGCATATAAGGCTGTGGTTTTGGATGCACCCTTGCTTATAGAAGCAGATTTACACAAAAAATGCCATAAAACCTGGGTAGTATACGCAAGCATAGAAACCCGGGCTAAACGTATAACCCAACGGGATAATTGCACTTATGAGCAAGTTTATAATCGTTTTAACAGTCAATCGAGCTTTGAATACCTTAAACAATTTGCAGATTTAATTATTGAAAACGAAGCCGACTTTCAAACCTTGGAAGCCTTTGTTTTGGAGCATTATTTTGAATTGCTGCGTAATTTTGAAATAGGTAATTTGTAGATTTTATAGGATTTGTAGTTTTAATAGGATTTTTAGTTTTAATTAGGAACAGAAAGAAAGGGGGTATCACTATCCCGGAAAAAAAGCTGCGAAAAAGCAAACTCCTGTTTTTTCTTATAGGAACGGCAGCGGTTATTGCCGGTATACTGTTTGTTTTCAATATAATGTACCCCTTAAAATACGTTGATTTGATAAAGGCTTATTCCCAAGAGTATAACGTGGAGCCGGAGCTGATTTGTGCCGTTATTCATGCAGAAAGCCGTTTTGACCGAGATGCGGTTTCCCACAAGGGTGCCAAAGGCCTAATGCAATTAACCGACAGCACAGCCGCATGGTTGGCAAAAGAATTAAACATGACCGATTTCGAAACTGAACAACTTAACGAACCCGAAATTAATATAAAACTGGGTACATATTACCTTAAAAAGCTCTTAAAAAATTACAAGGGTGATATAATCAAAACCTTGGCGGCCTATAATGCCGGCAGCGGAAATGTGGCAAATTGGCTAAGTAACCCGGGTTACAGCAAGGACGGCTCAACCCTGTCCGTAATTCCTTACCCACAAACCCAAAGCTACATAGACAAGGTTTTGTTCAACATTAAATTATACCGCTTATTTATGGACTAGGTGATACAATGTTACAAATGAAAAATTTTATAATCATTTTGCTGTTGGCGGTACTTCTGGGCGGTTGCGTTAATGTAAGCCCGGATGAACCTCTGCCCACAGAGACCCCAAAACCTACCGAAACACCCAAACCTCCGGCGGATCCTTCACCCCAAAGCGGCGGTACACTTACCATGTCCATGCGTCAGCCTACTACGCTTAATCCTCTGCTAAATGCGGATGAAACCGTGGATAATGTGCTGAAGCTTATGTTTGAGCATTTGGTGGTTTTGGACGAAAATCAAAAGCCGGTTCCCAATTTGGCAACAGACATGACTGTATCACCGGATGCCATGAGCGTAACCCTTACCCTGCGTGATGATGTAAATTGGAGCGACGGCAGACAAATGACTGCCGCCGACCTTATTTTTTCCGTAGAAACCATAAAAGCCAATCCTCAAAGCGTTTACGGAAAGTACGGCGAATATATAGCTGATTGCCGAAGCATAGACGGAGACACGGTAGTAATAAACTACATAAAACCCGTAGGAAATATTAATTCTCTGCTGTGTTTCCCTGTTATTCCCAAGCATTATTACCAAAACGAAAAAGACCCTACCGGCCAAAAAAATATGAACCCTGTAGGTAACGGTTTGTATAATTTCGTTTCATATACCAATCCTAAAGAAATGAGACTTGAAGCAAGCCAAACCTGTTTTAGACCCAAGGCTTATATTGAAGAAATTTCCGTACTTATAAGCTCTGATGCGGAGACGGATTTGTATGCCTTTGTGCAAGGAGTAACCGATGTTACGGTTTCGGATGTAGCCCAATATGTAAGCCTAAGCGGAGACAAGGCAGCCGAAACCACCCTTATGCAAACGGGATATTTCGATTTTATAGGCTTTAACTGTGCAAATTCTGTTTTTAAAGACGTTGAAACCCGCAGGGCTTTGTCCTATGCCATAAATATTGATGAAATTATTAAGCGTATATATGCAGGTAATGCCATAGCGGCTACTACACCGGTCAGTCCCTTCGGTTGGGCATATGACCCGGATGTTTCCAAAAGGGTGTATGACATTAATCTTGCAAAAAGTTTGCTAAGTAAAACCGCCTTGCAAGCCGGATCATCCCTAAGAATCACCGTGAATTCGGAAAACACCGAAGGCGTAAAAGTAGCTGAAACCCTGGCAGAAAGCCTAAAAGAACTGGGAATCAGTTCTGAAATTTACCGCTTACCCCTAGAGGAATACGCCGCAAAATTAAAATCCAAGGATTTTGACCTTTTTGTTGGCGGCTTTAACATGGCACCATCTGCGGATTTATCCTTTGCCTTTCATTCCGGCGGCGGGCAGAATTACTTCGGTTATGCAAGCGAGGAAATGGACAGGTTACTTGCAGAGGTTTTAAACGCTCCGGGCGAAACCTCTCAAAAAGAAGCCTATAAAAGCATACAACAGCTTTTTGGGGTGGATTATCCTTGTTTGGGTATCGCTTTCAGGCAATATGCTCTGCTAACAGACAAAAAAGTTGCGGGGCCGAAAAATCCTACGATAAATAACCGTTTTGCCAACATAAACGAATGGTTTATCGTCCGAAAAGAGGAGCAGGCGTGACTGAATTAAGACAAGATTTTTTAACCGGTCAGTGGGTCAGCATAGCCACCAAACGAGGTACAAGACCCAGCGATTATAAAAAGGTTCGTGGCCCAATTGCGGTGGAAAGCGAAAATTGCCCATTTTGCCCGGAAAACAGGCATTTAACCTCCGAGGAAATTTATAAACACGGCCGAGTTCGGGTTATACCAAACCTATATCCGGTGTTGGAGCCTACCGGCAACGAGGGTTTCGGCTTTCATGAGGTGGTAGTGGATACTCCGGTACACAATGAACGCCTACATGAATTCTCCGTGGAAAATATAGCCCTGTTACTGCAAGCCGTGAGAGACCGGGTTGAATACTACTCTAACCATGAAGGCGTTGCCTCTGTTCAGGTTTTTAAAAACGAAGGTATGGACGCCGGCGCCACCTTGGCACATTCTCACTGGCAAATTATAGCCATGCCTATAGTTCCCAATCATCATAAAACCATTGCCGCAAACTTTGCAAAATACAGCAGTGAGCATAATTCCTGCTACCTTTGCGACGTACATAAGTCTTTAGATGACTTAATTGTTTGCAGACAAGGCAATGCCGTTGCCTATGTACCTTATGCCTCCTTCTTTTATTACGGTGTAACGATTTCTACCCTCAGCCACTTGAGCAATTTCGGCAGGGCCGATAACAAAACCCTGGAGGATTTTGCGGCAGTCATAAAAAATGTGATAAATGCTTATTATTCTGTTTTTAAGCATATATCCTATAATATTTGCTTTTATAACAGCCCTTCTACCTGCGAAGATAAGGACTGGCATTTTTACTTTAATATTATTCCCCGAGTGGGAAATTTGGCAGGTTTCGAGCTTACCACCGGTTGCTATATTAACTCCTGCGAACCGGAAGAAGCCGCCGCTAAATTGCGTGAAACCATAGAAAAACTTAATTTCCGGGATTAATATACCCGGCTAAAAATAACAAAACCCTTTGAAACGGTTCATTCATAAGCTTTGAGGACTTTGGAGAAACTACGGCAATCCTATCCGCAATTTCTCTAAAATCTTCAAAGCAGCAGAACCGGAATTAATCGGAAAGGGACGATTTAATATGATGACTATATATAAATCCTCAGATAACGGGCTTAACGTAACCGACAGCATTGAGGACGGTATCTGGATAAATTTGGTTACACCTACGGAGCTGGAAATTCAACAAGCCTCCGATGCCTTGTCTGTGGATGTGGACTTTGTCCGGGCTGCTTTGGACGAGGAAGAACGCTCACGTATAGAGCTGGACGAAGAAAGCGGCAATGTGCTTATTGTTGTGGACATACCCCTGGTGGAATTCAAGCGTGATTCCGTGGTATACGAGACTTATCCCCTGGGCATAGTATACACCTCAACCGGGGTTTTGACCGTATCCCTAAAAGAAACCATAGTAATCAAAAATTTTGCCAACAGCAACGTAAAGACCTTCTACACCTACAAAAAATCTCGTTTTGTGCTGCAAATTCTTTACCGAAACGCCGCTTTGTTCTTAAAGCACCTTAAACAAATAGACAGGCACAGCAACAACATACTGTCAAAGCTACACAAAACCATGATGAACAAGGAATTGATCCAGTTAATGGAACTGGAAAAGAGCCTTGTATACTTCTCCACATCTTTGCGTGCCAACGAATTGGTTATAGAAAAGCTGTTGCGTTACGACTTTATCAAAAAATATCCCGAAGATTACGAACTTTTGGAGGATATTATCACCGAAAACAAACAGGCCATAGAAATGGCTAAAATCTACAGTGACATTCTTTCAAGCACCATGGTAGCCTTAACCTCGCTGATTTCAAATAACATTAACATCAGCTTGAAACTGCTGTCCGCCATAGTATCCACCGTGGGTATACCCCTGATAATAACGGGATTTATGTCCATGAATATGCCTAATCCCTTACAGGGTTCTGCCCTTGGTTTTTGGCTGATAATAGCCCTATGTGTTTTTCTTTGTACAGGCTTGCTGTATTACTTGTTTAAAAAGAAAAAACCGTAATCGGGGCAAAAAAAATCCCACAAATTTGCGGGTGAAATTTGGGGATTTATTCTGTTTCTTCACTTTTTGTTTGACCGTGACCGTAGGGATTAACGTGTACGGTGCAATGCTTTACGGCCGGCATTTCCTGCTCGATTTTATCGTGTACCGATTCGGCTATGTTATGGGCATCCACTACGGTGATTTTGTCGCTTACTGCGATTTCAGTGTCTATATAAATACGGCTGGCGTGAACTCTGGTTTTAAGGGTGTCTATTCTGATTACACCCTCTGTATCCAAAATAAGCCCTGTTATTAGGGATAACTGTTCGTCATTGCAAGCTGTATCCACGGTTTGGTTGACGGATTCTTTGAATATATCCAAGGCAACTTTGGCTACAAAGAAGGCGATAATTACCGACGCTGCCGGATCCAACACGGGAAAACCCATAATTGCTCCCAATATACCAACCAAACTGCCTATGGATGAAAAAGCGTCGGAACGATGATGCCAGGCATCGGCCATAAGTGCAGGGCTGTTTATTTCTTTTGCGGTTTTTTTGGTTATTTGATACATAAATTCTTTGGTTACAACTGACAGCACAGCAATTCCCGCCGCAAGATAACCCGGCGCCGGCAGACCGCCCTCCAGAGCCTCTCGGATCTTCCCGAACCCGTTAATGCCGATTCCCACAGCCGTTGCAAACAACATAACTGCCAGCAAGGTTCCGGCTACGGCTTCGAACTTTTCGTGACCGTAAGGATGGTTCTTATCTTCCGCCTTATTGGCGAATCTTATGCCAATCATAACGACTATGGTGCTGAATACATCGGAAAAACTGTGGGCCGCATCTGAAACCAGAGCCGAGCTTTGTGCAAATACACCGGTAACAGCCTTGACTGCCGACAGAATTGTGTTTATAATTATGGAGTCTCTTGAAACTTTAAATGCTTTTTTTGCTCTGACGGAACTGTCGAAATCGGTATTGTTCATAATTACTCCTTTCGGTAGGTATGCAAAATTATTTTCGTTCCAATACTCTTTACAAAAAAGATTGGTAGAAACCTGAAAGCGGTGAATTCCATTAAAAAGTTACCCATAAATAAAAAATATTTAGAAATCAGCATCTATATTTTGGTTATAGTTTTTGCTGTTGTGTCTTTTGAATATATCCTAAACAACTTTAGTGTGATACTTACAAGTATAAAAAATGTTTGGAGTTTTATAACAACGGTATTGTCTCCCTTTATTTATGCCTTATTTATAGGGTATTTGTTAAATACCCCAATGAGGAATTTTGAGGAGCATATTCTAAAAAGATTTACGTTTTTCAAAAAACGCCTAAAATTAGCCAGAGTAACCTCATTGGTGACCACTTATTTAATCTTAATAGGTTGCTTGGTGTGGATAGTAGCTTATCTTTTCCCTGAAATTTATAACAGTTTCAATCGTATGGCTATGACCGTTCCCAAACAATTGGACGACTTTAAGTATATGTACGAAACCCAATGGGGTAATGACAGCCCTGTTGAAGTTTTGACAAAAATGATAAACCAAGCCTTTTCACAAAAGTATTCTCCGGAGGATATAATCAACTTTGCGGTTGAACCCTTCCAAAAGCTCATAAACGAACTGCCGGGAATGTTGAGCAAATTGTATTTGGGTACTTTGGCCTTTGTGAATTCCACCATACAATTTATCATCGGTCTGGTAATAGCTTTTTACGGCCTTTTAGAAAAAGAAACCTTGGTCAGCGTTTCCAAAAAAGTTATCTATGTAATGTTCAGAAAGGACAAGGCACAGGTAATTTTGGATACAGCTATAGATACCAACCGTATATTCGAAAGCTTTCTTATAGGCAAAATAATAGATTCAACCATTATCGGCATTATGTTTTTTATAATCTGCCTGATTTTAAAACTGCCTTACCCGGCTTTGTTAAGCGTAGTTGTGGGCGTAACCAATATGATACCCTATTTCGGCCCGTTTATCGGTGCTATACCGGTTATAGTAATAGTATTTTTAAATAACCCGGGCGATTTGCAAACCGTTTGGGCAGGGCTTGCTATTTTGGCTTTACAGCAGTTCGACGGATTGTTCCTTGGCCCCAAAATTTTGGGCGACTGTACCGGCCTGAAACCTATGGGCGTAATTTTCGCCATAGTCGTGGGCGGTGCGCTGTTCGGCGTGTTGGGAATGTTCTTCGGTGTACCCATATTTGCCGCAATTAAAAATATAGTAAGCGAAATTTTCAACCGTAAATACGAGAAAAAAATAATTGAGGGTGAACACTGATGAACACCTGTAAAAACTACGGAAGCTATAGACGAGGTAACTTTTTTGTTGCAGGCTTGCTGCTATACTTGCCTATAGCTTCAAATCTTATGGCCATGTTTATTCAGAGTTTTTTGTTATATACGGTTGCACCCGTGGATTTAATGACGGTTTCACTTACCATATTCCAAGCAGTGACCTTAATCATACCTATAATTATATTTAGAATATTGACGGTTCAGCCCTTTCGGTGCTTTTTACCGGTGAAAAAGATTGATTTGGTTAATTTGTTACTGGTTGTTCTGATATGTATTTTCATTCAACCCTTTATGATGATGGTGTCCGTGCTGTCATCGGCATTCTTTCCCAACACTACCGGTGCTATGTTTGAACAGGTAAGCAATATCCCTCTTTGGGTTCGAGTGGTGGGGATAGCCGTTATACCGGCCCTATTTGAAGAGATTATTATGCGTGGCATGATTCTGGGCGAGCATAGAAGGCTATCCTTCAAACAGGCCGCTGTACTTAACGGACTATTCTTCGGATTTATGCATCATAGCCCTCAACAATTTCTTTATGCCTTTCTTTTGGGTGTAATCTTTGCGGGAATTGTGAAGCTGACCGGCAGCATTATTTATACCATAGTAGGTCATTTCGTAATTAATCTGTCCCAATTGTTGCTGTTTGAAAATGCGTTGCGTTCAGCCTCCCAAGTTACAGAAACCGTGCAAGATCCGGCGAACTTTATGGTCAGTTTCCTGATTATGATTTTAGTATCCGTTGCAGTAACCGGTCTTCTTTTAAAATCTCTTTTCAATCACAATAAAAAAATCAACGAAAATACACCTAAAACCGACGAAATTCTCCATGAAACCGAAACAAAACAGCCCATATTCGATTTCAGTCTATGGGCTGTGGTAGGCGCTTATTTTATAAGCTTTCTGCTATAAGTTGATTATGAAGTTTGTTTGATACGAACTCTCGCTATCTCTGTCTGTAATCCTTAAAATATTTTAAAGTATCCTTACCTCTGTTCACAGCTTTTTCCAACGCCTTTTCAACCTCTTGAAGGCCGCTGAAAGTATCCGAGGAGAAAACCTTGCTCTTGCGTGGTCTATAAAGACTTTGCAAGAGTTTTTGTTTAAACCTGCTCATCTTAGTTCACATCCTTGGATTACTGCCGCTAGATATAAAAACTATACTCAAATGAACAAGGAATAGTACAAATACTATTCTTCGTGAACGGTTAGCTCATGTGTTTTTCAAGGAAAACCACCGGTCGCACACCACTGCGAATAGACGTTTTTGTTACTCTTAAATTAGCATTTGACTATACTTTCATTAGTATCAATATATGCCGTACAAGCATATATTGGCATACCCATTCCCGAAAATCTTTCCTCATATTCTGTCATAATGTTGCCAACCACTCCGCTGTTATGCAGGTCGTAAGACACATCTTTCAGAGTCCAGTTCTTTGCTTTAAACTCTTCCAAGCTGAATTCGAATAACTCAAGATTGTCGGTTTTAAAGCGTATTTCGCCGCACTTCTCCAGAATAGCCGCATATTTATCAAGGAAAGCCCTGTAAGTAAGACGACGTTTTGCCCATTTTTTTCTGTTTGGCCAAGGGTCGCAAAAATTAATGTACAGCCTTTGGATTTCGTTTTCGTCAAAAATATCCGAAAGGTTCGTTACGTCGGCGTTAATAAAGCCCAAAGAGCCTTGTAATTCCTTACCGGTTCTTGCAGCCATAACGATTACCTGTTTTTCTCTTTCCAAGGCAAGGTAATTTATATCCGGGTTTTGTGCAGCCAAGGTGGTTACAAAGCGGCCTTTACCGCAGCCTACCTCTAAATGTATGGGCTTGTCGTTGCCGAAATATTCTTTCCAGCGTCCTTTAAATTCTACGGGGTTATGAATAAACAGAGGGTTTGTTGCCAGTTCTTTCTCTGTCCAGGGTTTCCTTCTTGCACGCATTGTTGCCTCCTGAGGTTTTATATTAATATATTAGTGGATGCCTTTGTAACTTTTTGTGATTTTATAGCTTTAATATTATAGCATTTTACTTGAAGATTAGCTGCTTTGTCAACCGAATAAAATTTGCACAATATTTAATTGATTTTATTATAAAGTCTTTTTGAAAGGGGTTTGGGGAAAACTTTTTCTTCAGAAAAAGTTTTCCCCAAGGTTTTAATCTTTTCCCCGGCAATATTTAAGCCTTTGAGGACGCTCCCCAAAGGCTTTAGTTTTACAAAGCTTCTAAGCAAATTTCAAACAGTTGGGTAAGTCTCTGAATATCACCCTTGATGAATAAATAGCCGAACAGTGCTTCAACGCCGGTAGCATGGCGATAATCCGAAACGGTAGCGTTTTTGGCCGTGGTGCCGGTTTTGGTGTTACGCCCACGTTTGAGTACGGCTAATTCTTCTTCGCTAAGGCTCTCGCAAATCAGCCTATACATTTTCGATTGGGAACGTGCGTTTACCAACTCACGAGTTTTCTTGCTGAGAGCGTCCACCGGGGCACTGCTCTTGGACATAATGTAACTTCTGGCAAACAACTCAAACACCGCATCGCCCAAGAAAGCCAGCCCTAAGGCTGATTTTTCCTTGGTTTCCATGGTCTCGAGAAATACACCGAAATCAAGATTTAACAAACCAGCGTACCCCCGATGGTGTATCTTCGATTACTATATTCATATCGTTTAGCTCCGCACGAATTGCGTCTGCGGTTGCATAATCTTTGTTCTTTTTGGCCTCGGTACGTCTTTGGATAAGAGCGTTGATTTTATCCTCATCTGTAACCTTGTCTTCTTGTTCGAATTCCATACCCAAAATATTGCTTAAAAGAATAATCTTATCATACACAGCTTGAGCAAAGGCTTTGCTTGCATTTTCGTTAACATGAATGTTGGCGAACTTAACCAACTCAAAAATTGCAGTAATAGCGTCAGCAGTATTGAAATCGTCATTCATGGCTTTTTCAAAATCCTGTTGGAAGCCGTCTATTTCGGGCAATAATTCTTTTTCATTGCCGGAAAGGTCACCTTGCAGGGTTGAAAGGCTGTATTTAAGGTTCTTTACGCAATTTTTAATACGATTCAAAGAATTTTCGGCGGCTTGCAAAAGCTCGTCGCTGAAATTTATGGGGCTACGATAATGCCCGGAAATAATAAAGAAGCGTATTACTTCATAAGGATATTTCTCCGATATTTCACGCAAAGTAAAAAAGTTACCCAAGGACTTGGACATTTTTTTGTTGTCTACGTTTAAGAAAGCGTTGTGCATCCAGTATTTAGCAAAGGGTTTACCGGTAACAGCTTCGCTTTGGGCAATTTCGTTTTCATGGTGCGGGAAAATCAAGTCTTCGCCGCCGGCATGAATATCTATGCTGTCGCCCAGGTACTTCTGTGCCATAGCAGAACATTCTATATGCCAGCCCGGTCTGCCGTCGCCCCAAGGAGAATCCCACTTGGGTTCGTTGGGTTTATTGGGCTTCCACAGTACAAAGTCTGTAGGTGCATTCTTATCCGCATCAACGGCAACTCTTGAACCGAATTCGAATTCGTCCATATTTTTATGGGAAAGCTTGCCATATTCGTTAAAGGCTTTGGTATCGAAATAAACCGTGCCGTTTTTCTCGTAGGCAAAGCCTTTTTCCACCAATTGGTTAATCATTTTAATAATACTTTCAATTTCTTCGGTAACTCTGGGAGTATGCGTGGGAGTTTTAATGTTCAGCCCTTTTACGTCTACTTCCAGTTCCTTAATATAGCGGTCGGCTACCTCTTTCATGGTGGTGTTTTCTTCGTTGGATTTATTGATGATTTTGTCGTCAACGTCGGTAATGTTTTGCACGTAGCACACGTCGTAGCCCTTGTATTCCAGATAACGTCTTACGGTGTCGAATATTACGAAAGGTCTGGCGTTTCCTATATGAATATAGTTATAAACCGTAGGGCCGCATACGTACATTTTTACCTGCTTTTCCGATTGAGGCTCGAAGGCTTCTTTTCTTCTTGTCATCGAGTTGTACAATACTATATCACTCATTGCTTTGTCCCTCCATCTGCTTAATGCGTTTTTCCAATTCTTCTATATTTGCTCTAAGCCTGCATAATTCCATACTGATAGGGTCGGGAAATCTGGTGTCCAGCATATCGCTTTGAGATTCGCTCAAAGATTTGCGAACCACCACCCTGCCCGGTATACCAACCACCGTAGAGTTATCCGGAACGCTTTGCAAAACAACCGAGCCGGCACCTATCCTTGAATTTTCGCCTATTTTTATTGGCCCCAAAATTTTCACGCCGGAGCCTATCATAACGTTGTTGCCTATGGTTGGATGTCTCTTACCTATATCTTTGCCGGTTCCGCCTAAGGTTACTCCTTGATATATTAATACATCGTCGCCTATTTCAGCGGTTTCGCCTATTACTACACCCATGCCGTGGTCTATGAAAACACGTCTGCCGATTTTGGCACCGGGGTGGATTTCAATACCGGTAAAAAATCTTGACCATTGGGCGAATAATTGGGACAAAAAGAAAATCTTGTGCTTGAAAAGAAAATGACATATTCTGTGGTTACCGATTGCCCAAAAGCTGGGGTACAAGATTACTTCCACCGAGCTTTTAATGGACGGGTCACGCCTTTTAATGTTACGGGTATGCTCTTTTATATGCCTAATTAATCCCATGCTTACTCCTCATCCGGTTACCGTTATCAAACAAACAGCCTTAGCACTGATTCCCTCTTGCCGGCCGGTAAAACCCAGGCCTTCCTCGGTGGTGGCTTTGACGTTTATTTGGGACGGATTGATTTTAAGTGCCTTTGCAATGTTTTCTTCCATGGTTCCAATATATGTGGCAAGCTTCGGCTTTTGTGCAATTATAACGGTATCGAGATTAACCGTGACGTAACCCTTTTGGGATAACAACAAGCCAACTCTTTCCAATAATTTCAGACTGTTGATGCCTTTGTAGCTAGGGTCGTTATCCGGGAAATGTCTGCCTATGTCTCCCAGGCCGGCGGCTCCCAAGAGGGAATCCATAACGGCATGTACCAAAACATCAGCATCCGAATGACCCAACAAGCCTTTTTCAAAGGGTATATCAACGCCGCCCAGTATCAATTTTCTGCCTTCAACAAGTTTGTGGGTATCATACCCCAAACCCACTCTTAATTTGCAGTCCATAACATTCACCCGATTGGCAATTTACAGATTTTTATTTATTTTAAAATAAACAAAAAACCTCAAAGCAACAGCCTTGAAGTTTCGATGGCAAAAGGATATTACAAACAATATCCGATACGGCTACGCCGCTTTATAGATTTAAAACGATTAAAGAAAAAATAGCGGAGAACGGATTTGAACCGCCGACACTGCGGGTATGAACCG
>CAYMOU010000067.1:0-15614 GCA_964392115.1 uncultured Defluviitaleaceae bacterium | reverse complement strand
ACAAGTCTCTTTCAAAAAGACTTTATAATTTATTGATAATCGTTTGTGTCAAGTTCAGCTACGGTTTTTTCAAATAAAGCTTGGATTTCCGTAACGGCTTTTTCCAAGGGTTTAAACTGTTTATCGTAATCTTCCAAGACACTTTCATCCGGATACATACCTTGGCTAAAGTGAACCACTCCGCTTTTTACGTGGTCAAAAAACCCCGGTTTTAGCTCTAATGCCATTATTCCGATATAGTATTTATTATCCGGCATAGCAATACGGTATTTTTTGGCCCCTTCGAATCCGTAGGTTTTATAGTGATAAGGAAAGCCGCCTATAATAATTGCGTTATATCCTAACTCTTTAGCCTTTTCTATGGAATGAGTGATTAATTGACGGCCAAGCCCTTTTCTGTGAAGATCCGGTTTTATACTAACAGGACCGAAAGAGATGGTTTCGTATTCTTTTCCGTCACTATCAATAACTTTTGAGCGTGAGTAAAAAATGCTTCCCACAATCTCGTCGTCAAGCTCCATAACAAAACAGAGTTCAGGTATAAAATCCGGGTGGTTTCGCAAGTTATTCACTATTAAATGCTCAACACAACCGGGTATATAAAGATTCCAAAAGGCGTCCCGGGTTATATCTTCAACGGTAAAATAATCATTGGGGTTTTCAAGCCTTATGTTTGTTTTCAAAATATGCCACCTTCTTTAACGAATATATTTAGAAATATTCAGCTTCTTTTTTATTAAGTATACAGTAAAATTTATTTAATAACAACGCCTTTGCTTAACAATACAAAAACAGAAAACAAGGAATGAACATTTTGAATATATTATTAACCATATCTTACGACGGAACAAATTATTGCGGTTGGCAGCGGCAGAAAAACGGGCTTTCCGTGCAGGAATGCGTTGAGAATGCTTTGGCAGAGGTGCTTAAACGGGATAAGGTAACCCTTACCGCTTGCAGTCGCACCGATGCCGGGGTTCATGCCGCAGACCAAAAGGCCTGTTTTGAAGCGGAAAACCTGCTTATACCCCCGGAGAAATTGCCACAGGTGTTAAATTCCCGATTGCCGGGAGATGTGGTAATAACCCATGCCACAGAGGCAGAACCGGGTTTTAATCCACGCTACAGAGCCAAGCAAAAGACCTATACCTACAGCATTTTAAACGCTAAATACAACGACCCAAAATTACGCAATTACAGTTGCCATATTCCCTATGAATTGGACACGGAAAAAATGAAGGAAGCCTGTAAGTATTTTATAGGAACACACGATTTTAAGGCTTTTTCCGCCACAGGCTCACAACAGAAAACAAGCATACGCACCATTTATAATGCGGAACTTACCCAAGAGAATAACCTTCTTACCTTTACTGTTACAGGAAACGGTTTTCTTTATAATATGGTGAGGATTTTGGCAGGGACTTTGTTATACGTGGGATTGAATAAAATTCACCCGGAGGAAATAAGCGAAATTATAGAAAAAAGGGACAGAACGCTTGCCGGAAAAACTGTTCCGCCACAGGGCTTGACCTTGTTGAGGGTGGAGTTTTAGTCCTAAAAAGAACTATATTAAGGGGATTCGGGATGGATATTAACAAGGCTGTTAAATCATTGGAGTTAAATGGTTATACCGTATCATTTTTTGAGGATACCCACACAGCGGCTGCATATTTAAATGATAAAATAGATAACAAAACGGTTGGTTTTGGCGATTCGGATACTATTTTGGGCATGAAATTATATGAAAGCCTGTCCTTGCATAATGAAGTCTTTGACCCACAGCAGAGTGGGAATAATTCGGATTTTATTGAAACGGCTAAGAAGTGCTTAACAACAAGCATATATTTAACCTCCGTAAATGCTTTATCTGCAACAGGTGAAATGGTTAATATAGACGGTACGGGCAATAGAATTGCCGGCTCTGTGTTCGGTCATGAAAAGGTTTATTTTATTATAGGCATTAACAAATTAACCGCAACCCTTGAAGATGCCATATGGCGTGCCCGGAATGTTGCCGCTCCGAAAAACGCTAAAAGGTTGAGGTTGCAAACGCCTTGTGCAAAAGAAGGCAATCGCTGTTTTAATTGCTCAAGCCCGGATAGGATTTGTAACGGTCTGATAATCCATTTAAAAAAGATGGATGATACGGAAGCGGAAATTGTATTGATTAACAAACAGCTTGGGTTTTAATCCGCTTATCCGCAAAACTACCAACAATTTATCTTGCAAAAATAACCGGAAAATGCTATATTTTTTGGGAGAGAGATTCAATTTCCGAGTTGGACGTCTAAGGCTACACGCTATGATTACCAACCGCTGAGTATTACGGTACTCTAAAGGGTTTTCACGAAAGAGACAACCCTCCTGTTTGGAAAGGAAATGAATTAAGGCTACCTTTTTCATATTCTTTTTTAACAGGCGGAATTTTTTTTGCCTGTTTTTTTATTGAGAAAATAAGGGAAACGCCCTGTTTTGTCTCCGTACATTCCGGTTTAACGGTTGCCCGATAATTTTGACAGAATTGTTGACTGACATTAATTTGAATTAAATCCAAGATTATGTTAATAATACTAAGAAAAAAAACGGAGGTAATTTATGAAACGAAAATTCTTACTTACGGTTGCGGTTTTGATAGCCGCCTTTGTTTTAAGTGCCTGCGGAGGTTCCCTTACTCCCTCGCCGTCGCCTTCATCCTCGCCTTCTTCATCTCCTTCCGGCTCTCCGTCTCAATCGGGGTCGCCCTCTCCTTCGCCGTCTCAATCACCCGAAAAAAGCACTATAATTTTAGCCACCACCACCAGTACCCAAGACAGCGGCCTGTTGGATTATTTGCTGCCTGAATTGCAAAAAGATACAGGCATAGAAGCCAGAGTGGTTGCGGTAGGTTCCGGCAAGGCAATTCAAATGGGTAAAGACGGAGAAGCCGACGTTTTGCTGGTTCATGCCCGAGCAGACGAGGACAAATTCATCGAAGAAGGGTACGGAACCAAGCGTTATGACGTAATGTACAACGACTTTATAATCGTTGGTCCGGCGGCTGACCCGGCGGCAATAGCCGGTTTGCCTACAGCCGATGCATTCAGTGTCCTTGGAAAAAATCAAATTAAATTCGTATCCCGTGGAGACGATTCCGGCACCCACAAAAAGGAACTTGCACTTTGGAAACAAGCCAACATCCAACCCGCCGGAGATTGGTATATTTCCGCCGGAAAAGGCATGGGCGAAGTCCTGACCATGGCCCACGAAATGCAAGCCTATACCCTAACCGACAGAGCAACCTACCTTGCCATGAAGGACAAGCTTGAGCTGAAAGTCCTGTTGGAAAGAGAAGCCGACCTTTTAAACCCCTACGGAATTTTGCTTGTCAATCCCAAAGACAATGACAAAATCAATACAGAAAGCGCCAAGAAATTTGCCGAATGGATGACCTCCGAAAAGGGACAAAAATTAATCGGTCAATTCGGAGTAAACACCTACGGCGAGCCATTATTTATCCCGGACGCAAAAGAGCCCAAAAAGGAACCGGGCAAAGAATCGGATAACAAAGAATCCGAGGATAAAAAATCCGAAAATAAAGATTCCGGCAAAAAAGAATCAGAAAATAAAGATTCTAAAAAGTAAAAATATAAAGTCTTGAAAGCGACTTGGGGAAAACTTATACTCAGAAAAAGTTTCCCCAAGGCTTTAATCTTTTGTTTACATACAAAGCCCAACTACAGAGGTAATTTATGGACGCTATATTTGAAGGGTTTAGAGAAGCCTTTTCTTTGCTGCTTGATTTTGACGGACAGCTTTACGGAATAGTGCTTCTGTCGCTGACGGTCTCAGGAATTTCTACGCTGATTGCCGTGGTTTTGGGTGTACCGTTTGGAATTTTTCTGGGAGCCAACGAGTTTAAGGGTAAGAAAATTATCGTTCGTCTGTTATATATGCTTATGAGTACCCCGCCGGTAATCGTTGGATTATTCGTCTTTTTATTGGTAATGAGACGTGGTCCTCTTGGTTTTTTGGGCCTTTCTTTCACTCCGCAAGCTATGATTATCGCCCAAACCTGCCTGATAACTCCCATTGTGGCCGGCCTTACCTGTAATTACACCAAGGAAAAGGCAACAATCGTAAAAGAACTGGGCTTTACACTGGGTGCAAAGGGTTTCTCCATGCTAAAACTTTTCGTCTCCGAGCTGAGAACCGGAATTTTTACGGCAGTAATTTCCGGCTTCGGCAGGGGTATTTCCGAGGTAGGTGCGGTTATGCTGGTAGGCGGCAACATTAAAGGCCATACCCGTGTTATGACCGGATATATTTCCCAATTGCAAAATATGGGCGAATACAGCACAGCAATAGCCGTAGGGTTAATTTTGCTGCTAATTTCTTTTATAATAAATTCTGTGCTTTACAACTGCCAACATAAATATAACCGGTAATAATTAGTTGGTTTTATATGGGCTTTTTTGGAAAATGGAGTTTTCTACCTCAAGGTCTATCTTTTATCTTTCACACGAAAAGGAGTACGGTTTGAAGATCCAAGTCAGAGAAATAAGGAAATTATACGACAATTCTGTCAAACTTAATATACAAGAATTGACTGTTCAAAGGGGACAAATCTGTGGTATAATCGGAGCAAACGGAGCCGGAAAATCCACCCTTATGCGGATAATCGCAGGTTTGGACAGGGACTTTCAAGGCAAGGTTTACTACGGCGAAAACCGGGACCGGGCCATACCCCGGCTTGCCATGACCGTGGTTTTTCAAAAACCATATCTCCTGCAAACCACCGTTGAAAACAACATAGCCTATCCACTGAAACTACGAAATTACAGCAAACATCAAATACATAAACGGGTAAACGAGCTTTTGGAGGAGTTTCGCCTGACCCACCTTGCCAAACGAAAAGCTTGGAAACTCTCCGGCGGCGAAATCCAAAAAGTAGCCTTGGCAAGAGCCTTGTCCTTTAAACCGGAACTGCTCTTGCTCGACGAACCTACCTCTAACATAGACCCTCAAACCCTAACCCTGCTTGAAAATATAATCAAAAAAAGTAACGCTACAGATAACACGGGCGTGATTATGGTAACTCACAATCTCTCCCAAGCAAAGCGACTATGCCATAAACTGCTTTGGCTGAATGGCGGAGAGGTCTACGCCTACGGAGATACGGCGGAGGTTTTATCAAAAGCCAACCCACTTGACATATATTAAGGAAAGTTTACCACAAGTTTTTACAATATCCCGGGCAGGAAGGTTTTCCTGCCTTTTTCGCCCGAACAGGACTAAAATCTAAAAAAACAGGTGTAAAATTATGAAGGACAGACACTTAACAAAGCCCGTGAAAATAGGAAAAATTACCATAGGCGGAGACAACCCCATAGCCATTCAGTCCATGACCAACACTGATACCCGTGATGCGGAAGCCACCGTGGCTCAAATCCTTCAACTGGAAGAAGCAGGTTGCGAAATCGTACGTGTAGCAGTGCCGGATATGGAAGCCGCCCTTGCCGTTGATAAAATCAAATCAAAAATTAATATTCCTCTGGTGGCTGATATACATTTTGATTACAGGCTGGCTCTTGCCGTTATGGAGCGTGGTATAGACAAGCTTCGTATTAACCCCGGCAATATAGGCAGCCACGACCGCATAAAACAGGTGGTTCAAGCCGCAAAACAGCGCAATATTCCCATACGCATTGGCGTAAATTCAGGCTCCTTGGAAAAGGACCTGCTGGAAAAACATGGCGGCGTAACCTCGGAAGGGCTTACGGAAAGCGCCCTTCGTCATGTGAAAATTCTGGAGGATTTGGACTTTGACAACATAGTTATTTCTGTTAAAGCCTCAAGCGTACCCTTTACCCTAGATGTGTACAGCCGGCTTTCCCAAAGGGTAAACTATCCGCTTCATATAGGCATTACCGAATCCGGCACGGAATACTCCGGGGCAATCAAATCAGCCGTGGGCATAGGTTCTTTGCTGGCAATGGGAATAGGCGATACCCTTAGGGTTTCCTTAACCTCTGACCCTGTAAAGGAAATTTACGCTGCGAAAGAAATCCTTAAAGCCCTTGAATTAAGGCAATTCGGTGTAAATTTTGTTTCCTGCCCAACCTGCGGCAGAACCCGAATAAAGCTGATTGAACTGGCAACAAAGGTTGAAGAATACTGCAAAAAAATTAACAAACCCATTACCGTTGCTGTTATGGGTTGCGAAGTAAACGGCCCCGGTGAAGCAAAAGAAGCCCATATAGGCATAGCCGCCGGCAAAGGCTTCGGCGTAATCTTCAAAAAAGGCGAAATTGTCAGAAAAGTTCCGGAATCTGAATTATATGAAGAATTGATAAAAGAAATAGAAAACATATAAAACGCATAAAGCACCGTCATTTTCAAACAAAACCACGTGGTTGTAGGGTCGGATCAGAGCCCCGACCCTACATTTAAAACCCTCAACATTATTTTTTTCATTCACAATAAAAATAATTTTCACTTAACCCCTACGGGAGGTAATCACCATAGAAAAATCATTCGCAGAGGTATTCAAACAATTACCCCAAAACAAAACAACCCACAGCCTACGTGAAGCCAAGGTAGGCCTAATAGAAATCAACCCAAAAGCAGGCAAACTGCATATACAAATGTCGCTGGATAAAATCGTAAACGAGGAACGCCTGCATGAATTCGAAGAACTCCTTTCGGAACATTTTCCGCAGGTTACAAAAATAGATATTACGGTAAACTACAATATAGCCGAAGATAATTTAGACAATTTAATTAACCTATTTCGAGAAAATATCCTGTGGGTGGTGAAAAAACGCAGCCCTTTGTCCTATATTATCCTTAGAGACAGCGAAATCCGCACCGAAAACAAAAGCATTATTATGGGCGTTAAATACAGCACGGCAAAACTGCTGCAATTAAAAGGAATAAACAGCCTAATCCAAAAATATCTCCGGGACAGAATGGGACAGGACACAGAAATAAAATTTGAAAACCTAAAAATATACCCTAAAAACAACAACGAAGAATTAGTCAGAGAAGCGGTTGCGGCTTATCAAGAGAAAATCCAAGCCGGCATAAGCGAAAGCCCAAACCCTACAAATACGCAAAACTCACCTCAACCCGACTTTAAGAAACGCACAAGAGTAGCCAAAATCAAACAAAACGACAGCATAACCGGAGACTTTCTACCCTTATCCGGCCAACTGGAGCCAAACACCGAGGTACGCATCCGTGGGCTTATAGTTCAAAATGAGCTAAGAGAGACGAAAAACGGAAAATTGCTTATAACCATAGACATAACAGATAAAACCGATTCCGTAACCGTCAAGCTTTTCACAGAAAAAGAACCCTACGAGGAAAAATTCAAAGGCATAATCCGCAACGGAAACTATATAGCCGTAAAAGGCAAGGCACAATTTGACGAATACGCCAAAGAACTAAACATTATGGCAAACGAAATAGGCACAGCCGAAGCCCCGGAGGAACGAGAGGACAACTGCCCGGAAAAACGTGTGGAACTCCACCTGCATTCCTCCATGAGCATGATGGACGGCATAAATACCGTGGGTGACTACATAAAACGTGCTGCAAAATGGGGCCACAAGGCCATAGCCCTAACAGACCACGGCGTGGTTCATGCCTTCCCGGAAGCCCTGTCCGTAGGCTCGGCAAAGGGCGTAAAAATAATTTACGGCGTGGAAGCTTATATAGTGGACGATTTGGGTGCTGTTGTAACCTTGGGCAGAGGTCAGGGTTTTAAAGACCAATACGTGGTTTTTGACATAGAGACCACCGGCCTGAAAAAAGAAACCGATAAAATTACCGAAATAGGTGCCGTAAGGGTAGAAAACGGCGTAATTACCGAAACTTTTCACAGTATGGTAAACCCGGAACAACCCATATCCGCTGAAATTACAAAACTGACCGGCATTACAGATGATATGGTAAAAGATGCTCCCAAAATAGACGAAGTACTGCCGAAATTTCTGGAATTTGCCGGGGATGCCGTTCTGGTTGCACACAACGCTAAGTTTGACGTAGGTTTTATAGCCTTTAACGCAAAAAATTTCCATAGGGAAATAAACAACACAGTTTTAGACAGCTTGGAACTTGCCCGAACCTTATTCCCTAACTTAAACAAGCATAAACTGAACGTAATAGCCCAACATCTGGGTATAAAACTGGAAAATCACCACCGTGCCACCGATGATGCCACAGCAACGGCTGAAATCCTGCTAAAATGCATGGAAATATTAGAGGAAAAAGGCATAACCGGCATAGACCAAATCAACAGTCTTGCCGCCGAAACCGGAAACCACAAAAAACTAAGGCATAAACACGCTGTTATTCTCACAAGAACCCAAACCGGCTTGCGTAACCTTTATGAACTGGTTTCTGAGTCGCATATAAATTATTTTTATAAGAAACCCCGTATACCCAAAAGTTTATTTATAAAGTTCCGTGAGGGTTTAATTATAGGCACAGCCTGCGAAGCCGGCGAATTGTTTACAGCCGTTCTGGATAAACGCCCGGAGGATTATATTCGTGGGTTGGTGGAATTTTACGACTACTTGGAAATTCAACCGGCGGCAAACAGTGCCTATCTGGTAAGAGGCGGCACCTTAAATTCCATTGAGGACATAAGAAACATAAACCGCCAAATAGTGCAGCTTGGCGAAAAATACAACAAGCCCGTAATCGCCGCGGGAGACGTGCATTTTATGGACCCGGAAGACGAAATTTACCGCCGAATAATAATGCATTGCGAGGGATACAAAGACGCCGACAATCAACCACCCCTGTATTTCCGTACAACCCAAGAAATGCTGGATGAATTTTCGTATTTGGGCGAAGAAAAGGCAAGGGAAGTGGTTATCACCAACCCCAACGCCATAGCGGATATGGCAGAAAATATACTACCCGTACCCAACGGCACTTTCCCGCCGAAAATCGAGGGTGCGGAGGACGAACTCATACAATCCACCATGGAAAGAGCCTACGAACTTTACGGCAATCCCTTGCCGGAATTGGTGCAACAACGGTTGGACAAGGAGTTAAACTCCATCGTAAACAACGGCTTTTCCGTTATGTATATAATCGCTCGGAAACTGGTTTTAAAATCCGAGGAGGACGGCTACTTGGTAGGCTCTCGGGGTTCGGTTGGCTCGTCTTTTGTTGCCACCATGTCCGGCATTACGGAGGTTAACCCTTTACCGCCGCATTATCTCTGCAAAAATTGCAAATATTCGGACTTTGATTCCGAAACCGTTCGTGCCTTTGCCGGCGGTTCCGGCTGTGATATGCCGGAATTAAATTGTCCCAACTGTGGCACAATACTAAGCAAGGACGGACACGACATACCTTTCGAAACATTCCTTGGATTTAACGGCGACAAAGAGCCGGATATAGACCTTAACTTTTCCGGGGAATACAAGCAAAATGCCCACGACTACACGGAAAAACTTTTCGGTGCCAAGAATGTTTACAAGGCCGGCACCATAGGCACTGTTGCGGATAAAACCGCCTACGGTTACGTAAGAAAATACTGCGAAGAAAAAGGCATAACCCTGCGAAATGCCGAGATGAATCGCCTAAAAGCCGGCTGTACCGGCATAAAACGCACCACCGGTCAACATCCCGGCGGTCTTGTAATCGTTCCCTCGGACAAAAGCATTTACGATTTCTGCCCGGTGCAACGGCCGGCAAACGACCAAAGTTCCAATATTATCACTACCCATTACGACTTCCATTCATCCATAGAAGGCCGCCTTTTGAAGCTTGACTTACTGGGACACGACGTTCCCACCATTATTCGTATGCTGCATGATATTACCGGCCAAGACCCCAGAACCGTGGATTTATCCGACAAAGACGTTATTTCTCTGTTTACCTCCACCAAGGCTCTGGGCGTAACTCCCGAGGACATAAATTCAAAAACAGGCACTTTGGGGCTACCGGAGTTCGGTACAAGCTTCGTAAGAAATATGCTCTGCGACACCCTGCCCAATTCCTTTGCGGATTTGGTGCGTATATCCGGCTTATCCCACGGTACGGACGTTTGGTTTAACAACGCCCAAGAACTTATAGCCCAAGGCGTAGCCACTCTGAAAGAAATTATCCCTACCCGTGACGATATTATGGTTTTTCTTATTAACAAAGGCGTAGAAAAACTTGCCGCATTTAAAATAATGGAACAGGTGCGTAAGGGCAAGGGCGTTTCCGATGAACAGGCGGAAATTATGCTTGCGGCAAATGTTCCCATGTGGTATATTGAATCTTGTAGACGGATTAAATATATGTTCCCCAAAGGCCATGCGGTGGCATATGTTATGATGACCGTCAGAATAGGATATTATAAAATACATTATCCCTACAGCTTCTATGCGGCAAGTTTTTCCGTTAAATTGGAGGATTTTGACTACCTGCTTATGTGTAACGGAAAAGAACCGGTGCTGAAGGAAATAGAGCGAATAAATTCTCTGGGCAAAACCGCCACGGCAAAGGACAAAGGCACTCTTACAACTTTGGAACTGGTTTTGGAAATGTACTGCCGGGGCTTAAAATTTGTTCCCATAGATATATACAAGGCGGATGCCGCCAAATTTAAGGTTACACCCGAGGGTATAATGCCGCCGCTTTCCTCCGTACAGGGTTTGGGAGCATCGGTTGCTCAAAATATAGTGCAGGCTCGGGAAGGCGTGGAATTTTCTTCGGTAGAAGATTTCGCAAAGCGTACCAAAACAAACAAAACGGTTATAGAGTTAATGAAAAAGACCGGTATACTGCAAGGTATACCCGATTCGGAGCAGTTAACTTTGTTTTAACATAAAATCATAACACAAAGCACCCGGAAATTGCTTTGTGTTAAAAGGATTGAAATGTATGATAGATGTTGCAATTATAGGTGCCGGACCGGCGGGTTTATCCGCTGCGGTCAATGTTGTCAACAGAAACAAAAGCACCGTGGTTTTCGGCAGAAGCAAAGAAAGCTCCTGGCTTTACAAGGCCGAACTGGTAAACAACCACCTGGGTATGCCAAACATGAAGGGCGATGCTATGCTGGATGTTTTCTACCGCCATGCGGAGGAAATGAACATCGAAATCAAGACCGGCCGGGTTCAGCAAATTCTGCCCACCGGCAAGCAGTTTGCCATCAGCTTTGAAAACAGTTTCTATGAAGCCAAATCCGTTATTTTGGCCATAGGGCTGTCTAAGGGTATAACCGTAAAAGGTGAATCGGAGTTTCTGGGAAAAGGCGTAAGCTATTGTGCAACCTGTGACGGTATGCTTTATCGCAACAAAGAAGTAGTTGTGGTGGGCGAAATTCCCGAGGCGGAGGAAGACGCAAATTTCCTTGCGGAATTATGCAGTAAGGTCTATTATCTGCCCTATTACGGTGCCGTCAGCCATATTAATCCCAAGGTAGAAATTTTAGACGACAAGGTAAAGGAAGTTAAGGGACAAAACTTCGTAGAATCCGTTTCACTTGCAGACAGCGAAATACCCTGCTCCGGAGTATTTTTCGTAAAAGAAAAAATCTCTCCCGAAACCATAATTCCGGGCCTCTTGGTGGAGAAAAACTCCATCGTGGTAAACAGGCTTGCGGAAACCTCCGTCACCGGTGTTTTTGCCGCCGGCGATTGCACGGGTTGGCCCTTCCAACTATCCAACGCCATAGGCGAAGGTTTGGTGGCCGGTCTTTCCGCCGTTCGCTTTTTGCATAAGTCAAACCAAAATAAAGCTTGAATATTATACACATAAATTTACGGGGTTTTCCCTACGGTTTTGTGACGGTTTTTAAAATTTTAACCGGTTTTTTGCCGAAATTTGAAGAAATAACCGGTTTTAAATCATATTAAACCCTAAACTTGTGGGGAATTCATGGTAAACACGCCCCGGATGCCTTTTTTTCATATGAATACTTAAAAAAATTCCTCGTCTTTTATGGTTGTACCGGACGAGGTTTTTTAATATAATTACAAACAATACAAAATTTTAATAAGAGTCTGTCTCTTTAAATTTTTCCTCGGTTAAGTAAACCGGGAATTGGGGATATACTCTCAGTTAGGAGAACGCCTATGAATCGCCACGTATTATCCATATTAGTTGAAAACCAATCAGGCGTGCTGAGCCGTATTTCCGGCCTGTTCAGCCGCAGAGGTTATAATATTGACAGTTTGAGCGTCGGCGTGACCGAAAACCCTTTAATATCAAGGATTACGGTTGTCGCCTGCGGTGACGACCTGATTATCGACCAAATTCGTAAACAGGTAGAAAAGCTGGAAGACGTAGTAAAATGCGTCAAGCTGGAATCCTCAAGTTCCGTCTGCCGTGAGCTTGCCTTGATTAAAATTTCCGCAAACGCTACCACCAGACCCGAAATAGTAGGTATAGTTGATATATTCAGAGCAAACATTATAGATGTATCGCCAAACTCCATGACGGTGGAAATTACCGGCGCACAAAACAAAATAGGTGCCTTTATAGAACTGGTAGAACCTTACGAAATTATGGAAATCGTAAGAACAGGCCTTACCGCCATACAACGTGGCACCACCATAACAGCAGAAGTTCAAGAATAAGGGCTAAATACTGTTAAAAACAGTACAATCACCAAGTGTACTTATAATTATATACAAGCGTACTATTCGGCTTTTTTGGAAAGAGGGAGTTTGAGGGAGAAAACCTTTTTTCGCCGTTTGAAAAAAGGTTTTCTCCCTCAAGGTCTTAATCTTTAAAGCCAAAAGGAGTATAATTTTGAGAACAGTAAAAATATTTGACTCAACCCTGAGAGACGGGGCACAGGCAGAAGGGATCTCCTTCTCCGTTGAAGATAAACTCAGAATAGTAACTGCCTTGGACGAACTGGGTGTAAGCTACATAGAAGCCGGCAACCCCTTTTCCAATCCCAAAGACATAATATTCTTTGAACAAGTAAAAAAATTAAAGCTGAAACATTCCAAAATTGCCGCCTTCGGCAGTACCAGACGCTGCAATACCAAAGCAGAGGACGACAAAAACCTCCAATCCCTAATGAACGCCGGCACAGACACGGTGGTTATTTTCGGCAAAACCTGGGACTTCCACGTTACGGACATAATCCAAACCACCTTGGACGAAAACCTCCGCATGATTTACGATACCATCCACTTTTTAAAACAAAGCGGCAAAGAAGTATTTTTCGATGCAGAGCATTTCTATGACGGTTATTTAAACAATGCTCAATACGCTATGCTTTGCCTTGATGTGGCTTGTGAAGCCGGAGCGGATTGCATAGTCCTTTGCGATACCAACGGCGGAACTTTCCCCACAGAAATTTTCGAAATTACCCAAACAATAGCCAAGCGTTTCCCGGTTGAAATAGGCATACACTGCCATAATGACTGTGGAATGGCTGTTGCAAACTCTATTATGGGTGTAATGGCCGGTGCGGCACAAGTTCAGGGCACTTTCCTAGGCTATGGAGAGCGTTGCGGAAATGCAAATCTTTCCACAATTATTCCTTGCTTACAGTTGAAAAAAGGATTAAAATGTATACCAAAGGAACAAATTTCTAACTTGACCGACACGGCTCACTATGTTGCCGAAGTTTCCAACATCAGCTTGAGCGATAATATGCCTTATGTAGGCAGAGCCGCCTTTGCTCACAAGGGCGGTATGCATATAGACGGTGTAAGCAAATCCTCGGCAAGCTTCGAGCATATAGAACCCTCAAGCGTAGGTAACGAACGCCGCTTCTTAACCTCCGAGGTGGCCGGTCGCAGCACTATTTTATCCAAAATACAAAAAATTGACCCTACAATCACAAAAGATTCCCAAGAAACACAAGGCATCATAAATTATATGAAGTCTCTTGAACACCAAGGTTACCAATTTGAAGCGGCTGAGGAAAGTTTTGAGCTTATTATCCGCAAACAACTGGGTAAATACAAACCCTTCTTTGAATTGGAAAACTTCAAAATCATCGGCGAAAAACCCTATTCCGAGGAATATTCAGCCTCTGCCATGATTAAAATTAACGTAGACGGCAAACCGGAAATTACCGCCGCCGAAGGTAACGGCCCTGTAAACGCACTGGACAAAGCCCTGCGTAAGGCCCTTGAAGTGTTCTACCCGGTAATTTCAAAGGTACACCTTGTGGACTACAAGGTTAGGGTCTTGGACAGCACCTCTGCCACAGCATCTAAGGTTAGGGTTCTTATAGAATCAACCGACGGTTCAAGCAACTGGTCCACCGTTGGGGTTTCAAAAGATATTATAGAAGCCAGCCGTATAGCCTTGGTGGATTCCTTGGAATACAAGCTTATTAAAGAACAGGAAAAAAGCAAAAAAAATCCAAAAGAGGGTGAATGATATGCAAATCGAAAAACGACTATCAACCAATCCGAAAACTAAGCCTGAAGACAGCACATTGGTATTCGGCAAAGCCTTTACAGACCATATGTTTGTTATGGATTATACCCAGGGTAAAGGCTGGCACAGTGCAAGAATCGTACCCTATGCACCTTTTGAAATTGAACCGTCTGCCATGGTTTTACACTACGGTCAAGCGGTATTCGAAGGCTTAAAAGCCTATAATTCCGTAGACGGCAAGGTTTTGCTTTTCAGACCCCGTGCAAACTTCCAAAGAATGAACATCTCCGACGAAAGACTTTGTATACCGGAATTAGACGTAGACTTTGCGGTTGAAGCCTTAAAAGAGCTTATTAAAACCGACAAAGACTGGATACCAAAATCCGAGGGAACTTCTCTCTACCTTCGTCCGTTTGTTATTGCTACAGAAGCCTCCTTGGGCGTTCACCCTGCTTATGAATATAAATTTATGATTATAATGTCTCCGGTAGGTGCATACTATCCGGAAGGCATTAACCCTGTAAGAATCTACATCGAAGACGAATACGTTCGTGCCGTAAAAGGCGGTATAGGCTTTACCAAAGCCACCGCAAACTACGCAAGCAGCTTGAAAGGCCAACAAAAAGCCAAAGAACTGGGCTACACTCAAGTATTGTGGTTAGACGGCGTTCACCGCAAATATATTGAAGAAGTAGGAACCATGAACGTTTTCTTCAAAATCAACGGCGAACTTGTAACCCCTGCCTTAGGCGGCAGCATTCTGCCCGGTATTACCCGTGATTCCGTTATTACTTTGGCTAAACACTGGGGCATCCCGGTAAGCGAAAGACTTATAGAGATTGACGAAATCGTAGCCGCATACAAAAACGGCACCCTTGAAGAAGCCTTCGGTACAGGTACAGCCGCAGTTGTAAGCCCTATCGGCAGCTTAACCTACAACGGCGAAGAGATGACCGTTGCCGACGGCAAAACAGGCCCTATATGCCAAAAAATCTACGATTGCCTTACCTCCATCCAATACGGCAAGGTTAAAGACGAATTTGGCTGGGTAGAAGAAGTACTTTAATCAACAATCAATCAATATAAAACCGACATGAATTTCTAACTACTTACGGCAATTGCAAACTTTTATGCAATTGCCGAATTTTTAATAAAATATAGGGAACTATAGGGAACTATAGTGATTTATTTTTACGACAGAGACACTTACAATAAAATTATAAAGTCTTTTTGAAAGGGGTTTGGGTAAAACTTTTTCTTCAGAAAAAGTTTTC
>CAYMOU010000066.1:0-15761 GCA_964392115.1 uncultured Defluviitaleaceae bacterium | reverse complement strand
AATCTTTGTCTAAATTGCAAATTTTTATCTACTGTTTTAAATGGAATCAGTATTAAATATGCACAGTTAAATTAATTATGTAAATTTACTCTCAGAGGTAACTTTGCTAAAGAATTTTTAGTTACAATTGCAATTAGAAAACTATCCTAAATTGTGTTAAAATTAGATAAGTTTATACAGTTGTTAATATCTTGTTACAATCCAAATTCTGTTGTGTAACTGTTCCGGTTCTGACCGAAACGAAATTGTGGAGGTGAAAAGGGCTTCCGGAAGTTATGGAAGTCTGCTGAATATGGCTGAATTAATAAAATTTGAGTTTAGGGACTTGCCTAAGTTATATGTAATCGGAAAAGAAATTAAGGTTAAGGTAAGCGAAACCATGATGAATAATCCCATTCCCAAGTTTTGGGATGATTGCCTTAATGATTGCATTTTTTCCGGTATAGATTATAATAAAGAATCAGTATACGAAAATTCCTTGGTGGGCTTTATGTCGGATGTTAGCGGCGACGGCTTTACTTATACCTGCGGAGTACCCCTAACCCATAACGCCTCCACGGTTCCCGAAGGCTATACAGTCAAGGAAATCCACCCGGCTAAGGTGGCCGTGGGATACGTTAAGGGTAAGGATGTAGCCGATGTTTGTATGCAAGCCCATCAGTTCACCGTAGACAAAATTAAGTCAGAAGGTTACAAAGCAGATATGTATTCTTGGTGCATGGAATTATACAACGACCCAAGATTTACTCAACCGGACCCGGACGGAAATGTAATTTTGGATTATTATTTGCCCTGCTTCCCGTAGAATTAAAATTTCTTATTATGACAGATATATTTCAATTTTATTACCCCAAAAACCCTCCTGTCTCTGTTTACGGGCATTATATCCTATGAAAATACAAATATTCCTAAAATTCCCCGGGTGCTTTTGTAATAAGCTTTGATTAAGTAATTGACGGCACTGTAGAAATATGTTAGAATTAAATGGATTTTGCATATAAAAGCAGCTAGAGGGGAGGTTTATCATGAGACCGTTTGGCACCATTCGTAAAGTAGACGAATTAGGCAGAATAGTTTTACCGTCCAGCCTTCGTAAGACATTTAATATTCAGGAAAAAGACTCTTTGGAATTTTTTACCGATGACGATAAAATTATTCTCAAGAAATATAACGCAGGTGATATTTTTACCGGCGAAATGGAAGATTTGATCGAATACAAAGGCAAGAAAATTTCTAAAAAAACTATTATGGAACTGGTTAAATTAGCTGAAGCTTCCGAAGAATAGTTCTCACGGTGCAAAGCCGATTCAATTGTAGGGGATTGTTTTGGCTGTCCGGGATTAAAACGCTTACTATAAGCTAAAATAAAAACAAAAAAACAAGGCAGGGATTTTGATCCCATGCCTTGTTTTTTATTTATAAATTCGCCGGTATTTCTGAAAATACAGTAGAAAATATATAATAAGCAGTTATTTGTATTATTAGGCTTGGTTTTCTGTAATTGCAGGGGTAAACTGTGTTCATACGCAGTCTGTCAATACAACATTTGATTTCTCGCATTATACAAAGT
Source organism: uncultured Defluviitaleaceae bacterium (assembly GCA_964392115.1). Lineage (GTDB taxonomy): Bacteria > Bacillota > Clostridia > Lachnospirales > WRBF01 > CAYXWM01. Next base: position 14,191 of record CAYMOU010000066.1, on the reverse strand, counting down.
CTTACTGCCAAAAAACAAAGAACAAAACACAGCCAAACAAGTCACCGTGGTAATGGCAATAATAATAGCTATTTGATACAAAATAGCCGTTGTAGGTACAGTCCCGGATAAAATTTGACCGGTCATCATACCCGGCAAAGAAATTATACCCATACCCAACATAGAGTTCAAAGTGGGCAGCAAAGCGGTCTCCAGAGCCGTGTTTACAAAGGGCGTAAGAATTTTCTTCGGTGTTGCACCTATATTTATTAGGGTATCTATTTTTAGTTTTTCCGAGCTTATTTTTTCGGAAAAGGTTTTAAGCCCCAAACTGATTCCCGTCATTGCATTGCCCATAATCATTCCGCTTATGGGTATGGTATATTGTGGGTTAAAGAAATTTACCCCTACCACGCCGGATATAAAAAAGGCAGTAATAGTCAGCCCTGTAACAGCTAAGGAAAACCCCACAATTACCTTGAATTTTTTGTTTAAGCCCTTATTCCTGGATAATACAGTATGAACCGAAAAACCCGACATAGCTAACAGATACATAATAGTAAACACCGGGTGAGGATTGCGGAAAATATAAGTCAATATAAAACCGGCAAGAACCAGCTGAACAGTCATGCGTATGCTTGCCAACAAAAGCAGTTTCGTCTGATTTATTCTACATTTCTTCATTAATGCCATTACTACTAACAGCAGCAAATACACAACGGAAAATTGCAGTATGTTTAATGGTGCGGCTCCGTCCATTTTAATCCCTCCGAGTTAAAGCTACAATGTTGTCTCCAAAATCATCCGCCAGAGCTTTGTTATGGGTTACTATAACCAAGCTTATAGAATTTTCGTTGCAGAAATTTTTAATATTCTCCATCAGCTTTCGGGAATTATGCTCATCCAAAGCACTTGTGGGCTCGTCCAACAAAAGTACCTTTGGCATCAATGACAGGCAGATGGCTATAAACACCCTTTGTTTTTCTCCTCCGGATAAATTCCCACAGAATGACCCAAGAGGAAAATCCGCCAGGCAAATTTTTAAAAATTTGGTTAGCGTCTCATCATCGGGTTTTTTTATATCCCTGTATTCATAAAATTCATGAAAATTGTCTCGGATTGTTTTATCAAACAAAAACACCGTTTGATTTACAAGCAAAACTTCTCGGCGAAGGTTAATAGGGTCGTAGCTTTCTATATTTTTTTCGAGATAAGTAAGCTCACCTTTGTCAGCTGATATTACTCCGTTTAACAGCTTTAACAAGGTGCTTTTTCCGCAACCGCTTTCTCCGCAAAGAAAAGTTGTCTTGTTTGGTTCAATTTCAATATAAGGATAATGAATTATATCTTTATAACTTACGTCTTTAACTGTAAATAAGGCCATGCTGTCCTCCGAATAATATTTTGGAAGCCTATTATTACTAATTCCATTTAAAACAGTAGATAAAAATTTGTAATTTAGACAAAGATTCAAGGATAATTTGCAAATTTTTATCCTTCATTAAATATGGAATTAGTATAAATCAAAAAAGCATACGGATACAAGCAGTCCCGTATGCAAAGATGAAATTGTTAACGTGAGTAGATAACAATATCTTATATGTAAGATAAGTTTATTATATTAATTTATAAAGATTTACTTCCGAGGGTGCTTCCACCAGAGGCCCCAAGAGAGGAACTATTTTCTTGTAATGCTCGGAATTATTGTGGGCTTCTATTGCCGCTTCATCATCCCAATGTTCGATAAAAGTAAGTATACAGGGATTTTTAATGTCTTGATGGAGGTCATATTTTTGGCATCCGGCTTCTTTTTGACTGCCTTCTATTAAGGGAGCGGCAACTTTTATAAATTCTTCAACGCAACCTTCTTTAACAGTATTCTTAGCAATAATGGTTATCATAATACATCTCCTTTGTAAGTAGGTAAATATAGTGTATTTAGAACCTTAGCTAAACAATTATATCACGCCGGCCTATAGAATTACAGCTTAAATATAAATTATTCGGAATTTTTTATTTCGCATTTCGGGTTAATCGTTTATAGCCTCAATACCTTGCTGTTTCAGCTTTTCAAGACTATCTTTCATATGTTTGAGTACCTCGGGAGAATGCCCTTCCCATTCCAAAATTTCGCCTACTATTCTAAGCGGTTGTCGAGTTCGGTAAGACCTTGTAGGGTTTCCCGGGAATCTTTTATTTGTCAAATTGGGGTCATTTTCTATTGTACCGGTAGGCTCTACAATATAAATTCTTTGAAGGTTATCTCCTGCTGCAAGTTCAGCACCCCAAATTGCAGCATCCATTGTACCGGTCAAGTAAACGAAGTTGGCCTTCTTTTGCTCTCCATAGTTGGAATTATAGCCGGCCTCCAGCAAGTCACCTACTTTAAGGTCAGCTTTTGTACCGTGATAAAAAGGCCCGGTTTCCAAAGTTCCATCATCTTTCAATACACCGGTCCAATTCTGTTCCGGCATTTTGTATTCCTCTTTCAACTCTTTTTCATTCATATTTTCACCTCCGTGTATATTATATAGAAATTTTTATAAATACTATCCTGCTAACCAAAGTATAACATAAATTTACTGTTTGTATCCGTCGGCTATATTTTTTGATTCCAAACAAAAATAAGGCCATACACAGTTGTATAGCCTTATTAGAGCGCTCCGGCGGCCGGCAAAGCAATATATGAACGGAGTATATCTCCGGGGTTTTAGCTTTATTATCAAAAGAACTTGCATCCAAACAAGCCAGGGTTTGACGACCGTCTTGATATAGTATATTCTTGGGGTCAAGCAGGGGTGACTCTTTGTACAAATAATTTTGCCGGGCTAAACAAACCCAAAAGCTACAGTTTTACTATTGATTATAAAAATGAGTAATGATATAATACCATGAACAAAAAAATCGTTATGTTTCCCGTAGTTTTGCGATGACTGCCGGACAGGAGTAAGGGAGAACATAAATATCATTATACCAAGGAGGACAATATGCGTAAGACATTAATTTTATCAGTATTGGCATTAAGCTTGATTTTATCGGCTTGCTCTGCTGAAAAGAAAAAGCTCGTTATGGGTACCGAACCCGGATTTGCACCCTACGAATATCTTGACGGAAACGTGGTAGCCGGGGTGGATGTGGACATAGCAAACGAAATCGCCAAAGACCTGGGTATGGAATTGGACATCAAAACCATGGATTTTGACGGTGCTTTACTTGCGGTTCAACAAGGAAGCGTAGACTTTGTTGCAGCAGGTGTTTCTGTATCCGAAGAACGCAAACAAAATATGGATTTCAGCGTAGAATATGCTATCTCCAAACAAATTATCGTAGTTAACGAAGCAAACACAGACATTAACGGACCGGACGATATTAACGGCAAAAAAGTAGCTGTTCAACAAGGAACCGTGGCAGATATAGTTTTATCCGAAGATTTTGAATGCGATTTAAAACGCTACACCCGTTATGTACAGGCTGTTGAAGATTTGAAAAACAACAAAATCGACTGTATCGTAATGGATATTTTACCTGCTAACGAAATCGTTAAAGCCAACCCTTCTTTGCTTATCCGTGAAAACGAAGTATTCACAGATAAATATGCAATTGCAGTAAAAAAAGGTAACCAAGAAATGGTAGATAAAATAAACAAAACTTTAACCCGTCTTATAGACGAAGGTAAAATCGACGAATTTACAGTAAAACATACGTCCGGGTGACAATATGATTGACGGATTTTTGAATTTTTTCACTGACCTTTGGACCAGGATAGATACTGCCCTCTTGGCCAAAGACAGATACTTGGTTTACTTGGACGGACTTCGCTATACTATTGAAATATCATTTTATGCTGTAATTATCGGTGTGCTTATAGGTATTTTGGTAGCCGTCGGTAATTATATGGCAGATAATTCCAAGAAGTTTCGTTGGCTGAAAATCATCTTCGGGTGCTACGTGCAAGTTGTGCGTGGCACTCCGGTGGTTTTGCAGCTTCTTATTATTTATAACTTCATTTTTGCCAATCTGGCGGAACCCGTTTGGGCTGCCGTTCTTGCCTTTGGGCTTAATTCCGGTGCCTATGTGTCGGAAATTATCCGTGGTGGTATTAACTCCATAGATAAGGGCCAAATGGAGGCCGGCCGTTCTTTGGGTTTCGGACGATGGCAGACTATGAAGCTTATTATTCTTCCGCAAGCCATAAAAAATATAATCCCTGCTTTGGGTAACGAGTTTGTTGTTCTCATTAAAGAAACCTCCATAGCCGGTATTATAGCCGTAACGGATATTACAAAGGCCGCTCAATACATAGGTAACAGTACATATGATATTTTGACGCCTTTATGCATAACCGCTGTGGCCTATTTGATTATGGTACTGGCCTTGTCCCGGTTGATAGCTTATGTAGAAAGGAGATTGTCTCAAGGTGATAGAAGTTAGAAATTTAGTTAAGTCTTTCGGAGACAATCAAGTCCTCTGCGGTATAGACGAACATATCAAATCGGGCGAAAAGGTAGTAATAATCGGGCCTTCCGGCTCCGGAAAATCTACTTTTTTGCGTTGCCTCAACCTTTTGGAAGAGCCAACGGGCGGTCAAATTATTTTTGAGGGTGTAGACATTACCGACCCCAAAAGCAACATTAACAAAATGCGTCAAAAAATGGGAATGGTGTTTCAGCAGTTCAACCTTTTTCCTCATTTGACTGTTTTGCGTAATATTACCATTGCACCAACCGTACTCAACATTATGTCTGCAAAAGAAGCCAATGATAAAGCCTTTGAGCTGTTGGAACGCATAGGCCTTGCGGATAAGGCAGAATCCTATCCCAACCAGCTTTCCGGCGGTCAAAAACAGCGTATAGCCATAGTTCGTGCCTTGGCAATGAACCCGGATGTTATGCTGTTTGATGAACCCACTTCCGCTCTTGACCCGGAGATGGTAGGCGAAGTTTTGGAACTTATGCGTAAACTTGCCGACGACGGTATGACCATGGTAGTTGTAACCCACGAAATGGGCTTTGCCCGTGAGGTGGGTACTAGAGTTCTCTTTATGGATAAAGGTCAAATTCTTGAGCAGGACGAACCGCAAGCCTTTTTCTCCAATCCCAAAAATAAGAGATTGCAAGAGTTTTTGGCAAAGGTGCTTTAATAAAACAATAAATATAAAACAGAAAAAACCTCCTACCACTGTTATTGTGTTAGGAGGTTTTTCTGTCTTTAAAAGCAACAGTGAGTTTTGGGGAATAAAAAGCTATTCTTAGCTGCCCGTGTAAAATTAATTCCGGTAAAGGTTAGAGAAATATTTAACATTTTTTAGAAACCCGGTTGACAAATGATTAACAGTGTGCTATACATTTATTATATTAACAGCAAAGGCGCTGTGGACTATAGTCCGCAGTGCCTTTATTTTTTGTTAGTTAGTTTGAGATTACATTGGAGAGAGGAGATTATTATGATTGAATTATTAAAAACCACAGGTTTTATGCCTATTCAATTTAACGAGGGTACTATGAAGTCGCAGAACCTCTGTAAGAAATTTGTTCTTAACCTCAAAAGAGCTTCATGTATTCTTTTGAATTACCGAGGTAATGTCTGTATGTACATAAAATCACTGTTGTCCTGTTTGGCAAAAAGTATTCAACCAAAAAGGTTCCCTGTTACAACACCGGGTTATTAATGATATGGACTTATTTAACCGTCAGCGCACAAAGACGTGTGTTTTATAAAACATCCAACGATGTTTCAATAAAATACACGTCTTTTTTTATTATAGGGAGGAATTATTTATGTATTCAGCAGTAGACACAATATGGGTTTTATTGGGAGCAGCTTTGGTTTTCTTTATGCAAGCCGGATTTGCAATGGTAGAGACAGGCTTCACAAGGGCTAAAAATGCCGGAAACATCATTATGAAAAATATGATGGATTTTTCACTTGGAACTCTTGTTTTTTGGTTGCTGGGTTTCGGTATCATGTTTTCCGGAACCGGTTCGATCTTTGGTGGTTTCGATTTCTTTATAGGCGGAGATTACAGCTCTACGGTTCCGTCATCGGCTTTTGTTATTTTTCAGACAGTATTTTGTGCTACAGCCGCTACTATAGTTTCGGGCGCTATGGCAGAAAGAACGAAATTTTCATCTTATTGTATTTACAGTGTGATTATAAGTGCCTTTATTTATCCTGTTTCGGGACATTGGATATGGGGTGGCGGTTGGCTTGCGCAGATGGGATTTCATGATTTTGCGGGTTCTACAGCTGTTCACATGGTTGGCGGTGTTGCAGCTTTAATCGGTGCAAAAATCTTAGGGCCTCGAATCGGAAAGTATTCCAAAAGCGGAAAGGTAAGGGCTATACCGGGCCACAGCTTAACCCTTGGTGCTTTGGGTGTGTTTATTCTATGGTTTTGTTGGTTCGGTTTTAATGCCTGTTCTACTGTGTCTATGACCGGCGACAGCGTTATAAAATCCGCCGCAGATATTTTTGTTACTACAAATATAGCGGCAGCTACCACTGCTTCTATAGTTATGATGATCACTTGGATTCGCTATAAAAAACCCGATGTATCAATGACTTTAAACGGTGCGTTGGCAGGGCTTGTAGCAATAACCGCCGGCTGCGATATGGTTTCGCCCACCGGTGCATTCTTTATTGGTTTAATAGCTGCTTTTGTAGTGGTTTTTGGTATCGAATTTGTTGAAAAAACACTTAAAATCGACGACCCTGTTGGTGCTGTGGGTGTTCATGGTATGTGCGGTGCTGTAGGCACCATACTTACAGGATTTTTTGCCTTAGACGGCGGAGTATTTTATGGTGGCGGCTTCGATTTCTTAGGGGTTCAGACGCTTGGTGTTTTATCTGTTGTGGCTTGGGTTAGCATTACTATGACCTTTGTTTTTATTATTATTAAAAAGACGGTAGGCCTTCGTGTTTCAAAGTCTGAAGAGCTTGCCGGGCTTGACATAGAAGAACACGGTCTCTTAAGCAGTTATGCGGATTTTATGCCGGCGCCCATGGGAACCGATTTTAATCCCCAGAGCTTTGATGCTAAAGTAAACCCTGATGTTGCAATACCTATCACCTATAATTCAAACCCAAATGCCAAAATGACAAAGGTTGTTATAGTAACAAAGCAAAGTAAATTTGAAACATTAAAAGCCGCACTGGACCAAATAGGCATTACCGGTATGACTGTTACACAAGTTTTGGGTTGCGGTATGCAAAAGGGCGGTAGCGAGTATTATCGTGGTGTTGCTATAGAAGCCACTCTTTTACCAAAGGTAAAAATAGAAATAGTAATTTGTAAAGTACCTTTGGGATTGCTGGTGAATACGGTTAAGGAAGCCCTATATACCGGAAATTTAGGTGACGGTAAGATGTTTATTTACGATGTTGAGAATGTTATTAAGGTAAGGACAGGAGAAGAAGGGTATGATGCTTTGCAAGATGAAGAATAAGCCTTGACAAAGAAGGTCTAATGCGTTAGACTATATTTAACCGGTCGAACTCATTAGACCTTCGGAGGTGAAACATGAATACTACGGACAGTTTTAAATTATTCGATGCCGAATACCGCTTTTTATGCTTGATTTGGGGTCATGAACCTATAAATTCCACGGAGCTTGTAAAGCTTTGCAGTAATGAATTTTCGTGGAAAAAATCAACCACATATTCTATGATAAAAAGACTTTCAGAGCGTGGCATATTGAAAAACGAAAATGCTACGGTAGTTGCACTTATCAAGCGTGAACAGGTGCAAAAATTTGAAAGCGAACAAATTATGGAAAAGACCTTTAACAACTCTTTGCCTTCATTTATTACAGCATTTTTGTCCGGCAAGACCATAACCAAAGACGAAGCCGAAAGGATAAAGAAAATGATAGAGGAGGCAACCGAATGAGTGAAGTTTTCATAGAAGTGTTGAACTTTAGTCTTACAGCCGGTTTTATTGCGGTTGCTGTAATGCTTATACGACTTGCCTTAAAAAAGATGCCCAAGCTTTACTCATATGCCCTGTGGGCTGTTGTTTTCCTTAGGCTTGTTTGCCCTTTGACCATTAAAACACCCGTAAGTTTTAGCCCTGTTGTACAACATACCATACCCCAAAGTATAGTGTATTCCAAAAATCCGGCTATACACAGCGGAGTTGCGGTAATAGACAGTGCAGTAAATAGCTCGCTTAAATCCCTACCGCCGGTCAAAATAGGAGAAAGTATTAATCCTATGCAAATAATACTTTCGGTGGGTACTTATATTTGGCTTATGGGTATGGCGGCATTGCTGATTTATGCGGCAATCAGCTATTTTCGCATACGCAGCAAAGTAAAAACCGCCATTAAGGTGAGGGATAAGGTATATGAAACCGATTTGATTAAGACGCCGTTTGTTCTGGGTTTTATTCGCCCGAAAATATACATTCCCATAGGGCTTTCGGGAAACGAACTTGAGTATATCCTAAAACACGAACAAACCCATATAAAACGCCTAGATTATATCATAAAACCTCTTGCATTTTTAATTGTGGTTATACATTGGTTTAATCCTATAGTTTGGCTTTCTTATATACTAATGTCCCGGGATATGGAGCTTTCTGCGGATGAAAGCGTAATGAAGCAATGCTCCGGCGATATAAGAGGGGTATATGCAAATTCTCTGCTGTCCCTTTCCGTTAAAGGCAGCGGTTTATTAAGCCCGCTTGCTTTCAGCGAAACCGGGGTTAAGGGAAGAATTAAGAATGTACTGAATTATAAAAAGCCGGCACTTTGGATTAGTATAGGTGCATTCATAACGGTTTGTGTTTTAAGCCTACTGTTTTTTACAAGCTATGCATCCGAAAACAAGACAAACGACCCTTTTACTTGGGCAAAAAATTTATCGGTAGCGGATGTTACGTCCATTGAAATGGTGGTTGTCCCGGCAAACACAAATGAGCAGTACAAAAACTTTTCCAAAGAAGAATTTGCAAATATTGTAAGCTTGATTACCGGCAGTAGCGGTATACCGGTAAATGACCCGCCGGAAATCCCGGGTGAAAGCATATATTTTTATATTACAACAACAGACGGTGTAATTCACGAATATATAAACGCCGGTGGCAACTTTTTGTATATAGACAACAACTGTTATAGCCCTTCTAAAGATTGGCTAAAACAAAGCTTTCAAGGCTACCGGAAAGGCAATGAACCTTTACCGGAAGGTTTTTGGGAAAGAGTAGACGCTAAAAACGACAAAATTAAGCAAATGGCACGCAAGCTTTATGAATTTAAAACCGCCTATGTAGGCGCTGCCTCAAAAGTCGGCGGAATTGTAGGGAATTTACCGCTTACCGGAAGTTTACCCGATCTTAAGGGAAACGGAATAGAGTTATTTACAATCGAAGAACCCTATGGTTTGGCTGTTGATTATATAACAAGCGAAGCAACTGAAAACATATTTAATAAGCCCGATTCTTCCTTTGAAAAAAGTGCCGCTGTTTTGTTCAGCCTTGTTGATAACTTGAGCTATGTACAATTCAGAATTACTTCCGAGAAGAAAAAAAGCACTGTAGAAAAGACCTTTCACAGAACGGAAATTGAAAGCTTCTTAAAAGAAGATGTGGGAGTATATGCAAAAGACGAAGCCGGTTTTGTACAATTTATATTGAAACTTATGAACACCGACTTTAATTCCATGAATGAAGATGGCACGGATAACTCAACAGGTGATGATTCTATAACCCGTTTTATAGAGAAAAACCTTGACATTATTATGTCCGGTCCCGGAGGAGTTTCCGTTGTTTACACTTATATTAATGCCCATCAAAAAGAGTATAACGAGCTTGTGGCTTTAGATTACGATATGCTTATCTACAGCTTTACCCAATTCGAGAAGGGTGACCAAGTAGGGTTAAAGGGTAATATTATTGCCGAGATATGCAAAGAAATATTAAGCCGTGATAAGTATAGCGGAGATATGAACTTTACCTATGATACTGGGCAGGGTTGGTATGATGAGTTTAAAAAGTATGCCTTAAATACACAAAAGAACCACCAAAATAATGACGAATTTTTGAAATCTAAGGTTTTACAAGCACTTACTTGGACTTTGGAAAACTTGCAAGCAACTCCCTTGCCCGACTTTAAATATTCCGGCGAAGATAAGCTTTTATCCGAAGTATACGAAACCGAAACCGAAAAGTATCAAAATTATAAATACAAGGGCAACAGCTTTTTGATTATTGCACCTTATATTTTGGATACTTATGAAGAAGGTGATATGGTTAAAGTATTCTCATTTACCTTTGCTTCAGCAAACATACTTTTGGGCAACGAGGTTGAGCATTACAGCGGTTCTTTAAGACCTACAGCCATAACATACAAGAAGACAGCTTCCGGAGCCTATGAGCTTGAAAAATATGAACCGACTATGGACGGCAGTCTTTACGGAAAGTCCATAAAAGAATTTTGCACCATGCCTGTTTCGGGTAAAGAAATTCCGGGTCTGGCTGATAAATTAATCAAACTTCATCCTGATAACGTAAATTCACTTATGTTAGAAAATATGAAAACGCTCCTCAAGGAAAATAATTTAACCGGCATTAAACTGAGAAATTCTGACGGAACGTTAGTGCCGCTTACGTAAGAATATATTATACCTTGAGCAAACTTTCTTTTACATTAATAAGGCAGTATTAGGTACCGGTGATATTTACCCATTCCCTAATACTGCCTTATCTGTTTGCTTGTTATCTTCGTTCATAAACCAAGTCAACCATACCGTTATAACTTTGGGTAGATAACAGCTTTAGCTTTATTTCCGATTCGTGGGTATGAAAAAGGGATACTCCGTTACCTAAAATAGTGGGGATAACCGTAAAGTGATACCTGTCGATAATATTAACGTCAGTAAGCTGATTTACTATGGAAGCACCGCCGCAAATCCAAATATCTTTGCCGTTTTCTCTTTTTAGTTCATTTATCAAATCTACAAGATTTTTATGTGTAAAGGTAATCTCGTCACTTGATTCCATATTATTATGGGTAATTACATAGCTTTTTTTGCCTTCATAAGTCCATTTCCCCGGGGATAGATCGGTAACAATTTGATGATAGGTTTTATAACCCAAAACCACAGTATCTATAGTTTCGTAAAACTCCGGATAACTTCCGGGGTTTTCGCTGTCACTTCCGTCACCGTTTAGCCAAGCAACTCCGCCGGTGCTGTCTGCAATGTAGCCGTCTAGGCTTATGGCAATGTACAGTATTACTTTTCTCATATAAATTCTCCTTTTTATACTATTATCTATTGGATGCCGTTACAGTTAATTTGTCGCAGAAGCGGTTAATTATGTATACTTTGTTTTTATGCTCAAGTAAAAAACTACTTTTTTACTTTTTTATCCCTTTCTGTTTTATGTAGCACAATAGTTTGTCCTAAAGAATATTATATATAAACGCAAAAAGTCCGGTTAAAAAAGTACCGGCGGTTCTTAACCGAGAGTGATTCCCGTGTACCCGGTAATCATTCCTTAACTCCATCAAACATTTCTTATAAAACAGTAGCAAAAGCCTTGCTCGCAACGGTAAGAAGTAATCCTAACCTTTGGCAGTACAGCTTTTGTTACTGTTCCGTTTAGTTTAAGTTCATACTTAACTTTTTTCTATGACTTTAGGCGTTTAATATAGGACAAGTGCAATCAAAAAGGAGGTAATCTCTTGAAATTTACAAATTTAACTCCAATTAATGGGTTTGATAGAACAGATTTAAATAATGCAAGACAAAATAACTATGCATGGTCTATGGCCGAACTGGACAACTTTATCTATGTAGGTACAGGAAGAAACATTCTTGTAAATATTATTAAGGCAATTGAACCGGGAACCCAACTTCCCGATTTAATCAAACCCGATCCCATAGATAACCGTGCCGAAATTTGGCGATATGAAAAAGACGGCGCAGTAGACTGGCAACGTGTTTATAAGGCTCCGGTCGGCTCCGGCATAACCGGCTTTAGGTATATGATTAATCATGTTCCTTTTGGCGGCAGCCCTGCTTTGTATGCGGCGACCTTCGGCAGCAGCGTTAGTATATTGAAATCAACCAACGGCGTAAATTGGTTCCCGGTGGATGATAATTTAGCAGGTACTTCCTCCAGGGCTATGATCAATTTTAAAGGAAAATTATATGTAGCCACTGTTGATGATTCAAGTCAAAGTGAAATTCCTTATTTGTATAGCAGCCCGGACCCCGAGTTTTATCCCTGGGAACTTGTTATTGACGTAAACGACCCGGATTTTGACCCGGACAGAAACCCCAAAGGTGCCATCAGCAACATGGCGGTTTTCAATAACCGGATTTATGTAGCCACAAGCAGCTCCGAAGGTGCTGCCGTTTGGAGAACCAACTGTCACGAGCCACGTATGAATGACTGGACCTTAATTGTTGACAATGGATTTAACGACCCGGCTAACAAATATACCCTTAGCATAGGCGTGTTTAAAAACCACCTTTATGTAAGTGGAACCAAACAATTACCTTTGGCTTGGTTAATTCCTATGGGTTGCGACATTATAAGGATTGATAAGCGTGATAATTGGGAACTTGTAGTAGGCGGCAAACCATTCTTTTCTTTAGGAGGTTCACATCACCACCATCACCATCATTGCCATCACAGAGAAAGTCTTTCGGGTCTTGGTTCCGGTTTCAGCAATCCTTTCAATGTGTATGCTTGGCAAATACAAGAATACAAAGGAAAGTTGTTTATAAGCACATTTGACGATTCAAGCAATATGGAAGTTATACTCACCACTTTATTGGCAAACAGGGAAGCCTTGTACCAATTAATAGGTGTTTTAATAACCGACATATTAATCGACATTTATATGGCCGTGGTGGAAATTCTCAGGGCAATACGTTATCCTATAGGATTTGACTTGTATGTTTCCGACGATGGTATTAATTTCGATCCTGTATTCAAGAACGGTTTGAATAATCCTCACAACTACGGCGGTAGAATACTGTTTGTGGATGAATTCAACCAATTGTATTTAGGCACAGCAAATCCCTTCCAAGGCTGTGAAGTTTACAGAGCCCGTGATTTCTGCGGTTCGGATTCCGGTCTTCGCCATGATCGTTACGAAGCTTTATGGAAGGCCGGAGAAATCCTGGTTGAAAAATACAGCCTTATCGAAGAACATGCTCCGACTATCCTTAAATTTATGTCCGGTATCGGATATAAGAATTTTATTCAATAGTTTTTTGGCAAGAGTTGACTAAAGCATAGCTCCTGGGTAAAGTAGCAATCACAAAATTAACAAATTAGGGCATAACCTGTACAGATACCGGAAATACTTAATTTCGGGTATCTGCATAAGGCTATGCCCTTTTTGTGTAATTATAAACTTTTATACCAAAACAAAGGTTAACCGATAAATTGCGTAATATAAAAATAAGAAACGGAAACCGTAAGTACTGCCGCAAGCGGAATAAGTATCTTGAATTTAAGGTGTTTTGTTTTGTGCCGAAAGGAGTACATTGCCAGAAAACTGCCCACTCCGCCCAGCAAAAAAGCAAACTGCAACAAGCGTGCTTCGCTGATACGCCTTTTTCTTTTCATTGCCAAATATTTATCCAAACCAAACTGAACGAATGTTACAAGGTTCCATAATATCAGTACATAAATCAGTTGCATAAATCACCGTTTTTCCTCATAAAACTAAAAGATTGTGGGATTTTATCCTATCCCGGGGTTAAGGTTTATTTAATAAAATGCTTGCAATTGGCAAAAACCTATGCTATACTCAAAACATTAATTATTGCGTTGTCTTCGGGAGTGGGTTTTAACCCACTCTTTCTGTTTGTGTTAGAACCAAAACCGGTTTACTGGCTGTACTAAAATCTGAATATTTTCCATGCCGGATTGACAGCCGTTGGTTAGCACAACGGCTACAGGCATAGCTTGAAAGGAATGATTATATGTCCGGCAACATTATTAAAACCGTAAGCGAATACCTTGTTCCCATTATGGAAGAAGGCTCCTTGGAGCTTTACGATGTTGAATTTGTTAAAGAGGGACGAAACCGGTATTTGAGAATATATATCGACAAAGAAACAGGCGTTACCATAGACGACTGTGAATTTGTCAGCAGAAAAATCGAACAAATTTTGGACGAAACCGACCCTATCAGCGTACCTTATATTTTAGAGGTCAGCTCCGCAGGGATAGAGCGTACTTTCAGAAAAGAAA
>CAYMOU010000065.1:0-15791 GCA_964392115.1 uncultured Defluviitaleaceae bacterium | reverse complement strand
TATCTCAAAATGTTTCCGTTTATAACGAAAAATACGAAATATTCAGGGAATTATATCAAATTAGCAAAGATGTATTTAAAAAGCTTTAAAATAAATTTATTTGTATAGAACCTTATTTTGTGTAAAGACCTTTAAATTTGGTTTAGAGCATAATAAGGTTTTTAATTTGTTTTATATTAAGATGTAGTAATACTTATATACAACGGCCGTTTATCTACTCGTGGCTATTACAAGTTACATACAGATTAATTTAAGCAAACAAATAAAAAACCAAGGCTCCGAAAACTTATCCGGAACCTTGGCTTTTATTATGTTGATTAAGCCTTAGCTGCGTAATCATCCACCATTTTAACGTAAGCCTTTTTCTTTTCGTCTGAAATCCAAGCTATTTCAAATGCATTTTTGGCGAGTTGAACCAAGTCCTCTTTGGTAAGGTTATATTTGGTTGCAAGTGCATACATATCATCAGAAATATAGCTTTGGAAATAGGCAGGGTCATCGGAATTTACGGTTACTTTTATACCCTTATGCAGTAATTCCACAATTTCTTTGCCCTTCATGTCGTCAACAACAAAGCCGTTGGATACGGGGCAGCAGGTTAAGCCTATGTTGTGTTCTTTAACATATTCTACCAATTTGGGGTTCTCAACGATGTTGGTGCCGTGGTCAAGGCGTTCTGTTCCCAAAACCAGTAGGGCTTCTTCTATGTTGCCTATGGAGTTGTCTTGGTCAACGTCGCAGTGCATGGTAAGGTGGAAGCCATCTTTTTTAGCCATGGCAAATACTTCGGAAAATTTTCCCGGCGGATTGTTTCTTTCGTCCGAATCTAAACCTATGCCAAGGATTTTGTCTTTGTAAGGCAGGGCTTCTTTGTATGTTTCCAAGGCTGATTCCAAGGTCATATCCCTTAAAAAGCACATTATAAGGTTGGATTCTATGCCCAAATTGCCGCTTTCCTCCACAGCTTTGTAATAGCCGTTGATTACGGTTTTAAAGGGTACGCCTCTGGAAGTATGGGCTTGAGGGTCAAAGAACAATTCAACATATTTAACGTTGTGTTCCTTGGCTTTTTTCAAGTAGTCCATAGCCAAGGCATAAAAATCATCTTCGTTCTGCAAAACATTCATGGCCGGATAATATACATTCAAGAAAGAGGTAAGGGAATCGAATTGATAGGATGCTCTTACTTCTTCAATGGTGGTTTGACCTATATCAATGCCGTTCTTTTTGGCAAGAGCCAGCTTTAACTCCGGCTCTAAGGAGCCTTCCAAATGCAAATGGAGTTCGGCTTTGGGCAAGCCTTTAATAAATTCTTTTAAATTTTCAGACATTTTAAAAATCCTTTCTCGGCTGTTTTTTCTGCTAACGATTTTTGTCTAAGTGTACCGTGGATTGTATTAATATTATTGATGTTGAAGTTGAGCTTTAGTCGGTATCTTTACAAAAATAATTTACTATATATCGCCGATAAAATCAAGACAGAAGTAAATGGAGGTAATTTTTTTACAAATTCCGCAGTTCCTCCAACTCCTCCATCCATTTCTTTATTTTCAGTTCTTTTCCCTGATTGGTGGGCAAATAATATTTGCTGCCCAACAGATTGTCCGGCAGGCATTGCATATTAGCCACTTTATGCTCGGTGTCATGGGCATATTGATAGTCCTTGCCGTAGTCCAAATCTTTCATCAACTTGGTTGGAGCGTTTCTGATTACCAAGGGAACCGGTTCTGCTATGGTTTTTATTGCGTCGTTACGGGCTTTTTTGTATGCAAGGTACACAGCGTTGGACTTGGGCGCAAGGGCGCAGAAAACCGCCGCATGGGTTAGGTGTACGCTGCATTCCGGCATACCGATAAAATGGCAGGCATGGAAGGCGGCAACGGCTACTTCCAGGGCTTGGCTGTTGGCCATACCTATGTCCTCGCTGGCAAAGCGCACTATACGTCTGGCGATGTATAAGGGGTCTTCGCCGGCCTCCAGCATACGTGCCAGCCAGTAAACGGCGGCCTGGGCATCGCTGTTTCTCATGGATTTATGCAGGGCAGAAATCAAATTGTAGTGTTCTTCGCCGTTTTTATCGTACATCAGGAACTTTTTACCGGTGCATTGCTCCACGGTTTCTTCGGTAACCGTAACTTGCGAATCCAGAGAGCCTATGCTGTTGACTATCATATCAAGGGTGTTTAGCAAGGTTCTGGCATCGCCGTTTGCAAAGGTAGCCACGGCTGACATTAGCTTTTCGCTCATTGCAATGTCCAGTTTATAGGCTTCCTTATAATGAGCCAAGGCCCTTTGGGTAATTTGAACCAACTCGTCGGCTGAAAGTGCCTTCAAAACAAATACTTTGCATCGGGATAATAAAGCGGAATTTATCTCAAAAGACGGGTTTTCGGTGGTTGCGCCAATTAGAATTATACTGCCGTTTTCCACAAAGGGCAGAAATGCGTCCTGTTGGGCCTTGTTAAAACGATGGATTTCATCTATGAAAATAATGGTCTTTTCGCCAAAGGCAAGGTTATGTTCAGCCTGTTGCATGATGGTGCGGATTTCTTTTATGCCGTTGTTTGTTGCGCTGAAATCTATAAATTTAGCCTTTGTTTTGTTGGCTATAATTTTCGCAAGGGTGGTTTTGCCCGTGCCGGGAGGTCCCCAAAAAATCATGGAGCAAATCAGGTCCTGCTCTATGAGTTGCCTTAGGATTTTTCCTTTTCCAAGGAGATGTTGTTGGCCCAAATAGTTATCCAAATTTACCGGACGTAATCTGCTTGCCAAGGGTATATTTTTTGCATCGACTTCAAACAAAGTTCTTTGTTCCATTTAAACATCACCTGAAATTCAAAGGTTGGATTTCTTTAATTCTACACTATTTTTACCGTAAACACAACCGAGAAGCCGGGTTTATTGAAAACAGGCAAAAAGAAAAGGCCTTGTTATAAAAGAAGGTGTATGAAATCTAATTTCATACACCTTTGTCAGTATCAGACTATACTTCGTAATCTACAACTACCCTTTGGGTTACTACTTGTTTTACGAAAGCCGCCGCTTCTTTATGGATGGCGTTTTCTTGGTATCTGTCCAAATCCTCGGCTGTAGCAAATTCGGAATAAAGCACCACGTCATAGGCCTGGTCTGATTTGTTGAAATCTATGCCAACTTCTATACTGATAATTTCCGGCACTTGGTTAATCAGTGCTTCCAGCTTGGTTTTAATTTCCTTGGCGTTTTCGGCCTTGTTTTCTTCTTTCAGTTTCCACATTACTATGTGCTTAATCATTTTCGTACCTCCAGTTGTTGTCGTCGTGATAAATCATAAGCTTGCTTATGCCGCCGTCTACAATTATGTTTTCGCCGGTAATAAAGGCGGCACCGTTGCCGGCCAAAAACATGGCGGTTTTAGCTATATCAATGGGCTTACCCACACGGCCGGCAGGGTGCTGGGTGTTGTCCGGACCGGAAAAGGTTTGGTCTGTGGTATCTATCCAACCGGGTGAAATGCAGTTTACACGAACTTTTCCGGATAAACTCACCGCCAACCCATGGGTTAGAGCCACGATTCCGCCTTTTGCCGCCGTATAGCTTTCGGTGTTTGGTTGGGATTGAAAGGCTCTGGTGGAGGCTATGTTAATAACCGAGGCATTCTCGCCGAAATGCGGCAAAAACAACTTGGTCAGCATATAAGGAGCAACCACGCCTATTTGCTGTATATATAAGAAATCTTTATAGTCACAATTTCTGATGCCACCCTTGCTTATACAGGCGTTGTTAATAAGCACGTCTACCTTGCCGAAGGTTTCAATCACCCGGGAGCTAAAGTTTTTCAGGGTGTCCTCGTCCGCTATATCACCCTTATAAAACAAGTCACATTCGACAAGCTTGTCACTTATATCAATCACCGCTGTTTTAGCACCGGCTTTGCGAAATTCCTCTGTGAGACATTTGCCTATACCGTTTGCGCCGCCGGTTATAACCACGGTTTTTCCTTTAAAGTCCATATGCTATCCATCCTGTTTTTATAATGAATTTATCATATGTTTTCGGGTGATGATTGTCAAGTCAATATTTAGAAAAACAAGCTGAATTCGGGTTTTGCGGAAAGAGTTTAGGGAGAACCCCAATTTGTGTTGAGTTCTCCCTAAGGTTTATATATTTTTTATTTTATAGATGTTGGTAATACGGTTCATGGTTTCGGCCTGGCTGTTAAGTTGTTGAGCTGTAGAAGCCGATTCTTCGGAAATTGCGGTGTTGTTTTGAACTATGCCGGAAATATCCGTAACGCCAAGGCTGACTTGTGAAAGGGAATCGGCCTGGGTTTTGGATTCGACGGCAATATCCGTAATATAGGCAGAAACATTGTCTATATCCTGCATTATTTGCTTTAAGGATGCTGCGGTGTCCTTTGCCGCCTTTTCGCCGTCACGAATTTTTGCCAGGGTATCGTTTATAAACTCGTTGCTTTCTTTGGAGGCCTCTTGGCTTTTTGATGCCAAGCTACGCACTTCATCCGCAACAACCGCAAAACCCTTACCGTATTGGCCGGCTCGGGAGGCTTCTACGGCGGCGTTTAAGGCAAGCAAGTTTGTTTGGAAGGCAATGTCGTCTATGGCTTTGAGGATTCCTGAAATATTCTCGGAGGCTTCGTAGATTGAGTTCATAGATTCAAGCATATCTTTCATGCAGCGGTTGCCTTCTTGTGCGTTTGACTTGGAGCTTTCTGCCAACCGGCATGCCATATCAGCTTTTTTTGCGTTAGCCCGGACTTGACCGTTGATACCCTCCAGAGAAAGGCACAATTCTTCTATGGTTTTAGCCTGTTGAGTGGAGCCTTGGGCCAAAATCATGCTTGATTTGGAAATATCCGATGCTCCCTGCAACACTTCTACCGAGGCTGATTGCATATTGTGGAGTATATCGTTGAACTTGTCTATAAGGGTATTTATGGAATTTTTTATGCCGGCAAATTCGCCTTTAAAATCGCCCCGTATTTCTTGGTCAAAATTGTTGTCTACCATGCATTCCAGGGTTTTGTTGATCTCCACACAGTAGGATGCAAGGGCATCGGAGGTAGAATTCATGGAGTTTTTGATAAGGGCAAAAACCCCTTTGTAATTACCTTTTACCCGTTGGTTAAAGCGTCCGTTGGCTATGCTGTCCAGTATGGGTGCCGCTTCTTGGATAGGATCGGCTATGGCTTGGAGCAGGCTGTTAAGGCTGTCCAGAATATGCTTCCACTCCCCTGAAAGTTGTGATAAATCCGCCCTGTGGGAAAGTTCGCCTTCAAGAGCGTGTTCCAAAATAAGATTGATTTGGCGGCTCACGTCTTTCAGGTTAGCCCGAACTTGCTCAACAGCAAGATTAATACGGTGTTTTTCGCCCGGGTATTCTTTTAATTTCACGTCAAAATTGCCATGTGCAAAGCTTGACAGGCATTCCAGTAACAAACGGCTGTCTTCTATGTAATCCTCCGCCATTCGGTTAATTCCGTAGGCAACCTCTCTAAAGCTTCCTTCATAAAGGGAAATATCTATTTTTGCGCTGGTTATGCCGTTTTTATGGTTTTCCAGCATATTGCTTAAATCTTGGATTAGCTGCCTAAGCACGCCCACCATATCTTGTATACCTACCGTCAACAGGCCTATTTCGTCTTTTGAATCCGTGTCCGGAATTTTATAATTCAAGTTACCCTTTGCCAATTCCTCGGCGGCTTTGGATATTTTTACAACTTGGTTCACTATCATTCGCTTACATAAATATTTATTTAAAATAAGCATACCAAAGCCTACAATTACGATAATGCCCAAAACAGACAGGGTATTATATGTAATCGAGGCAAGAATACCGTCTATGGGCTTTCCGGCGAAATAAAGCCCTATGGCGTCGCCCATTTCGGTTATCAATGGTTTGTAAGACGTATAATACTTGTTACCCAAAATATCCGCTTCGGCGTAATATTCCTTTTGTTGCTTTAAAACGATATTTGCTATATTTTCGTTAAGCTTCGTTCCGACTTGGCGTGTACCATCCTTAACAATGGTGGTATTGATACGCTCGTCTTGAAGAAAGACTGTTATTTCGCAGCCGGTGGTACGCTTGAGATTATCCACAAAATCAGGGTTGTCTAAGGCAAAGCCGGTTGAAATTACGCCCAGCATTCTGCCGTCGCTTGCATAAATAGGCGACGATGAGCGAACAGACAGCCTGATTTGAGTGCCCGGCTCTATGAAAGAATCGCTTCTTCCGCTTAAAGCTGATGTAATGTTTTGTTGATACAGAATGGAGTCTCCGGTTTTGTCACTATGTGTTCTGGCTAAAACATCGCCTGAAGTATCGGTTATGGTCAGAAATTCGGTTGCGTTAAAGTTTTCCGCCATAACGGCTTTTGCTGCATCTCTTAAACCGGATAACCTGCCGCTTTCCAAAACAGATATTATTTTCCTATCTGCGGCGATGTGCTTGGCTACTTCCAATGATGATGCTTTCATTGCGTCTGTTTCGTTTAGAATGGCTTCCATGGCAACAGCGGTATCATGCTCCAAAATGCTGTCTATAATTCTCATATTTCCGCTAAGCATTATGGAGACTGAGATGGCTGTGGTCAGGACTATACTCAATAAAGAAATGAAAAACAGTTTGTTGCCTACTCTTTTAAACTTCATATTAACACCCCTTTTTGTCCGAGATTTATATAAACATGGGATTTGTTAAATTATACCTAAACTGAATTGGTAAAATTGTATCACATATCAAATGTTATTTCAACTATTATTGGCGGAATTATGCAATGCCTATAAAATATATAGTAAATCTATTTTAAATTAATAACTCTTTTATAACGGATTTTTTATGGAAAGTGCCTGTTTGTTCAAGATTTTAGTCTTTTTACCGGCAGAAGATATAAAATAAACCTTGAGAAAATTTTCTCAAGGCTTTGCTTATGGGTAAATTATTTTGGGTTTATATTTTGCAATGCTATTTCAGCATTTCTTTTTAGTATTTTAAGCCCTCGCCACGCAAGGGGTGTATTTTTGTAAAGCAAATTAAATTCCGAGTCGGTCATATTTAGTATAGAAGCCAAAGTGGGCTTTATTAGGTTAATATCCGTAATTTTATCTACATATTCACCCTTATAAGGGCAAACCCCAACGCAGACATCGCAACCGTAAAGCATATTACCCATGCTCTGCATTTCCCTTTGGTTGGGAGAGGTTTTGTTTTGGGTAATAAATGAAACGCAGGCGGAAGTATTACAAGCGTAACCTTTGTGGGGTAAAGCCTTGCCGGGGCAAGCCTCTATGCAAATACGGCAATCTCCGCAAAGCGAAAAATCCGGTTTATAGCCCGGGGTAGGCTTTAAAGGCAAGCTAGTCAGCATATAACCTATATGAAAAAAACCGCCGAATTTTTCCGAAATAACGGCACAATTTTTACCTAACCAACCCAGACCGGCCTTTTTTGCCAGTTCACGCTCCGCAAGGTTTCCGGAATCCACGAAGATTTTCCGCTCGTTTTCCGGAAGATTAAGTTTTTCCGCAAGGTTAAGCAAAAGCCGGCGTAGTTTTACGTGATAATCTTCGCCTACGGTGTATACGGATAAAATCCCTCTGGGCAGTTCGTCTTCCGGAAACGACAATTCCTTGTTGTAGCCAATGCCCAAGACGATAATGCTTTCAGCTTTGTCAAAGGAAGCCTTTGGGTCGGTGCGCAAGGCCAAGTCTTTCTTAACAAAGGGTACGTTCCCGACTTTAAGAAGTTCCGGTGTAATGTTTAGGGGTTCGGCGTTGCAAATACCGTAAATTAAGTTGTTTTCTGCGGCAAAGCCCGCTATTATATTTTCCAATGTAAGACCTCTTGCTGTAATTATAATAGAAGCCTTCCAAAGAAGGCCCAACATAAACCTATATATAATAAAGTAGATTAATTCTCAAAATCAATATTGTAATACTTTAGAACCTTTTGAAACTCCGCCGGTAAAGGACAGGATATTTCCTTTCCCGAAAGATATGCCAAGGGTTCTTTTATTTGCCCAAATACAATTAAACCGCTGTGAAGCAGTTGAGAGTAAACGTTTAGGTTATGTTTCAACGGATGATTTTCGCCGGGGTCACCGTATTTTGTGTCTCCCAAAATAGGGTGACCTATACTGCTTAAATGTACCCTTATTTGATGGGTTTTGCCTGACAGTATTTTAATTTTAACCAGACTGTGTTTGGCTGTTGATGATATGGGGTAAATTTCTGTTTCCACAGGTGTGGCATCCATAGAATATTCAGTAGAAACTTCTACTTTGTTACCCTCGTTCTTTTTAAGAAAACCCTTTAAAGTACGGGCTTGGGTAACTTGTCCCTTTACCAAGGCAAAATAATATTTTTCGATTTGGTGAGATTTTTGCATTTCGTTAAGCACCTGTGCGGCAGGTAGGTTTTTGCAACTTATTATTAAGCCGGTGGTGTTGCGATCCAGTCTGTTTAAGACGGACGGACTGAAAGTAGAGGTTTTTGAAAAATCAAACCCGTGGGAGCGGTGTAGATAATTGTGGATACGGTGGATTAAGGTGTCTTTGTCGGATGAGGATTCGGGTTGAGATAGGACTGACTTGGGTTTGTTGACCACCAGAATGTTTTGATCTTCAAAAACCGTATGGAGAGGCCCGGCACTTAGATTAACGGAGATTTCTTGGGTAAATTGGTTTATGGTTTCGTCTGAAAGATAAAGAGTAACCCTGTCTCCGGATTGAAGAATTTCGTTGCCGGTTGCCTTTGCGGAATTGAGTTTGATATTTTTCTTGCGTAACATTTTGTATACAAAGCTTTTGCCGGAATTATTAAGCAATTTTAACAGGTATTTGTCTAAGCGTTGGTTTTGATTATGAGAATCTATAATAAATTCTTTCATTAAGTATTGTTTAAGCCCCTTTTGCTATAAATATCATACTCCACTTTCACCGTGGTAAGAGATATTGTAAAACAATTTCGTAATAAAAGCAAACTTATTGCACAAATGCTTTATAGGATACCGCAAATGTATAAAATGTGCTATAAAACGGCCTAAAAGGCAGGGATTGCCTAAAAGGGTAACCGGTAAATTTACGGAATGATTGTTTGCCGGATTCCCCGAAAGAAGGAACGTGCAAACAATCAACCTAAAAATATGTCCGATCCTGAAGCACAGCAAAAGCGGAGTCATGACAGGGCGGCTTAAATCATTTCAAGGTCTGAAGCGACTTCGTCTATTACTTCTTCCGAAATCATAGCCATTTCAAATTTTTCAAGTACAGACGCCTGAATTTTTTCACGTGTCAAGGAATTGATGGGATGAGCAATGTCTCTAAATTCGCCGTCCAGCGTTTTGCGGCTGGGCATAGCAATAAACAAGCCCTTGTCACCCTTGATTACCTTAATGTCGTGAACTACAAATTCGTTGTCGAAGGTAACAGAAACCACAGCTTTCATTTTACCCTCTTTGTTTACCTTTCTAACCCTAACATCTGTTATTTCCATGATGTTCTCCTCTCTGTTTGAAAATACAATTTGATTTTTATGTATACGGCCGTGGCAAAATGCCAAATATGCCGCATATTACAACCAATCGAAGGTTTTTTGTTTTTCTAACTCCGGTAACAATGAAGCAGGGTTTATATTCTAGTCGATAACGTGGAATTAGTAATAAACGATAAAAAAAGCAATCAACAAAAATATTAATCTTTCAAGTTTAAAAATATTTCTGTTTGCATAATTATTATATAATATAAATTGCAATAAAGCAACACTTTTTTTACTGCATTTATGTGAGGTATGAACAAAGATGCATTTCTTAAAGTGCTAAAAACAGCAATTTCAGGAATAAGTAGTATTATGTATACAAAACAATTTGTTTGGAGATGCTTGAATAAAAGTGTGCATTAAAGGCACACAATGGGTTGGTCTTACATTTTATTATGGTATACAGCAGCTTAATAACAAAGTATTAAGCTGCTGCAATAAATGTTCCTATGAATATTTCGGCTTAAAGAACCGAACCCATGGGGATTACGATAGGTTCTTCGGCAGTGCCGATGATTTGCTTGCCGTCGGACAGAACCACTTCTTTGTCAAGAATGGCGTTTTCGATAACACAGTTGTTACCTATATAACAACCGTTCATTATAATGGAGTTCTTGATTACGGATTTTTCTCCGGTGAAGACCCTACGGAACAGTACAGAGCTGTCTGTATATCCGTTTAAGATACTTCCGGAGCCTACCAAGGTATTGCAGGAACGTGAGCCGGCGTTGTATTTGGCCGGTGGTTCGTCCTTGGGTTTGGTTTCTATATAAGGATAGTTCTTGGTGAACAATTCCCTAACGTCTTTTTTCAGGAAATCCATATTTGTGTTAAAGTAGGAGTTAATGCTGTTTATGGCTCTCCAATAACCTTCAAATTTATAGCCCATAATTTTAAGCTTACGGCGGTATCTTATAACTATATCTTTTACAAAATCATAGCGGCCTTCGGGGATAATGGTGTCTAAAAGCTTGATTAACAGCGTTCTGGAAATAACGTAGATACCCATGGATATTTTGCTGGAATCGTGTTCTATGGGTTTTTCCTCAAGGTCTGTCAATCTGCCTGTACTGTCCAATTCAACAGCACCGTAGTTTCTGATGTCTTCGTCCTCTAAATCCTTGTAAACCAGAGTAATTTCGGCACCTGTAGAAACGTGTTGTTTTAACAGCTGATTATAGTCCATTTTATAAACGGCATCTCCGGAGGCTATAATAACATAAGGCTCGGTGCCGTACTTTAAGTAAGTAATGTTTTGGTACAAAGAATCGGCTGTGCCTCTGAACCAAAACGAATTGTTATTGGACAGATAAGGTGAGAATACAAACAAACCGCCTTGTTTACGACCCAAGTTCCACCATTTCGCTGAGGAAAGATGATCATGCAAAGAGCGTGAGTTATATTGAGTTATAACGGCAACCTTGCCTATGCCGGAATTGGACATACTGCTTAAACTAAAGTCAAGACTGCGATAACAGCTTCCCACAGGGATAGCCGCCAAAGCTCGCTTGTCAGTCAAAGCGCCCAATTTTTCGTTGTTACCGCCCGCAAGAATTACACCTATAGCTTTCATAAGTTCACCTCTTCTTCAATAAGTACCGTTCCGCCGCTTGGCAAGAAACCGTTGTCACCAAAGTCCGATAATTGGGTAACGCCGTGAATAACGCAATTTTTACCGATTTCAACGCCGGCCGGAACAACAGAGTTGTCGCCCACTACGGTAATGCCGGTGTTGTAAATATCGGGTTTCAACTCGTTTGCAGTGTTTTCTCCCGTACCCATTTTAACGTTATCACCGATTTTAGAGCGTTCGTCTATAATGCAGCGGTCTATATGACAATCCTTGCCTATGGAACAATAGCCCATAATAATAGAGTCTTTAATGTAAGCGCCCTTATCCACAAAAACTTCCGGGCCCAATACGGAGTTTATAACCGTGCCGTAAATTTCACAGCCTTCAGAAATAAGGCTGGTGCTTACTTCCGATTCTTCGCCGGTATAGAGCGGCGGTTGATGGTCGGCATCGGTGTAAATGTTCCAGTAATCTTCGTAGAGGTTAAATTCAGGTACGGTGCGTATAAGTTCCATATTTGCCGCCCAGTAGGATTCGATAGTGCCCACGTCTTTCCAGTAATCGTTAAAACGATAGGCGTAAAGGGTCATTTTGGCATCAAGCATCATGGGTATAATATGCTTGCCGAAGTCACTGTCCGGATGAACTTTGTTGTCCTTAATAAGGCATTCTTTGAGTTTTTCCCATGTGAATATATAAATGCCCATAGAAGCCAGATTGCTCTTGGGATTTTTGGGTTTTTCCTCAAACTCGTAGATGAGGTCGTTTTCGTCCGTGTTCATAATGCCGTAACGGGTTGCTTCTTCCATGGTAACTTCCAATACGGCTATGGTTGCGTGGCAGTTGTTTTTCTTATGAAATTCCAACATTTTGGAATAATCCATTTTATATATATGGTCACCGGACAGAATAAGAACATATTCAGGATTGTAGCTGTTTATATAAGTAAGGTTTTGGTAGATGGCATTTGCCGTACCGGAATAGAAACCGCCTTCTTCCGCACTTTTAACATGAGGTGCAAGGATGGTTACCCCGCCTGAGCGACGGTCCAAGTCCCAGGGTATACCTATTCCTATGTGCTTATTAAGCAAAAGAGGTTCGTACTGGGTTAACACTCCAACCGTATCCACGCCGGAGTTAATGCAATTACTCATGGGAAAATCGATGATTCTGTATTTTCCGCCAAAAGATACTGCAGGTTTTGCTTTATTGGTTGTCAGAACACCCAATCTGCTGCCTTGCCCCCCGGCAAGCAATAAAGCAATCATCTCTTTCTTACGCATATATTCGTCCTCCCCGTTATGGCAATTAAGTAAATGCATGATTAGTATACGATTTGTGTTGGTAAACGAAGTCGCCTGACGGAAACGATTTTTCTTTATATTATGTTAGGCGAAGCCGTGGATTCCCGGATTGTGTTTGAGACAAAGGGAACTTCGTATAACAAAATCGGTAAAAAAACTGTTTAACCGCTTACTGTAAACCCGGCAGAAAAGCCACCGGTTAATATTTTAACCGTAATTAAATATGCCCGGTAACAAATTGTAAACGGAACAATAATTTTCGCAATTACTTAATTTTCCATAAATCTTACTGTAAGTCAATAAAGTTTTGCAAATTTCTTATTAAGATTTCTAATAATCAAACACAATACCATAAGAAATGGTTAACATATACATATTTATGTTACTAAATTGGGTAATTTTATTATATCATGCTTAATATGGTTTTTCAAGTTTTATGAAAATATTATATATTTCGGCAGCGAAGTTTGTACGTAAATTTAAAAGATTTAAAACAATTTGTATGCATGAAAGCTAGGGTTTAATTCCCGATCCAAAGATTTTAAATATTCGGATTCTATCAATATTAGTAATTTCACAAAATAACTTTACTATCCCCGTTAAACAATAGTATTTAAAGCAATAACAGTAATCAATCTTATGTTAATGATTTATAAATTATAATTTAATTATTTGCCGTGAAACAAACAAATGCTAATGATTCAAAATCATAAGTATTTTCTTGACACTTAAATTAACCTAATGTATATTTATAGTAAATATTTCTTAATGGGGAAATATTTAGATATTAATTTGCTTGAATTTACATATTTGTAAAACCTTTGACAAAAGGCGGTATTTTGTTTATTATTTTGCCTTTAAGGGCGGTAATGCAGACGTAGCCTTATTTTCGATTTTTTTACAGTTTCCGGATATTATTTTGTTTATTACAGTCATATTTTAAATAATTTGGTATGATATTGTTTGTATTGGATTATAATAACTTTTGATAACTATACCGGAATTAATATAAAACGGTATTCATTGGTTTGTTTTGATTTACTTGGATAAAAACAACCGATTAAGAATTTTAATTACCTGATAGGGTAACTGTTTTAATATGGATTTTTCTCTAAAAAGCGGGAGAAAAAGTCTTACGGAGGTGAAGACGTGACCTTTGACAATTTGTTTGTACAAAACGATATTTTAGAATCCGCATTGCAGGCCTCGGTAAAGCGCAACGACGTTATACAAAATAATATTGCCAACGCTGACGTACCCGGATATAAAAAGAAGAAGGTTTTGTTTGAGGACGCTCTCAAAAAGGCCATCGGTAACTTTAAGGAGACCGGTCGCTTAGACCTTTCCTCGGTTACGCCTACCACCGTTGTGCAGTATAAAAATTATAATTACAGAATGGACAAAAACAATGTTGATATAGAAGTTGAAATGGTGGACTTATATCAAAACGCCGTTAAATATGATGTTATGGCCCAGGGCGTTATAAACAATTATAAGCGTATAAATCTTGCTGTTTCAAAATAACTTTAACCTATCCCTTTAACGAAGCCCGGGTTCACCTTTATTGCATTTTTTACGCATATAGAAAGGATAATCGGCAAGTTAATCACGGGCCGGGTTATCAGTCATTGGCCCAACAGACTGTAATTTGATTAAGAATTTAATTATTTAATGATATTTATTATTAATTCAATATTTATTATTAAAACGATATTTATTATTAACCGGTGCAAAACAAAACCCGGTGCAATCCCGCAAATAAAGAATAAGGTTTGATTGTATTAATTCTCTTACATTAATATAAGGAACAAACATAAAAACGGACGATATGGGTTTTGCCTTATTTCTGATTTTGTAACGAGTACTGCATAGCAAAAAATACAGGAGGGAAAGTATGTCGTTTTTTGATTCCATGAACATCAGTGCCAGCGGCTTGACTGCCCAACGTATTCGTATGGACGTTATATCCGAAAACTTAGCAAACATAAATACTACAAGAGCAACGGACGGAAAACCATATAAAAGAAAAATAGTATTGTTTCAAGAACGTAAAGAATTGAACAGCTTTGAAAATGCCCTTAACAAAGCGGTAAATGCCTCTGCGGAACATTCGGTGGGCAAAGGTGTTCGTGCCTCTCGAATTGTAGAGGATAAAACCCCGGGTAATCGTGTATACGAACCGGAACATCCGGACGCTGACAAAGACGGTTACGTTATTATGCCTAACGTAAACGTTGTTCAAGAAATGGTTAACATGATTTCCGCCAGCCGTTCGTATGAAGCAAACTTGACGGCTATGAACACAACAAAAAGTATGTTACAAAAGACGCTGGAAATCAGCCGTTAAGTATTGCTGCCTAAAAAAACGCAAATGTCCATAGTATGTATTTATTTGTAACCCTATAAATGTGTACATGAAATTTAAATATTGCGGACGAAAATTTCCGAGGAAATCCGGCCGGGGTTTTTAAATATTTAGCCTTGGCATTAAATAATAAGGGTTTCTGCGTTAAATCCCTACTGATATTTGCAAATAAAGAATTATTAATAAAGCTGTTAAATCATATAAATAAACAATTCATAATGTTGTCAACCATAAGATTGATACATCAACTTTCGACAAATATGACTTGATAAAGACAGCAAAGTTCATATACCCCGGCATTGCCCGGGACATATGACTTTAGGGCTTATTAAAAAGAAAAGCACAAGCCGGTACCGGTTTTGGGGAACCGGATAAAAAACGGTTTTACATTAAAAAACGGATGCATTTAATATAACTTCGAAAAAAGATATAAGGAGTTTCGAATATGAGTATGGAGTTTACGATAGGGTCGGTAGACAACATTTCGTTTTCAAACATAGCCGCAAAAAAGGCGCTACCGAAAGAAAAAGATAATCTGTTTGAAAATTTCTATAATGCAGCATTAAATGTTATTAACGAAACCAACAACTATCAAAAAGCGGCCGACAAAGCACAGAACGATTACGTTACCGGCAAAACAGACGATGTATTGTCGGTTATGATGGCACAGGAAAAGGCTTATTCTACTCTGAATTTCACCTTACAGGTTACCACAAAAGCTGTAGAGGCTTACAGGGAAATAATGAGGATGCAAATCTAGTTAATGTCCTATGCGACCCAATACGGTATTACACGGAAGTTTTACCGGGTTTATAATACCTATTTACACAAGGACGTTAGATTATATTTAAAAGAAGAAAATTCCCTTAATCTATACTGCTTTTGAACAAACCGACAATACTCCGGCCACTTGGTGGAAGAATGACGGTTTGCGGCCGGTGCCTGACATGAGAACTTGTCTTATGTTAATGTAAACGGTTAACCGGTGTCCTAATGAGGTGAGTAAATGCAGC
>CAYMOU010000064.1:0-15907 GCA_964392115.1 uncultured Defluviitaleaceae bacterium | reverse complement strand
CCGCTTGGGGACCGGGTTTTTGAACGGAGGGTGTGGGATTCGAACCCACGTGGGATTGCTCCCAAACGCATTTCGAGTGCGCCCCGTTATGACCTCTTCGATAACCCTCCATCTATACTTAACCGTTTTTCCGCTAAATTTTTAGCAAGAAACCCGGGCAAGAACTATAGAATTTTATATCATAAACTAGTTAAAACTAAATTTTCCGGCAAAATAAAGGTCGTATCCGGAAATGGATTATGTGTTTTAACTCAAGACTGTTACAACCATTTCAATACGCTTCCAAATAAAATACGGTAAAATATTTCCGGAAAAAATAAAAAGCGACTCAATTAAACTTCAAGCAATTGAATCGCCGGTAGTGGGCCCTCAGGGACTCGAACCCGGGACCGTCCGGTTATGAGCCGGATGCTCTAACCAACTGAGCTAAGGGCCCTTGTATACAGCAAAGTGACCCGTAGGGGAATCGAACCCCTGTTTCAGCCGTGAAAGGGCCGTGTCTTAACCGCTTGACCAACGGGCCGTATATGCCGTACACAAGAAGGAATTATACCGGTAAAACATCTGCTTGTCAAGAATAAATTTAAAAAAAGTCGAATAATTTATGCAGATATAAAATGCCGGAAAATCAGCTTAAAAAGAGAAACCCTTGAGGGAAACTTTTCCGCAAAAGTTTCCCTCAAGTTCATTTAAAGATTTAGTGTTTACAAATAATGAAATTTAGTTTTTGCTCTAAAAACCCATTCTTCCGTATCCGCCACGTCCGCAACCACGTCCGCTTCCGCCGCAATCTCCGGTTGTTAATCCACAGTTACCCAAACCGTCACAGGCTTCACTTAATCCGGCACAGTTTTGACCTAAACCACCGCATGAGAATCTGCCGGCAGTTGTAAACAGGTTTTCATTGCCTTCAAGTGCCGCTATCATGGCATCCGCTCTTGCTTGGCTAATTACTCCGTCGGCTGCTTTTTGGTTCAACACTTCTTTTCTTTGGTTGATAAATTCCTCTTTAAATTTGTCGCTTACATTATAATCCGCAGCTATATCCGCAAGGGATTTTCCCTCCGAAAATTTAGTTGCAATTTCGCTAAGTTCAAGGTCTGTTATGTCTGCAAGAATTTGAGCCGGAGTTTGAACCGCTGCCGATTGTTGGGGTTTCCAAGCAAAGGCCACCGTGCTGAAAGCCGCCAGCAATACTACCGCCAAAACAGTTATTTTTAAACTTCTCATAAAATAACCTCCTTCTAAATTATGTATCGGTATTTTTGTTGCAGATATTACCCTACTTTCAGTAATAATTATAAATTACCGGAAATTTTGAAAAAGTTCAATACCTTTTAATACGCCGGGTAAAAGATAATTGCAAAGTCCGGCGGAATATGCTAAGATTTATATAACATAACCGAAAAAGACTGATACAATTAAGGCATAGACTACATATTAACTATATATTTAGGAGGTAAGGCGTTGAGCGATAAAAAGCAGCTTCGAAAACAAATATTGGAGTTAAGAGATACTTTAACAAAGGACGAAATTATCGAAAAAAGCAAGGTTATTCGAACCAAGCTTTATAAACTTCCGGAATATACTAACAGTAAGACTTTGTTTATATACGTAAACATGGGCTCGGAAGTAGAAACCATACCTATAATAGAAGATGCTTGGAAACAATCCAAAACCGTCTGTGTTCCCGTTATGAAGCGTATGGGCGAAATGCATTTTGTGGAATTAAGGTCTTTGGATGAATTAAAGCTTAACAATTACGGTATTTTAGAACCAATATTGGATGAAACCCTGGTCAGAACCCCGGATGAAGACACTCTTTGCGTAAGCCCCTTGGTGGCTTATAACAAGGAAAACTATCGCATAGGTTACGGCGGCGGATTTTATGACAGATATCTGGCTAAATATACGGATTTAAAGGCAGTGGGCTTGGCATTTACTTGTCAATATTTGGAGCATATTCCTTTGAATGAATACGATATGCCCTTGAGCCATATTATTTCGGAATAATAGAATAAAGCAGGTTTGCATACAAAATAATTAAAATTCAGAGGTTGGATGAAACTTCGCCCAACTTACTTTTTTAAAGGAAGTGAAGCAATACAGTGCAATTGGAAATTATGGGTAAGAGGGCAAAGGAAGCCTCTAGGGAAATTGCTCGGCTGTCGGCTGATGTGAAAAGCAAGTTATTAAAATCGGCAGCTGATTTATTGGTAAAAAACAGCGAAACCGTTATTAATGAGAATAAAACAGACATAGAAAATGCGGAAGCCGCCGGAATTAAGGGAGCATACATTGACAGGCTTACCCTTACACCGGGCCGTATAGAAGAAATCGCTTTGGGTATAAAACAAGTGGCAGACCTGCAAGACCCTATCGGAGAGGTAATCTCCATGAGAAAATTGCCAAACGGGCTAATGGTTGGTCAACAAAGAGTACCTATGGGAGTAGTGGGAATAATTTACGAGTCTCGACCCAATGTTACTGCCGATGCCTTTGCCCTTTGTTTTAAGGCAGGCTCTGCCGTAATGCTCAGAGGCGGAAAAGAAGCAATTAACACAAATACAGCCATAGTAAAGCTTTTTCAACAGGCACTAAAAGAACAAAACCTACCTGAATTTGCAGTGCAGTTGTTGGAGGATACCTCCAGAGAAACGGCTGTTGAATTTATGAAGCTGAACCGATGGATAGACCTGCTTATTCCTCGTGGCGGAAATGCTCTTATTCAATCGGTGGTACAAAACAGCAGCATACCGGTAATAGAAACCGGTACGGGTAACTGTCACATCTTCGTAGACGAAACGGCAGACCTTGAAAAAGCCGCCAATATTATTATAAACGCCAAAACTCAACGCCCCGGAGTATGCAATGCCTGTGAGAAAGTTTTGGTACATGAAAATATAGCCCAACTGTTTGTTCCCCGGATTTGCCGGGAATTGTCTGAACGCAATGTAGAAATCCGTGGTGACGAGACTGTTTGCAACCTCTACCCAAAAGCCCTTTCTGCCACCCAAGAAGATTGGTATACAGAATATTTGGATTATATTATAGGAATTAAGGTAGTAAAAGACACGGAAGAAGCCATAAATCATATAGCCCTTTATTCATCTCACCATTCCGAGGCTATTATTACAGAAAACTATTCCAACAGCCAACGCTTCTTAAATGAGGTTGACTCCGCCTGTGTCTATGTAAATGCATCAACCAGATTTACAGACGGCTTTCAATTCGGTTTCGGAGCGGAAATAGGCATAAGCACAAGCA
Organism: uncultured Defluviitaleaceae bacterium; assembly: GCA_964392115.1. GTDB lineage: Bacteria > Bacillota > Clostridia > Lachnospirales > WRBF01 > CAYXWM01. The sequence continues at coordinate 12,640 of CAYMOU010000064.1, read as the reverse complement.
AACTTCACGCCAGAGGCCCCATGGGCTTAAAGGAATTGACAACTTTAAAATACATTGTTTACGGTGACGGTCAAGTAAGGCAATAACTTTTTAAGGAGAACATATGCAAAAACTATCAGACTTGCCAAACATAGGGCCGGTAATAAAAAAGCAACTGACAGAAGTAGGCATAGAAACACCTGACGACTTAGCCCAAACAGGCAGTAAGCAGGCTTGGTTGAATATACTTGCTATAGATTCATCAGCCTGTTACAATCGCCTTTGCGCCTTGGAAGGTGCTGTAAGAGGAATTAAGCGAAGCCAACTTCCGGAGGAAATTAAGGCGGATTTAAAGGAATTTTACAGACAGTCCAAGCAATAAAACCATAAGGAATTACTTCGTAAAATAGCTTGAGGGAGAAAACCTTTTTATCGTACAAAAAAAGTTTTCTCCCTCAAGGTTTTTGTCTATTTTATTTTTTTTCAGAATTGCTACGCATCCGCAATGCTTTCTTTAAACAGTTCCTTTAATTGTTTCTTGGATATTTTTTCGAATACCGAAAATACGTAGGGGTCGAATTGAGTACCTGAGCATTCCTTCATTATTTCCATGGCTTTGTCGTGATTGGTTTCTTTTTTGTAAGAACGACGCATTACTATTGCCGAATAAGAATCCGCCACACAAATTATTCTGGAGGCAAGAGGTATTTCGTCGGCTTTTAATTTGTAATAACCTTTTCCGTCGTACCGTTCATGGTGATATAAAATCCAGGTTCTTATTTCGTCCAGTCCCTTTATTGAATGTAAAATATCCGTACCTATTCTGGGATGTTGCCGCATTAACTCCCATTCGGCATCATCCAGCTTTGACGGCTTGTTTAAAATATGCTCCGGTATGCCCAGTTTTCCTATGTCGTGCAATATACAGGCGAATTCAAACTTTCGTCTGTTTATGGCAGCAACCACCGACTTATCCATTCTGTCATAAATCAGCAAAGCAACAGCCATAACATGCACCGAATGGCCTTTTAGGTTGGCATCTCGGGCTTCTACTGCATTTACAAGGGTAAACACCATTTGAGAGTTACTCTTAAAAATACAATCCGTAAGCCTTTTTTGTACCACTATGCCTATAAACACAAAAATCGCACCGAAAAAAAAGATATAGCTGATCATCTGTACATAGCCGTACTCTATGCCGGAAATCATTAAATAATCTATAAATGCATATCCGAAAAGAAAGAATATCATCAAGACTATATAAACCCGAAACAGTACAATACTAAGCCTATCTATTTGTTCCTTCACAGCCTGCATACTTTTGTTTAAACGAATGTACATAAATACAGCAAAACTCATTATGCCAAAACCTGCCGTTACCAGAAATATATCCCAACAAGAACATTCATACATGACCTATTCTCCGTATCATATCACATCTAAGTTATTGTTCCGGTAAACCGATTAACAAAATAACACTGCATAACTTTACCGGTAAATTAACATTAAGTAAAGAGGTTTTTGTTACGCCCGTTTAAATTTCGGTAAAAACCTCAATCTGTTTCTTTACTTTAGTATATACCTTAAGTATAATTACTTACAATAAAAAAAATTTTACCGTACCAACGGATTACATCCTGATTAATTGACTAAGGAGCAGATATGGAACTGTTAAAGGTTAATACCCTATCCGAAGTTTTTGCAAAATTGGATTTACACTTTTCGGGTACAGAAAAAATCTTGGAAACCGTTAATATAAGATATGCCGTTGGAAGGTATCTTGGAGCAGATGTATTTTCGGATGCGGATATTCCTGCTTTTAAACGTTCTGTGGTGGACGGCTACGGGGTAATCTCGTCGGACACCTTCGGGGCTTCCGAAAGCATACCCGCATTTTTGGAGATAGTGGGTCAGGTGGAAATGGGACAAAACTGTAGCCTAACCCTAAAACCCGGCCAAACCGCTTATGTTCCCACCGGAGGAATGCTGCCAAAAGCTGCGGATGCGGTGGTAATGGTTGAATATACCGAATTGCTTGATAAAAACACCTGTATAATCAACAAACCCGTTGCTCCCGGAATGGGTGTTATGGACCGTGGCGAGGACGTAAAAGAAGGCACTTGCCTTTTTAAAGCCGGCAAAAGAACGGAAGCTAAAGACATAGGCATGCTTACGTCCTGCGGTTATTCCCAAGTTACGGTATACAAAAAGCCCACAATAACCATTATTTCAACCGGAGACGAGGTTATTCCTCCCGAACAAACGCCCTTGCCGGGGCAAGTTCGTGATATTAATTCCTATGCCCTTGCGGCTATGGCAGAGAGTATAGGTTGCGAAATAAGAAATATTCATATTATCAACGACAGTTTTGAAGACTTCAAGGCCTTAACCCAAGCCGAACTGAATAATTGCCACATACTTATTATCTCCGGAAGCAGTTCCGCCGGAAACAAGGACATGACCAAAGATGTTTTGGAGAGCATACAACCCGGCAGTGTTTTCACCCACGGCATAGCCCTGAAACCCGGCAAGCCCACAATTATAGCAAATGTTAACAACAAGCCGGTTTTCGGCCTGCCAGGGCATCCGGTTTCTGCCTTGACGGTATTTAATATAGTTGTAACACCGTTTATACTTCAATACTACTTCGGATCTTCGAGAAAAAAGATTACGGTAAACGCAGAAATTTCTTCAAATATTCACGGCGGCGAAGGTCGTACCGTCATACAGTATGTCAACCTTCAAAAGAGCCCGGAAAACCCATGCGGTTACGTTGCCGTACCGGTGTTTGCGAAATCCGGTGCATTTTCCCAGCTTCTTTCCGCAGACGGTTATATTATAATGGACAGTAACAAAGAGGGCTTAAATAAAGGCGAAACCGTTGAAGTTGTTTTAATGTAAAGGTTTTAACGAACCGGCATACTCCACATAGCCCAATAACGCAAAAACGCAAGACGAACCGTTCGCACCTAAAACCGGTTGAATTGCGGTTATCAAAAATATTATTTCTTTCACAAAAGCTATGAAATGATGTGAGCATATGGATAAACAAAATATTTACTTAACCAATACGGATATGGAATTTGTTTTGGAGAATTATTTGTCCAAGCTGTCCCGAGAAATTGTAAAAACTACAGAAGCGGACGTTCGCCGGTCGGTGGGAATGATTACCGCAAAGCCGGTTTTTGCACGCCTATCCTCACCCAACCACAATGCGGCGGCTATGGACGGAATTGCGGTTATAGCAAAAAACACCTACGGAGCAAAGGAAAACAATCCGGTTGCCTTGAAAAAGGACGCCGATTTCATATATGTAAATACGGGAAATGTAATCCCCGAACCCTATGATGCCGTTATAATGATAGAAGATGTGTACAATGCCAACGAAACCGGAGTGGAGATTATTTCACCCTGTTCACCCTGGCAACATATACGTCCCATAGGTGAAGATATAGTGGCCGGCGAAATGATAATTCCCGAGAATCATCAAATCAGACCTGTGGATATAGGCGCAATTCTGGCAGGCGGAGTGCAGTTTGTAAGCGTTTACGAGCCTTTAAAGGTAGGAATTATCCCAACCGGTTCCGAAATTACCGATGATTACGAGAATTTGGAAACCGGCAAAATCTTCGATACCAATTCTTGGGTTTTTGATTCCATGTTGCGTTCTTACGGCTGTATATCCAACAGAATTTCTCCTATCAAGGACGACTTTAAACTACTAAAAGAAACCGTGGCACAATCCGCCGAGGAAAACCACATGGTTTTGGTCATAGCCGGTTCTTCCGCAGGCACCAAGGATTACACCTCATCTGTTATAGGTGAATTGGGCCACGTATTGGTACACGGCATTTCAATTAAGCCCGGAAAACCCACAATTTTAGGTATGATTAACGATAAACCGGTTATAGGCTTACCGGGATACCCGGGTTCTGCTTATTTGGTGTTTGAGGAAATAGTGAAATCGGTTATTTATCACCTTGCACGGAAAAATCCTGAGCCGGACAGTACACTTACGGCAACCATCTCCAAACGTGTTGTATCCTCTCTTAAACACAAGGAATACATACGGGTCAGCCTTAGTAGAGTAGGCGACAAAACCGTAGCCACTCCGCTTAACCGAGGTGCAGGGGTTACAATGTCCTTGGTACGCTCAGACGGTTTGCTTATTATCCCCAAGAATTCCGAAGGTTTTGATGCCGGCGAGCAGGTATTAATACACAACGCCGGTAACAGGGATAAAATAGACAAAACCCTAGTCTCCATAGGCAGCCATGACCTGATCTTAGATATAATCAACAGCATTATGGGTAAAAACTTCGGTTATTTCGTAACCTCGGCTCATACCGGCAGCCTAGCCGGAATTTTGGCTTTAAAACGAGGCGAAACCCATATAGCACCCATACATCTGTTGGATACGGAAACAGGCATTTATAATATAAGCTATATTCGAAAATATTTACCCGACAAAGAAATTATGCTGATCAAAGGCGTAAAACGTATTCAAGGGATAATCACCAAAAAAGGCAACCCTTTGGGAATAAAATCCATCAGCGACCTAACCCGTGAAAATATCCGCTTTGTCAATCGGCAAAAAGGCTCCGGAACCCGTATTCTCACGGATTATCAATTATCCCGAAACAACATAGACCCGGAACAAATTAACGGCTATCAAAGAGAAATGACCACCCATATGGCAGTAGCCGCAGCAGTTGCAGGAAATTCCGGTGACTGCGGTATGGGCATATACTCTGCGGCCAAAGCCCTGGACTTAGACTTTATCCCCATAGGCAGCGAAGATTATGACTTTGCCGTTCCCAAAGAATACGCCCAATCAGACATGATTAAATACTTTATACAAACTCTCCAAAGCCAAGAATTTTTAACCCAATTAACAAACTTAGGCGGCTATGAATTCCCCGAAATCGGCAACATAACAAACTGCTAAAAATCGTAGGGTCGTGGCTATGCTCAGACCTGTATATAATCTATAACCTTACTCTTTTGAATCCTTTTCCCAAACTTGCTTATGCAGATTAGAGGTGCAGTCATGAAGGATAGTTTTAACAGAAGCATTAACTACCTCAGAATATCCGTTACGGATTTATGCAATAACCGTTGCAGGTATTGTATGCCGTCCCAAGGCGTGGAAAAACGCAACCACAGCGATATTTTATCCTTCGAGGACATAGTGCGAATTGCCGAAACAGCTGCCGATTTGGGCATAACCAAGGTACGCATTACCGGCGGAGAGCCTTTGGTTCGTAAAGGTATAATAGGTCTGGTGGAGAAAATCGCCGCTATCGACGGAATTTCGGATATAGGGCTTACCACAAACGGCACCTTACTGCCACAATTGGCTAAGCCTTTAAGAAATGCCGGTCTAAAACGAATAAATATTAGTCTTGACACTTTTTGTCCGAAAAAATATACTGATATAACAAGAGGCGGTAACATACAACCGGTTTTGGAAGGAATACATATAGCCTCTGATATAGGTTTGTACCCCATAAAGCTTAATGCGGTGGCAATGAAGGGCTTTAATGACGACGAAATCGGAGACTTTGCCAAGCTAACCTTGGACAAGCCCATAGACGTACGCTTTATAGAACTTATGCCCATAGGTTCGGCTCATATGGATTTACCTTACAGCTTTATGTCTGCACAAGAAATTAAAAAGAATATCAAGAAAAATTTCGGTAATTTAATACCCTGTTTTGAAAAAGGCTCCGTGGCTTCCTATTATCAAATTCCCGGTGCAAAGGGCAGAATAGGCTTTATTTCGCCTATAAGTAACCACTTCTGTAACCAATGCAACAAAATTCGTTTAACTTCCGAAGGCTATTTAAAACCCTGTTTACATACCGATCAAGAGGTGGATTTGCGCCCCGCCTTAAAATCCGGCGATAAAGAACTGTTGAAATCCGGTGTAATTCATGCTATAATGTTGAAACCGGAAAAACATCTGCTTTTTCAAGGTGCAACCCCTATAAAACGTGAAATGAACAGGATTGGAGGTTGACGATATGTTAACTCATATGGACGAAAACGGTCGTCCCAAAATGATTGACGTAGGAGAAAAACGGGATACCAAACGTATAGCCGTTGCAAGAGGCAGTATCTACATGAAACCGGCAACTTTGAACCGTATTGCAGAAGGCACAATCTCCAAAGGCGATGTTTTAAGCGTAGCACAAACAGCAGGAATTATGGCTGCAAAAAACACGGCAAGCATCATTCCCATGTGTCACAATATTTTTATAACCGGGGTATGGCTGCAATTTGAGCTTGACAGAGAACAAAACTGTATTCATATTGAAGCCTCCGCAAGCACCATAGGAAAAACAGGCATAGAAATGGAATCTCTTAACGCCGTTTCCGTTGCCGCTCTGACTATTTACGATATGTGCAAGGCTATAGACCGCAGCATGACTATAGGCAATATCCGTTTGATACATAAATCCGGCGGTAAATCCGGTGTTTATGTAAGACGTGACCGTGAAGCCTGTAGTGCCAAGGTAGTCTCCGTAAATATCAGCGACCAAAAGGGCAAGAAAAAAACACCGGTGAACCAAGCTGTATTCTGCGTTAACTACGGTATAGAGGGCGATGCCCACGGCGGTGCCGACCCCATTAAACAAGTAAGTCTGCTTGCGGACGAATCCGTTGAAAAAATGCGTTCAACAGGCGTAAACCTAAATCCCGGCGACTTTGCGGAAAACATCACCACAACCGGTCTTGAATTGCATACGCTTCCCGTAGGAACAAAACTAATCATAGGCGAAACCATGCACGAAGTTTCAAAAATCGGCAAAGAATGCCACAACGCCTGTGAAATAAAAAAACAAGTAGGCTATTGTATCATGCCGAAAGAAGGCATATTTACAAAAGTAATATCCGGCGGTACTGTAAAAGCAGGTGACTGCATTACCGTTTTGGATTAATATAAACTTATTCTATAAGAAACCGCTTCCGAAACCGCCTTTATTCCTAAAGCCGTTACGAGGAAGTTTTAAGGCAAAGGGGTAAGGAAAGGATTTTTCCCATTTTCGGAAAATTGCTTTCCCTACCCCTTTGCCTAGAGGTATGTTCACTCCCAACAGTGCAAAAGAAACGCTGATTAAGACATAATTTTGAGAATCTTTCAAAATATTGATTTAATCGGTGTTTACCTAAAGAAAGCGAGGTATAACGTGAAGGATATTTATTTAACTCTGGAAAACGGAATGTTTTTTAAAGGCAAAAGTTTCGGTGCCACAGGGACAGCAATGGGAGAAGTTGTTTTTACAACTTCTATGGGTGCTTATCTTGATACTCTTTCCGACCCCGATTATTTCGGGCAAATCGTTGTTCAAACTTTTCCGTTGATTGGTAACCATGGTATTATTTCTTCTGATTATTCAACTTTGAATCCCTATTTATCTGCATATGTTGTTAAAGAATGGTGTCGAGAGCCGTCCAATTTCCGTTGTGAGGGCGATCTTGACACCTTTTTAAAAGCCAACAATATTATAGGCCTCTATGATATAGACACCAGAGCATTGACCAAAATCATCAGCGAACAAGGAACAATGCGTGCCAAAATAGATTTCGACAATTCACCCGACGGTTTGAAGTCCTTTGACTTCTCCGACGCCGTAGCCCAAGTCTCCTGCAAATCCATCGAGAATTTCCCTTGCGATAATCCACGTTTTACAGTTGTTTTATGGGACTTCGGTACCAAACAAAACATCATCAGAGAACTCCGTCTCCGTAATATTAACATCATAAAAGTTCCCCATAACACAACCGCAGAACAAATTTTAGACATGAACCCTCAAGGGCTTATATTATCAAACGGTCCGGGTAACCCTAACGATAACGAAAATATCGTGAATGAAATCAAAAAATTACTGCCTTTGAAAATACCCACCATGGCTGTAAGTTTGGGTCACCAGTTGCTTGCCACGGCAAACGGTGCAAAAACTACAAAAATGAAATCCGGCCACAGAGGTTCCAATCATTCGGTAAAGGACACAGTAACCAACAAACTTTATGTAACGACACAGAATCACAGTTTCATAGTCTCGGAAGAATCTGTCCCGAGCAATGCCAAAATCAGTTTTGTAAACGTAAACGACGGCACTTGCGAAGGGTTAACATACCCGGATATGCCTGTATTTTCCGTGCAATTCATACCGGAAACCACAAGCGGTACTCTTGACACAGGATTTTTATATGACAAATTTGTTGCATTAATGGAGGAAAATAAAAATGCCCTTAAATAAGAACATAAAAAAAGTATTGGTAATAGGCTCCGGACCCATAGTTATAGGACAAGCCGCAGAGTTTGACTATGCCGGAACCCAGGCTTTACGTGCCTTAAAAGAAGATAATTTGGAAGTAGTTCTTATAAACTCCAACCCTGCCACCATTATGACAGACCAAACTATGGCAGACAAAATCTATATCGAGGCATTAAGCTTGGATATAGTCAAAAGAATAATCGAAAAAGAACGCCCGGACAGTTTATTATCCACTTTGGGCGGACAAACCGGTCTTACCCTTTCCATGCAATTGGCAAAAGAAGGCTTCCTTGATAAATACAACGTAAAATTACTGGGTGCCTCTCCGGACACCATAGACAAAGCCGAAGACCGCCAAATGTTCAAAGACACCATGGAAAAAATCAACCAACCCTGTATTCCTTCCTTGGTAGTAAACAACGTAGAAGGTGCGGTTAATTTTGCAAATCAAATAGGTTATCCTTTAATAATAAGACCTGCCTTTACCCTGGGCGGTACAGGCGGCGGTATAGCATATGACGAAAAGCAACTTATAGAAGTAGCCGGCGGCGGACTTAACGCTTCACCCATCAGACAAATCTTGGTTGAAAAATGTATAAGCGGTTACAAAGAAATAGAATTTGAAGTTATCAGGGACTCCGCAGGTAACTGCATTACCGTGTGTAGCATGGAAAACTTTGACCCTGTTGGCGTTCATACCGGCGACAGTATAGTTGTTGCCCCGGCTATGACTTTAAGCGATAAGGAATACCAAATGTTACGCTCTGCCGCATTGGATATAGTAAACGAATTGCAAGTTGAGGGTGGTTGTAACTGTCAATTTGCCCTTGATCCGGACAGCATGGATTATGCGGTTATAGAGGTTAACCCAAGGGTGTCCCGTTCTTCCGCACTTGCTTCCAAGGCCACAGGCTACCCCATAGCCCGTGTAGCAACCAAAATAGCCATAGGCTACACCTTATCCGAAATAAAAAACCAAATTACCAACGTAACCTATGCCTGTTTTGAACCGGCCATAGACTATGTGGTGGTTAAGCTTCCACGATTCCCGTTCGATAAATTTGTTTATGCCAACCGTGAACTGGGAACTCAAATGAAGGCTACCGGCGAAGTTATGGCTATAGGTTCTTCCTTTGAAGAAGCCTTGATGAAATCCGTCCGTGGTGCTGAAATTTCTTTGGATACCTTGAACTACAAAAAACTCTTTGACTTAACAGACGAAGAAATCGTGGAAAAACTCCATAATTGTGACGACGAGCGTTTGTTTGTCTTGTTCGAGGCCATAAAACGTGGTGTGGAATTATCCAAAATCAACGAAATCACTCGTATAGACCAATGGTTCTTGGCTAAGCTTAAACATTTGGCCGAAATGGAAGAAACCTTAAAAACTTCCGAACTTACCGATAAATTGTATATAGCCGCAAAGAAATTCGGCTACTTGGACAGCACTATCGAAAAAATTTCCGGTCAGACCATTAAGAAACGCCTTTCCGCTTCTTATAAAATGGTTGATACCTGTGCCGGTGAATTTGCCGCAGGAACACCTTATTTCTACAGCAGTTTCGAAATAGAAAACGAAGCCCTGGAGTTTGTTAACAATCCTCAAAAGACCGTACTTGTTTTGGGTTCAGGCCCTATACGTATAGGTCAGGGTATAGAGTTTGACTATTCTGCGGTTAACTGTGTTTGGGCATTAAAAAACATGGGCTACGAAGTTGTTATAGCAAACAACAACCCCGAAACCGTCAGTACTGACTTTGACACTGCCCACAGATTGTATTTCGAACCTTTAACCAACGAGGACGTTATGCACATTATCAACACAGAAAAACCCTACGGCGTGGTTGTAGCCTTTGGCGGACAGACGGCTATTAAGCTTACCAACTTCCTTCACAACAACGGTGTAAAAATCATAGGAACTCCGCCGGACAGCATAGATATGGCAGAGGACAGAGAACGTTTTGATGCCTTGCTGGAAGAACTGGCAATAAAACGCCCTGCCGGTCACACTGTTTTAACCAAGGACGAGGCTTTAAAAGCCGCAAACGAATTGGGTTATCCCGTATTAATTCGTCCTTCTTACGTTCTTGGCGGACAAAACATGATTATCGCTTGGAACGACAACGATATTAAAGAATACCTTAACATCATCCTTGCACAAAAAATCGAAAACCCCATACTTATTGACCGCTATATGTCCGGCATAGAGTTGGAGGTAGACGCAATCAGCGACGGCGAAGACGTGCTTATTCCCGGCATTATGGAACACGTAGAACGTACCGGCGTACACTCCGGGGACTCCATTGCAATATACCCGGCTCAAAGCATAGACGTATCCATGGCAGAGACCATACTGGAACAAACCCGTAAATTAAGCCTTGCGCTGAAGGTTAAGGGCATAGTAAATATCCAATACTTAATATATCGCAACGAATTGTACGTAATCGAGGTTAACCCTCGTTCCTCTCGTACAGTGCCTTATTTAAGCAAGGTTACGGGCATACCCATGGTAGAAATCGCTACACGTTGTTCCTTCGGTGAAAAATTAAGAGACCTTGGCTATAAAACCGGTATACACAAAGAAAGCGCTAAAATAGCCGTAAAAGTGCCCGTATTCTCCTTTGAAAAATTGTCCGGGGTAGACAGTCACCTTGGGCCTGAAATGAAATCTACCGGAGAAGTTTTGGGTATAGGAAGTTGCTTGGAAGAAGCCCTGTACAAAGGCTTAATGGCGGCAGGCTATAAATTAAACAAAAACGGCGGCGTGCTTATTACCCTTCGTGATGTGGATAAACCGGAAATCACTCCCATTGCCAAGAAATTCTATGAAATGGGCTTTGAATTGTACGCTACGGAAAAAACCGCAGAATTGCTCAGAAAAGCCGGCATGGGAACCACAGTTGTTTCCAAAACAGCAGAGGAAGAGGACAACGCTATCTCCTTAATCGAAAGCGGAAAAGTGGCATACGTAATTTCCACATCTTCCAAAGGCAGAACACCCACCAGCGACAGCGTTAAAATCAGACGCAAGGCCGTAGAACGCAACATCCCTTGCTTGACTTCCTTGGATACGGCAAACGCTGTGGCGGACAGCATCAGAAGCAAATATTCACCCATGAACATAGAGCTTATAAACCTTAACGAAATGCAGTCACGCAGACAAAAGGTTAATTTCGTTAAGATGAACGCCTGCGGAAACGATTATATTTACTTTGATTTATACAAACAGGAAATCCCCAATCCCGAGGCTCTGTCCGTTCGTTTGTCTAACCGTCATTACTCCATAGGAAGCGACGGATTGGTGCTGATTTGCCCGTCAGACAAGGCTCATGCCAAAATGCGTATGTTTAACCTTGACGGCAGTGAAGGCAGAATGTGTGGCAACGCCATACGTTGCGTAGCCAAGTATCTGTACGACAACAACATAGTAAAATCCAAGGAAATAACCATCGAGACCCTTAGCGGCATTAAAAACGTGGAATGCTTTATTAAAGACGGCGTGGTTGTTGGCGCAAAGGTAGACATGGGCAAAGCCATGGCTATGTCGTCGGAAGAATGCAGCATTCAAAACCCGGACGGCGGCTTCCTTGTAAACCACCCCATTGAAATTTTGGGTCAAACCCTGCATATCACCACGGTCAGCATGGGTAACCCGCATTGTGTGGTATTCTGCGGCGTAGACGAATTGGACACCATAGACTTAAAGAACATCGGCAAGGAACTGGAAAACTTAAACATTTTTCCACAACGAGTAAACGTTGAATTCGTAAAGGTTATGGACGACAACACCATTAAAATGCGTGTTTGGGAACGAGGCAGCGGCGAAACCCTTGCCTGCGGAACCGGAGCCTGTGCGGCGGCGGTAGCGGCGGTTCTGAACGGTCACTGTACAAAGAATCAGCAAATCTCCGTTAAATTACCCGGCGGCGAACTTAAAGTAACCTACACCGACGATGCTGTTTATATGGCAGGCAATGCAGTTAAATCTTTTGAAGGTGTTGTAGAAATATAAAAGCAAAATAAAACTCCGTCTCTATGGCGGAGTTTTTTACCCGGAAGGAAAAAAATTTTTTTAAAATATTTGCCTTCCGGGCTTATTTTTTAAAGAAATTATGATATAATTATATAAATTTTATCAGGTTTCAAGATTCCGCTTACTCTCTAAAACCTTGATTTTATGGGATAATTTGCACTTTTCAAGATTTACTGAAAACGTTCCTGAAAAATTCTTTAAAAAAAGTTGAAAAAAGTATTGACATTTAACCGGTCGTCATATATAATACGTTTTGTACTTGAGGCAGCACAATAACACAAAAAAACACAAGAAAAATCAATTGCAGTAAGCAGTTGTGGCGGAATTGGCATACGCGCTAGAC
>CAYMOU010000063.1:0-15959 GCA_964392115.1 uncultured Defluviitaleaceae bacterium | reverse complement strand
AGTTTGACTTAATATAAAAGGAGGAAAATATTTGGAAACCTTTAGCACACCCGAACAAAAGCAACAACTGATTAAGGCCATCGAAGACAATTCACAATCCGCCGGGGCATTAATCCCCATACTGCAAGCGGCACAAGAAATATACGGCTACCTGCCAATAGAAGTGCAAAGCATGATAGCAAAGGAAACAAAAATTCCTCTGGCAAACATCTACGGCGTGGCTACCTTTTATTCTCAGTTCTTTTTGGAACCTAAGGGCAAATATAAAATCAACGTTTGTCTGGGTACCGCCTGTTATGTACGTGGTGCCGGCAAAATTATAGAGCGTATCAAAGAAAGAATAGGCATAGACGTGGGCGAATGTACCCCGGACGGCGAATTCTCCGTAGACGCAACCCGATGCATAGGCGCTTGCGGCCTAGCCCCGGTCCTAACCGTAAACGATGAAGTCTACGGTAGACTTACCCTTAACGACTTGGACAATCTTTTGGACAAATACACAAATAAAATCGTGGAACAAATATAAAACTAACAGTAATTATCAAATAAATCACTAACATCGAATTACAATGCTAAAGTCTTTTTAAAGGGAATTTGAGGGAAGCTTTTTTCATAATAAAAAGTACCCCTCAAGGTCTTAATCTTTTAGCTCTTTTAAGAATAGGGGATTTCAATGATAAGATACAGGTCTCATGTTATGGTCTGCGGAGGTACGGGCTGTACCTCGTCCGGTTCGGAAAAAGTAATAAACAAATTTAACGAAGAAATCAAAGCCCACAGCCTGGAAAACGAAGTAACCGTGGTACGCACCGGTTGTTTCGGGCTTTGCGAATTGGGCCCTATCGTGATAGTCTATCCGGAAGGCTCCTTCTATATAAAAATTTCCGAAAAAGACGTACCGGAAATAGTCACCGAACACCTGCTTAAAGGTCGCCCGGTAAAACACCTGCTCCACAAAGAAACCATAGACGGCGATTCAATTAAAGCCTATACGGAAGTAGGTTTCTACAAAAAACAAATGCGTGTGGCATTAAGAAACTGCGGTTTGATAAACCCGGAAGATATAAAAGAATATATCGCCATGGACGGCTACCAAGCCCTTGCTAAAGTCGTAACCCAAATGACACCGCAACAACTTATAGACGAAATAAAACGCTCCGGCATCCGGGGCAGAGGCGGCGCCGGTTTCCCTACAGGAACAAAATGGGAAATTACCTCCAACTACAAAGACGAACAAAAATACGTAATCTGTAACGCCGACGAAGGCGACCCCGGTGCATTTATGGACCGCTCCATCTTGGAAGGCGACCCTCACTCGGTAATAGAAGCAATGATTATAGCCGGCTATGCGGTAGGTGCGAAAAACGGCTTCGTTTATATTCGTGCGGAATACCCCATAGCGGTAAAACGTATACAATCAGCCATAATCGCCGCTCGTGAATACGGCCTGTTGGGCAAAGAAATCTTAGGCAGCAAGCACGACTTTGACATAGAAGTAAGACTGGGCGCCGGTGCCTTTGTTTGCGGCGAGGAAACCGCCTTAATGTCCTCTATTATGGGTAACCGTGGCGAGCCTTTCTTGAAACCGCCCTTCCCGGCAGAACGTGGTCTTTGGGGTCACTCCACCCTTATTAACAACGTTGAAACCCTTGCAAACATTCCCGTTATTATCAACAAAGGTGCGGATTGGTTTGCAGACATAGGCACGGAAAAAAGCAAAGGAACCAAGGTTTTCGCTTTGGGCGGTAAAATTAACTGCACAGGCCTTATCGAAGTTCCGGCAGGTACCACTTTAAGAGAAATCGTTTTCGAAATCGGCGGCGGTATCCCGGAAGGCAGAGAATTTAAAGCGGCCCAAACCGGCGGACCCTCCGGCGGCTGTTTACCGGCTGAATTGCTGGATATATCCATAGAATACGACTCCTTGCTTAAAGCAGGCTCTATGATGGGCTCCGGCGGTCTTATTATTATGGACGACACCACCTGTATGGTAGACATCGCCCGTTTCTTCTTGGAGTTTACCGTAGACGAATCCTGCGGAAAATGCACAGCCTGTCGTATAGGCACAAAACGTCTGCTGGAAATCTTAACAAAAATTTCCGAAGGTGACGGAACAATTCAAGACATAGAACTTCTGGAACAACTCTGCAAACTGATTAAGGTTTCGTCTCTTTGTGGTTTGGGCCAAACAGCGCCAAATCCGGTACTGTCCACTCTGCGTTATTTCAGAGACGAATATATGGCTCACGTTAACGAAAAACGTTGCCCGGCCGGGGTTTGTAAGGCTCTGCTAAGTTACGATATAATTCCCGCAAAATGCAAGGCTTGCGGAATTTGTGCGAAAAACTGCCCTGTATCCTGCATCAGCGGCGAAAGAAAAGTTACTCCTTACGTTATAGATAAAAATATTTGTGTGCGCTGCGGCGTTTGTTACGCAAAATGCCCCTTTGACGCCATTACTAGATAGATAATACTAATTCCATTTAAAACAGTAGATAAAGATTTGCAATTTAGACAAAGATTCAAGGATAATTTGCAAATTTTTATCCTTCATTAAATATGGAATTAGTATAAAGCAATGTTTGGGAAACTTTCTAAGTTTCCCAAACCCTTAAATAGAACTATACAATTCAAAAAATATAATCGTTAATCTCCTAAACAACCACATTTCTTAACCAACTCAGGCAACCCTCTCAACAACTTCCCTTACCCTTTCACTTGACACCTAGGAGATGACATCATGAGTGATATAAATTTAACAATCAACGAAACCCCTGTGACCGTTCCAAAAGGCACTACTATTTTGGACGCCGCAAGGGAATTAAATATACGCATTCCTACCCTTTGCCATCTGGATTTGCATGATTTAAAGGCGGTTAATCAGGTGGCCAGTTGCAGGGTATGTTTGGTGCAAATAGAAGGTAGGGTTAATTTATCGCCTGCCTGTGCCACCTTTGTAGAGGACGGCATGGTAATTCATACAAACACGCCCAATGCCATTCTTGCCAGACGTACCATGGTAGAGCTGCTTCTGAGCGACCACCCCACAGATTGCCTTGTTTGCGAAAAAAACCGAAACTGCCTGTTACAGCAATTGGCGGCTGAACTGGGTATCAGAGGCGAACTGAAATTAAAAGGCGAGCATTCCATAGGCCACAATAAAGACGCCTCCAGCCGAGCAATTTACCGCAACACAAGCAAATGCATTATGTGCCGCCGTTGCGAAACAATGTGTAACCAAGTGCAAACCTGCGGTATACTTTCAGCCACTCACAGGGGCTTTGGTGCGGTGGTTCAGCCGGCCTATTCTCTGCCTATGAACGACACCATGTGTACCTTCTGCGGTCAGTGTGTCTCTGTTTGTCCTACGGCGGCTTTAACGGAAATCAACTCCATTCAGGACGTTTGGGACGCCATACACAACCCGGATAAGTTGGTAGTAGTGCAAACCGCTCCGGCGGTTCGTGTAGCCCTGGGCGAATGTTTCGGCTACGAGCCGGGAACGATAGTTACGGGAAAAATGGTAACCCTGCTGCGCCGGCTGGGCTTTGACCGGGTATTCGACACAGACTTTGCCGCCGATTTAACCATAATCGAAGAAGCCTCGGAACTAATACACCGCATACAACAAGGCGGTCGTTTCCCTATACTTACCAGTTGTTGCCCGGCTTGGGTTAAATTTATAGAGCATCAATTCCCGGATTTGCTGGATATACCCTCATCCTGTAAATCTCCTCACGAAATGATGGGCGTTATGGTAAAGACCTACTACGCCGAAAAACACGATTTAGACCCTAAAAATATAGTAAACGTATCAATTATGCCCTGCGTTACCAAAAAATACGAGGCCTCCAGACGAGAACTTTCCAACGACGGCCTGCAAGACGTGGATTTCGTGTTGACCACCCGGGAATTATCCATGATGGCACGTGAAGCCGGGTTGGATTTGCGTTACATGGACGAAGGTGAATTTGACCTGCCTTTGGGAAAATCCACCGGAGCATCAGTAATCTTTGGTGTAACCGGCGGCGTAATAGAGGCCGCCTTGCGTACAGCCTACGAATGGCTGACCAAAACACCCTTGGAAACCATTGAATTTACCCAACTTCGTGGCATAGAGGGCATTAGAGAAGCCAAGGTTAACATAGGCGACCGAGAATTTACCATATGCATAGCCCACGGTCTGGGCAACGCCCGTGCCATTTTAGAAGCCATACGTTCCGGCGAGAAAAATTACGACGCCATAGAAATCATGGCCTGCCCGGGCGGCTGTGTAGGCGGCGGAGGACAGCCCTATCACCACGGCGACGCAGACGTGGTGCTGAAACGTGCGGAGGCAATCTATCAAGAGGACAGAAACAAAGAACTACGCAAATCCCACGATAACCATGACGTAATCCGAATTTACGAGGAATATCTGGGCGAATTCTACGGAGATAAGGCACGTAGGCTTTTGCATACCGGGTTTACGGAGCGTGAAAGGTTGTAGTATTAAACAGCCTCAAAACTCCTCTTTCCTAAAAGCCAAGCATAAAACCAAAAAACCGTTCTGCTTATGAAACAGAACGGTTTTTGCATTGTTTGTATACAAACAAAATCTTACCCTTATTATACCGGCGCATTTGCTTTAAAAAGCACACCCTGAAAGTTTTTAATAAGCAAATTTAGAGTCTCTGTCCGTAAGCCAAGTTATAGAGCTTTGCGGAGTATAGTTATCGTATAAGGCGTTTGCATCACTGTAATTGCCAAAGTTTGACCATGTATGGTATTGGTAATAAACAATGTCTTGATTTATATGCTCGTATTTGTAGTAGCTGTAATTGTAATACCCCAGGAATTTTTTATCGGGCATCTTCTTAATTAAATCGGATGCTACGGTTTCCATATGCTTTTTCAATTGAGCCTTTGCATTTATGTAGTCCGTCTTAGAATAGGTTCTGTTATTGGCTGTACTTAATTCTATAAAGTAGTCTTGGGGTAACATACCTATTATTTGAAAGTCTTCCGGGCGTATTTTATCCATATTTGCAGCCACATGAAAAGTGATTTCACACTTTCCTATGTCTGTTTCCAAAAGCGAATAGTTTTCAGCTAAATACGCCATAATACCCACATATGTCTTAAACCTGCTTTGTTCATAATCCTCATTTACCGTGGGCCTTTGGGCTGAGTCGGACCCATAACCTGTGCCCACAGTTTCATAAGGAGCGGTTGAGGGTTTGTCGTTAATATAGGCTGTTTTGGTAGAGTCATTGTATTTTACATCTTTGTTAAAATAAAAAGACATGGCTCTTATGGGCACATAAGTAGTACCGTTATAAAGCAAGGTATCGTCTAGGATGGGAATACCGTTAATAACAAGTTTAACACTACCAAAAACAGCTTCTATAAGTTGCTTGGTTTCGGCGTATGCAAAAGTGGAAGTTAAAAGTATAGCTCCTATTACCAATCCGCTTAAAAAGCTTAGAATTTGTTTTTTCATCCTTACACCTCCGTTAAATGTTAGTACAAAATTACCGGAAATATGCATAACGGTCAATAATTATTCGTAATTTTATAAAGCAAAACCTCTATAAGACATCACTCGTTACATACCGTATCCGGTTTTACTTAAACCATCTTAATCTTTGCGCTTTAACTTTGTTATCCGTATTAATTTTTCTCTGCAAAAAACCATTTAGTATGATATAATTGTAAAAGGCTAAAATATTGTTTAATACGGCTTTTGCCGGTTTAGACTTAGAATTTACTATGCAAGGTGGTTTGGCTATGCAGGTTCTGATGGTTAACAATGACCGCCAAATACGAAACTTTATTAAGAATTTTGCCGAGTTGGAGGGCTTTTCCTGCGATGAATCCCACAGCAGGGACGAAACAGCGGATAAACTTGCCGCCACGTACTACGACTTGGTTGTTATAGATTGCGGCCCGGACTGTAACGGAATGGAAATATTAAAAGCCGTTCGTGAAAAATCCCAAACTTCCGTTATAATAATAGGCCCTTATCAAGCGGATATTTTTAAAAGCCCTTTCTTTAACAAGGACAATGACGAATTTTTGCAAAAGCCCTATAAATCCGGGGAGTTGCTGGTTAAAATGCGTACCGTAGCCAAGCGTATTTTAACGGAGCCGGAACGAATGACCCTTAAAATCGGCGTACTGACCATAGATGAAATCAAAAGAACGGTTTTTGTGAACAGCACGGGTATAGAAACCGACGAGCCGGAATTTAAGCTGATTTCTTTCTTTGCACGAAACCCCAGGCAGTATTTCAGCTTGGACGACCTGTTTAATCAGGCTTGGTACAGCCACGGAGAAAAGGCAGCCATAGAGCTGTGCATTAAATCCCTCCGTGTGAAATTGGGTAAGTATCGCAATTATATTTCAAATCCCCAAGGCAAAGGTTTTGTCTTTGACCCGGATAAGGGAAAGATTTTGTAACAGGCTATATGGATTTTCGGAGAAATGCTTGAGGGAGAGAAGCCTTTTTCATCATAAAAAAGCTTCTCTCCCTCAACAAATTTTCTGATAATAAAACACTGTATTTTTAACCGGTTCCCCATAAATATCAAACGATATTTTTACTTTTTACATTCCTGATTATTCCTGTTAAACAGGCAGTTTAAGTACATGAGCCTTTGGGCTATGTTAAGATTAAGCATATCCTTGGTGTAACGGAATTGCCAGTTACCCACGGCTATACCGGGCGTATTTGTTCGGGCCTTGCTGTCCAGAGACAATAAATCCTGTATGGGAAACACAGCCAAATTAGCCGCAGATGACATGGCAAGGCGTATCATATCCCAGTTGGGTTCCTCTCCTGAAACATTGGAATAACGGCGGAAATGGTCCTTTTCGTATTCGGTGGTGTTTTGATACCAACCTATACAGGTGTCATTGTCATGGGTTCCTGTGTAAACCACCGTGTTGGATGTGGTATAATTATGCGGTAAATATGGGTTTTCAGAGGTATCACCAAAGGCAAATTGCAGGACACGCATACCCGGTAAGCCTGCCTTATCACGTAATTCCTCTACTTCTTCGGTGATTATACCCAAATCCTCGGCGATTATGGGCAAAGAGCCGCCCAGACGTTCCTTAACAGCGTCAAACAAGGGTAAACCGGGCCCTTTGCGCCATTCTCCGTTTACGGCGTCCTCAGAGCCGAAAGGCACGCTCCAATTGGCATCAAACCCTCGGAAATGGTCTATCCTTAAAATATCTGTCATGGTCAAGGTATAGGAAATACGCTTAATCCACCAATCAAAGCCGTCTGCCTTGTGTTCCTTCCAGTTATAGGTAGGGTTACCCCAAAGCTGACCTGTGGCACTGAAATAATCCGGCGGCACTCCGGCTATATCCAAGGGATACCCATAGCGGTTAAATCTGAATAAATTCCGAGAACCCCAAACATCGGCGGAATCCATGGCAACGAATATGGGAATATCACCGATTATGCTAATATCCAATGCGTTGGCGTATTTTTTTAACTCGAACCATTGTCTGAAAAACTCAAACTGCAAAAACTTATGATAGCCGATTTGCTCTGACAGCAACTCGGTGTATTCCGTAACGGCGGATTCCTTATGCTCCCGTATATCCTTTGGCCAGCTTTGCCAAGCGGCACCGTAAAACATATCGTCTGCCGTATTTTCCGGCACGTATTTTATGGTAGACGTTTTAAATTTCTTGTACTCCGGAGTATCTATGGTTTCGGAACGTTTTTCAAAAAAGTACTCCTTCAAGGACATAAACAGGGCATAATCGTCCAACCAAAATTTATTGCGTTCGCAGAAATTTTTATAGCAGTCCTTTTGATTGGAGGTTGCGGAATTTTGAAAATTTTCGTAAGCTTTGGTAAACAGCCCTGTTTTATATTTCAGTACCTTGCCGTAATCAACCGAATCGGGCTCGAAATCCGGTATTTCTTCCAAATCCTCCGGAGCAAGATAACCTTCTTCCTCAAGCAAATCCGGACTGATAAGCAAAGGATTTCCCGCAAAGGTGGAAAAACTCTGATAAGGCGAATCCCCGTAACTTGTAGGCCCTAAGGGCAGAATCTGCCACAATCTCTGGCCGGCGTATCTTAAAAAATCCACAAAATCATAAGCACCCTTACCCAAATCACCTATGCCGTAAGGCCCGGGAAAACTTGTGGGGTGAACCAAAACTCCGGCGGAACGTTTAAAAATCATATTATTCCCCTTTTCAACCTTAATTTTATATTTAACTTTGATAATTTTCGTTAAAAAACAATACTCACAATATTTTACATGAGAAAGTTATTTTATCACAGAGCCGAAAACAAGGGTATAAAAATTTTCTTATTATACCTTTAACTTTCTTACATTTTTATACAGTAAACGGCTTGATTGCGGAAAATATTTACATAACCTAATTATAATCAAAAGATTGCCTTTGAAAAGGGGTTAGAATAAATTTTTTAAGGCTATAAATATAAACGAGGATTAAACCATATCTTGAGAATCGATAAAACTTAATTCACTTAATATTAAAGTCTTTTTGAAGGGAGTTTGAGGGAAACTTTTTCTTCAGAAAAAGTTTCCCTCAAGGTCTTATTCTTTTCGAGCCGAACCTTTTATTGAAAAGGAGCGATACCGTGCTGATAAAATATGAAGCCTCCCACAGGGCCGATTGCGTGGCATTGTTTTTAAAAACCTTTCACCAAAAACCCTTTGAATTTACCTTCTTAACCACCGAGAACATAGAACGATATTTTTGCGACTTGGAAGAAACCCCGAAATTCTTGGGCTTTGTCTACACGGTGAAAAACACGGTTTTGGGTTTTTGTTTGGGAATAATTGTGGATTATTTCAACAATATAAGTTATGATATAAAAGAAATAGCCGTAAGGCATGAATTTCAGGGTAGGGGTCTGGGCAAGCAAATCCTGAGCGAAATCGAAGCCCGATTAAGCCGGGAATATGCCGTGGAGGTAGTTACCCTAGCCACCCAATCAACAATTCCTGCCTACAAATTCTACAAAAAAATGGATTATATACTGTCGGAAAACACAGTACATCTAATGAAATGCTTACAGAGGTGAACCGATGTACACAGCACTGTACCGCAAATTGCGGCCTAAAAAATTCAGCGATGTTGTGGGACAAACACATATAGTACAAACTTTGCAAAACCAAATAAATTCCGGGCGTATTTTCCACGCCTACCTTTTTTGCGGCACCAGAGGCACCGGCAAAACCTCCACCGCAAAAATTTTTGCCGCCGCCGTAAACTGCACTGCCCAAAACGGCGCCGAGCCTTGCGGTGAATGCCAAGTCTGCCGTGAAATCGAAAGGCAAAACAGTCTAAACGTCATAGAAATAGACGCCGCCAGCAATAACGGTGTGGAAAATATCCGTGATATACGGGAAGAAGTCCGCTATGCGCCTACAGAGGGTAAATATAAGGTATACATTATAGACGAGGTGCATATGTTGTCTGCGGGAGCTTTTAACGCACTGTTAAAAACTCTGGAAGAACCGCCGTCCTACGTTATTTTTATTCTGGCTACCACCGACCCGCATAAAATCCCGGCCACCATACACTCACGATGCCAACGCTTCGATTTTCGCCGTATTCCCTTGGAAGAAATGGTACAGGCCATCAAGGGCTATGCCGTATCCGAAGGCATAAATATAGAGGACGAGGCCCTGCGGTATATAGTGCGTATTTGTGACGGTGCCATGCGTGACGCCTTGAGCATACTGGACCAATGCGTAACCTTCTTTTACGGCGAGCATATTACCTTGGAGAAAGTATTGGGCATAGTAGGCTCGGCGGATGATGCGGTCTTCTTTAAAATTACCGAGGCCCTAAACAGCCAAAACAGCATAGCATGTTTGGATATAATTCAAGAGACAGTTATGTCCGGCAGGGATATAAGCCGTTTTGTTGCGGATTTAACCGTGCATTTACGAAATCTGCTTATATCCAAAAATACCGATTTTAATTCTCACGCCCTTGACCTTTCCAACGAAACCAAGCCAAAATACCGGGAGTTCGCCGAAAGTATCTCCCAAGATACATTAATTTATTATTTAAACGAACTTTCAGCCTTGCAACAACAAATGAAATTCTCCTCAAACGAGCGGATTTTATTTGAAGTGCTTTGTATTAAGCTTTGTCACCCTTTTACCTCGGATAGTCGGGACGCACTGATTACCCGCCTGGAAAGCCTGGAAAAAGCCTTGGAACAGGGCATGGCTCCAAAAAATCTTCCCTTAAAAGAGGAACTTAAACCCCAAACCACGGCTACCGCAACAGCCCAACCGGAGGACGACTTCACTGAACTAACCCTAACCGGCTTGGAGGATTTGTCACCCAAAAAGCCAACTCCGTCTACCGAACCACCCATGGCAGCCCAAAGTGACGAGCTTAAAACCATCCAAAGCTACTGGAACACCTTGATTAACAACATCAAAATGCCAACCATAAAGCTCCAACTAAGCAACTCCCGACCGGTCAACCTTCAAAACGACCTCTTAACCATAGAAATCACCAGCACCACAGACGAAAAAATACTGGACTTTATTAAAAGCAAGGAAATCCTGATCAAACAAGACTTGGAATCAAAGTTTAACAAAAATTATAACCTGAAATTTACACTACCAACACCAAACCAACAAAATTCACCCTCAAAATCAAACTTTACAGATTTCCCGGATGAATATATAATTATAAGCGACAACGACTAATCCTAAGGTAACCCGGCGATTAGTATTAATTTCTTCGTAAGTTTAAACTTAGCTTTACCTTGAACAACCTATATTCGGACTTTGTTTGGAAAGCGGGAGTTTTCTCCCTCAAGGTCTTATTTTTTATCAATCCATACCCACACAGGAGGAACATTATGGCTAAAGGACAGGGCATGATGCCCGGCATGAATATGAACAATCTTATTAAACAAGCCCAAAAAATGCAAAAACAAATGGCTGAAATCCAAGAAAATATGGGCGACCGTACCCAAGAAGCAACCGTAGGCGGCGGCGCTGTTAAAGTAATTGCCAACGGCAACAAACAAATCCAAGAAATCATTATCTCCAAAGACCTGCTGGACCCGGAAGAAGCAGAAACCTTGCAAGATTTATTGGTATCCGGCGTAAACCTTGCCCTCCAAAACGTTGAAGCTATGGTAAACTCCGAAATGTCCAAAATCACCGGAGGCATGGGTTTACCTCCCGGAATGTTCTGATGAACTTTTACGGTAACCCTTTAAGCAAGCTGATTGACACACTGACCAAGCTGCCCGGCATAGGAAGCAAGTCTGCTCAACGGCTTGCTTTTCACATTATTAACCAGCCGCCGGAAAACGTCCGTGCCCTAACCTCAGTGATTCTGGAGGCCCGGGAAAGCATTAAATACTGCCAACGCTGCTGTAATTTTACAGACGAAAGCCCTTGCACCATTTGCAAATCAACCAAACGTGACCAAACCACGGTTATGGTGGTGGAAGAACCCAAGGATATGGCGGCGTACGAACGCACCGGCGAATTTTCCGGCACCTACCATATTTTGCACGGTGCAATCTCTCCGCTAAACTCCGTAGGCCCCGGTCAGCTGAAAATAAAAGAACTGCTGGAACGCCTGAAAACTGAGCCTATCCAAGAAATAATCCTGGCCACAAACCCCAACACCGAAGGCGAAGCAACAGCCATGTACATTAACAAACTGCTGAAACCCTTGGGCGTAAAGGTAACACGCATAGCCCACGGCGTGCCCATAGGCGGCGACTTGGAACACGTAGATCGTGTTACCCTGTCCCGAGCCTTGGAGGGCAGACGTGAAATGGGCTGAAATAGGCACAAAAAAAATACAATTTCACCCGGGTGAGATTGTATTTTGCTGTAATATAAATATTAATTTTTGTATTGGTTTTAAACTATAAGTTTTCAACTGCCCGTAAAATAAAAAAAGGGCTTTAAATAATTTAAAGCCCGTGCACCGGCTGTTGACATTCCTTTCCGGACGTTACCCTTGCAGTTTGCTCGATTCAAGCACCCTCACGACACACAGACGGAATTGCTTAGTGCTGCTTTCTTCCGAACCTGACACGCTTCACAAGCGTCCATTGCGTGAGACTCAAACGTCAACACCACTTACAAGGGGCAGACCCCACAAAGGAGTAGCCTAAAGACCGGCTTAAACCTCGCTATAGCGGACTGCGAGCGACAGGGAACCGCTAACTCCCCGGCTAGCACGGACATTGCTATTATAATTCATCAATCCCCAAAAGTCAATAGCACAGGTTTGCGTTGACATAAATAATTTTTGGCAGTTTTTTTGAATCTGCATATTTTTTTTACACATATTTTTTGCACATAATTTTTAAAAATTCTATAAGACTTATAAATGTACAGAATTTCGAAAAACCCTTAATTTTCGGGGTTACAGAGTTTTACCGGAAAACTCGTTGTACATTTCCTTTAGAAACCCATTACCAATCTTTTTTGTTCGGCTTTTTTGGAAAGAGGGAGTTTACAATTGATTCCCCATTTTATCCGCTGTGTAAACAGAATTTGTATGAGGGATAAACTTTTCCGCCAATTCCGCTTTTCCGGACACAAAAAGACCTGGACTCAAGGGGGGATTGAGACCAGGTTGAGGGGGGATGAATACATATGCGCCAATATAATCGCCCGCATATGATAAGTACTTTTATACCCTTTAAGAGCTAAACAACCACGCAAAACCAACAATAAAGGGTGTAAAAGCAGTTCCTTAAAATATTAAGGGTACAATAATAATAATTACCATATTATAAAAAAATATACATAACCCCAAAAAATTTTTAATATACACGTAATTGTTAATAATAAATGTAGATAAATTTTTATCACAATAAAACAGTCGGAGGAAACCATGGACCAACGCAATCAAGAACTGGCTAAAAATTTAATTAATTACTCGGTGGAACTAAAAGCCGGCGAAAAAATCCTTATAGAATGTAAGGGTATAGACGCTATTCCGCTTTTGAATTTATGCATAAAAGAAGCTTATAAAGTGGGTGCTATGCCCTTTGCCCACATTTACGACGAAACAACCCAGCGTGAACTTTTGCTGAATATTAACGAAGACCAAGCAAAACTCCTTGCAGAGGTTGACGAACGCCGTATGGAACAAATGGATGCATATATAGGCATTCGTGCCGCTTCCAACTCTGCGGAAAGCTCCGATGTTCCCGGGGATAACATGAACCTTTACCAACGTCTTTACAACAGACCGGTACACACAATTACACGCCTGAAAAAAAGATGGGTGGTTTTGCGTTACCCCAACCCTTCAATGGCGCAACTTTCCGGTATGAGTACCGAAGCCTTTGCCGATTTCTACTACAATGTCTGCAACCTTGACTACAGCAAGCTGGACGAAGCCATGGAACCGCTGAAACAGCTTATGGAACGTACCGACAAGGTTCGCATAGTTGGCAAGGATACGGATTTAAGCTTCTCTATAGCCAATATTCCGGTAAAAAAATGTTCCGGTAAATGCAATATTCCGGACGGCGAAATTTACACAGCACCTGTAAAAGATTCCGTTAACGGAAAAGTGACCTATAACACGCCTTCCGACCATGACGGCTTTGTGTTTGAAAATGTGTGTTTGGAGTTTAAAGACGGTAAAATTGTTAACGCAACCGCTAACGATACCGAAAGAATAAATAAAATTTTTGATATGGACGAAGGTTCACGGTATATCGGTGAATTTGCCATTGGCGTTAATCCTCATATTAAAAAGCCTATGAAAGACATACTTTTCGATGAAAAGATTATGGGCTCCTTCCATTTTACGCCGGGTTCGTCTTATAAAGAGGCCTATAACGGTAATGATTCTGCCTTGCATTGGGATTTGGTTTGTATACAAACCGAGGAATACGGCGGCGGAGAGATATATTTTGATGATGTTTTAATAAGAAAGAACGGTATTTTTGTTTTGCCGGAATTGGAATGTCTTAATCCGGATAAGTTACTGTAAGCTGCCGGTTTGTGCATCGTTATTCATATTTATTCCTGTAAAGGCCGAATTTGCCGGGTGGTATGGCGGTGGTCACAGAACCCCGACCCCACAAAGTTCACAAAAAAACTCCGCAACCTTAACCGGTACGGAGTTTTTTTGTTGCTCATTATTCAATTATTCGGCATCTGCAATGCTGTCAATGTCAGCACGGCTTGCTTGCTCAAATAACTTAATAACATCTGCGCTCGGCTCTTTACCCATGAAAGAAACCACAACTACAGCTATTAAAGCCAAGCCAAAGCCCGGGATAATGGAGTACAAGCCTGTTTCAGACAGAACCTTAACATTTTCCCAAAGAAGAACGGTAGCACCACCGGCAACCATACCGGCTACTGCACCCATCATGGTCATGCGTTTCCAGAACAGGGACAGTAATATTACCGGCCCAAAGGCGGCGCCCAAGCCTGCCCAGGCATAGGAAACCAATCCCATAACCGTGTTTTTCGGGTCAAGTGCAAGAAGATAAGCAATAATTGCTATGGCAAGCACAGAAAGCCTTGAAACCCACATAAGTTCCTTATCGGAAGCATTTTTTCTGAATATAGCCTTGTAAAAGTCATTGGATATAGCGGAAGCTGTTACCAATAACTGGGAGTCGGCAGTACTCATTACAGCCGCCAAAATGGCACAGAGCAAAACGCCGGCTATAAATCCGGGCAGTAACTTTGAAACAAGGCTCATAAAGATGGTTTCGGGGTCTGAAATTGTGGTAATAAGCCCCGAAGAACTTGCGTAAGCAAAACCAACCATACCAACCACTACCGCCGCAAGCAAAGAAACCACTACCCATATCATGGCGATAAGGCGGCTTTTCTTAATCATGGAGCTGCTTCTGATAGCCATAAATCTGGTGAGTATATGGGGCATACCAAAGTATCCCAAACCCCAAGCCAGGCTTGAGCATATGGCAATGAAGCCTAAATCGCTGCCACCCATAAGATTAAGATAGTTTGCACCGCCTATAGAAGTAAGCATCTCGGCGGAAAAGTTAGGTGTGCTTATTACGGCTACCACAGGCACAATTATCAAGGCCAGGAACATAAGCATTCCTTGGAAAAAGTCAGTCCAGCAAACCGCAAGGAAACCGCCAAGGAAGGTGTAGGATATAATTACCAAAGCACCTATGGTTAAAGCCAGGGTATAGTCCAGATTAAAAACGTTTTGGAATAATTTAGCACCGGCGTTAAATGCAGAAGCGGTATATATAAGGAAGAAAACAAAAATTATGATGGCACAAACGGAACGTACCGCTGAATTTTCGCTTAAAAAGCGTTTTTGCAAATATTGAGGAATTGTGATAGAGTCCCCGGCTACCGCTGTAAAACGACGCAGCCTTGCGGCAACCAGTTTCCAGTTAAGATATGTACCTGCAGCCAAGCCTATGGCTATCCACGAAGCCGACAAACCGCTTGTAAAAGCCGCCGCAGGCAGACCCAAAAGCAACCAACCGGACATATCCGAAGCTTGGGCACTTAAAGCCGTAACCCAGCTGCCCAATTTTCTTCCGGCAAGGAAGTAATCGGAGATGTTGTTGGATTTGTTGTAAAAATAAATTCCAACCCACAGCACCAATATAAAATAAAGTAAAAAAGCAATAATTTCAGGAACCAAAACATAACCTCCCAATTAATTTTTCCCGACCGTTAACCCGTGTCGGTTAAAGCATTTTTCGGTATATGACAATTCAACCGCCCCATATTCCGGTTTTCTGCCGGTGCCGGAAACCCTCGGTTTAGCTTGTTTGCCATAAGCCCCTTGCTTTGGTTTTACTGCCGATTCAAGCTATCCTAACCACAACCATGGTGTGATGAATCGATTAATTAATCCTCATTATAATATATTACGCTAAAGTATGCAAACTTTTTGTCAAACCGGTCGTAAATGCAGACCATTGTTTACAAATTTTAGTAAAAATGCCAATG
>CAYMOU010000062.1:0-16387 GCA_964392115.1 uncultured Defluviitaleaceae bacterium | reverse complement strand
GGGGTAGAAAAATGAAAGAATTTATGGTTCTGATAGGTCAAATTATATTAATTTCCTGTGTTCAGTCTGTTATAGAAATATTTTTCGATTCAGATAAAAAAACGCTTTCAAAAATAATAAACATCGCCTGTTATGCAGGCAGCTTTTACTTGTTAATTCAGTATATTTTCACTTATTTGTTGAGAGAAATCGTTTCGGTGGTTAGGTTTCCGTTTTAAAAATACAAAAAACTGAAATTTTTATATTGCAATTTTCAAAATTTGTGAGTATATTATTAAATAATACAAAATCGTTCACAAACACGATTTGTTACGGCAAAAGCATAACAAATTGATTGTTTCTTATGCGTGCCGTAAAATTTTTAAGTTCGGGTAATCTTCCGAATTTAACCACTACATATGACTAATCCTGCGACAAAAGGATTAGAATAAGAATGAGAGGATAGTTTGGTGTACTCACAAAAGAAAGACTTCACAAGAAAACTCACCATGACGGGAATGATAATCGCCCTTGCGGTACTGGTCAATCTGACCAGATTTTACATTCCCATAGGCGGTTCACCAATTTTAAGGGTATCATTGGCTAGCCCACTGCTAAAATTCATAGCAATCGCCATAGACCCTATTTTCGGTGCCATAGCAGGCGGTTTGACTGACTTTTTAAGCTATGTCCTAAAGCCCGAAGGTGGCCCTTACTTCTACGAAATAGCCTTTACGGCTGCCTTTGACTGCTTAATGACGGGCTTAATTTGGAAGTGGATAAAGAACACAAATAACAAATCCTTCTCTTGGTTGTATTTAGGTGCCTTCGGTTTGTCAGGAATAATAGGCACAGTTAATGTACTTACCATGAGTTATCTTCCCGAATCTGGGTTTGCAAAGTTTTTAACAAGCATGAAAGACATAGAGGCTCTTTCATATGCCCTGATTACGGTAGGATTGATAGGTTTGGTAGGCTATTTTGTAACCGGGCTGCTATGGAAGAAAAAGAACCCGGAGCTGTTTGGCAAGGCGCTTAAGCTTACCCTTGCGATAGGCGTACCGTCCATGTTTGTGAACACTATTAACACATTTGTTTTACGTTCTTACAATTTTATACCCGACAACCCGGATATTATATACTTTATGATACCCAGATGGATTAAAAACTTCTGCATGATAATTTTTTCAACTTACATACAAATCTTTTTGATGGAAATTTATGCCAAGGTCAGCGGAACCGGTAAATCTGCCGCAAATAACGTCCGATAAATCTTAAGGGTTTAAAAGACGCTACTCTTACAAAAGAATTGGAGAGATACTCTTGAGCAAAACAAAAGATTTAAACAAGAAAATTACAGTAACCGGCATGATTATTGCGCTTGCCGTAATCGTCAATCTGACCCGCATGGATATTCTTCTGGGTGGTTCGCCGGTTTTGAGAATTTCCTTTGGCGGCCCTCTGCTTAGATTTATCGCCATAGCCATAGGCCCTTTGTTTGGCGGTATAGCCGCCGGAATTACGGACATACTGTCTTATATGTTACGTCCCGAAGGCGGACCATTTCTGCCCGAATTAACCCTTACCTCCATATTGGACGTGCTTATGTCCGGCCTGATTTGGATGTGGCTTAAAAAAGTAAACACAAAGATGTTGCCCATGATTTGTGCCGGAATATTCATAGTATGCACAGGGCTTGGTTTGGTCAACATACTTGCGTTAAACTATATGCCCGATTCTGCATTTGCAGCATTTTTGCTTAATGTAAAAGAAATCGAATTTATGTCCTACGCTATGACTATTTCGGGCGTTGTGGGTTTGCTGTCCTTCATAGTAACCACAGTTCTGTGGAAAAGCAAAAACCCTGTATTGTACAGCCGTGCAATCAAACTTATCGTTTCGGTTGCTATACCCACAGTGTTGTTTACCACTGTTAATACGTTCATATTCAGAATCTACGGGTTTATTCCCAAAGACGGCGCTATAATTTACTTCCTGATACCCCGTTGGATCAGAGATATATTTATGATACTGTTCGCAACCTATATTCAATTGTTCTTAATAGAGCTGTACGGAAAGGTTGGCAAATTTGAGAAAGCTGAAACTAATCTATAATCCCAATTGCGGTGACATGAGCTTTAAATCTCAAATAGATTCCTGCGTTGATGAGTTCCAAAAAGGCGGCTACGAAACACACCTGTTTCGCAGCGAAGTTTACGGGGATATATCAAACCATATCTTCCAAATGTCGCCCTCCTATGACGCCCTGGTTATTGCAGGCGGCGACGGAAGCATAAACATGGCTGTAACCGCCCTTATGCGTAGGGGCTTGAAAATCCCTCTGGGGTTACTTCCTTGCGGAACCGCCAACGATTTCACCTGTTTTCTCAACATACCCAAAGAGCCGGTAAATGCCGCAAAGGTAATTACCAAGGGCAAAAAAGTTTTTACGGATATAGGATTCGCAAACGGCAGCTTTTTTATTAACGTCTGCGGTGCGGGACACTTCTCCGACGTTTCGCAAACCATAGACAAGCAGTGGAAAGACGCTCTGGGCAAAATCGCCTACTACATTAAAGGTCTGGAGCAGCTTCCCGGTCTGTCGGCCATACCGGTTAAAATTACGAATTCCCGTGAAGTTATCACGGAGGACATCTTCCTGTTTTTGGTGCTTAACACCTGCGGCACCGGCGGTTTTTCGAAATTGGCTCCGGACGCCAAAATAAACGACGGTGAATTTGAATTCTTGGCTGTAAAGGCTCTGCCCTTTCCGGGTTTAAGCAGACTGATTTTCAAAGTTCTGATAAACGACCATATAAACGACCCTGGAATAATCTTTTTCCGGGACAGTTACATCAAAGTAGAACTAACCAAAGAACCGGACGACAAATCACTGCTTATTTCCTCCCTAGACGGAGAAAAAGGCCCTCTGCTTCCTTTGGAAATTATAAATATTAACAAGGCTGTTGAAATTTTCATGCCGTAGGTATATACTACCTACGGTATGTTTTTTTGTTTTTAAAGGGCATGATAAAATTTTCTGTCTTTTTTTGATAAAGTCTGTTTAAAGGGAGTTTGAGGGAAACTTTTTCTTCATTTGAAATTTTCCCTCAAGGTCTTATTTTTATTATTTATAATTACAGGCAATAATTAATACTAATTACATTTAAAACAGTAGATAAAAATTTGCAATTTAGACAAAGATTCAAGGATAAATTGCAAATTTTTATCCTTCATTAAATATGGAATTAGTATAAGGTACTGTGTACACACAGGCAGTCCTAAAGATAAATCTATCGGAGGAACGAAAGAAAATGGATATAAAATCTAAATTGATTGAGTTAATAGAAGTAGCTTTGGAAAACGCTGATAAAGCAGAAATCGAAAGCACTCTGGAGATACCCAACGATACAACAAAAGGCGACTTTGCCTTTCCCTGCTTTAGGCTGGCAAAAACCATGCGTAAAGCACCGAATATGATAGCACAGGAATTATCCGAAAAAATAGCTTTGGGCGATATTTTAGACAAAGTTGAACCGGTTTCCGGCTATGTTAACTTTTTTGTGAACAAAGAAAAATTTGCGGAACTGATACTGGAAGAAATCCGTACAAAAAAGGAGCAATACGGCAAAAGTGACGTTGGTGCAGGCAAGACCATCGTTATAGACTACAGCTCTCCCAACACGGCAAAACCCTTCCATATAGGACATTTACGCTCTACTGTTATAGGCAGTGCCTTGTATAAAATTTACTCGGCGCTGGGCTATAAATGCGTGGGCGTAAACCATTTGGGTGACTGGGGCACACAGTTCGGAAAACTGATTGTTGCCTACAAAAAATGGGGTGTCAAGGCAACCGTAGAGGAAAAGGGCATAGAGGAATTGAACCGCTTGTACGTTAAATTCCACAAAGAATCAAAAGAAAACCCTGCCTTAGACGACGAAGCAAGATTGTGGCTTTTAAATATGCAAAACGGCCATGAGGAGGCTTTGCAGCTTTGGGATTGGTTCAACGTAATAAGCCTGAAAGAATTTAAGCGTATTTATAAAATTCTTGATATAGAATTTGATTACTACACCGGCGAAAGTTTTTATAACGATAAAATGCTCCCGGTTGTGGACGAAATAAGAGCCAAGAACCTTCTTGTTGAGAGCGAAGGTGCAATGATAGTAGACCTGGAGCAATACTCCATGCCTCCTTGCCTTATTTTGCGTAGTGACGGCGGTACTTTGTATCCTACTCGTGACATTGCGGCGGCTCTGTATCGTAAGGAAAATTACGATTTCTGCAAATGCCTTTACGTAACCGGTATGGATCAAATGCTGCATTTTTCTCAATGGTTTAAAGTTGTGGAATTAATGGGCAACGACTGGGCCGGCGATTTGGTGCATATTCCTTTTGGACTGGTTAGCTTTGCGGAGGGTAAACTTTCAACCCGTGAAGGTAACGTTATCCTTATGGAAAAATTACTGGAAGAGGCTGTTGCCAAGACCGTTGAAATAATTAAGGCGAAAAACCCCAACCTTGAAAACAAAGACGAAGTTGCGGCACAGGTTGGTATAGGTGCGGTTGTATTTAACGATTTGTACAACAACCGTATTAAAGAGGTTGTGTTCTCTTGGGAACGTATGCTTAATTTCGAAGGCGAAACCGGACCTTACGTGCAGTATTCCCACGCCAGGGCTTGTTCCGTTTTGGAGAAAGCAGGCGGTTTAAGCAACGAGCCGGTTAATTATTCCTTGCTGACCGATAACGCTTCAATTGAACTGATCAAACTGCTTTACGATTACCCGGCAAAAATTCATGAGGCGGCTAAAAAATACGAGCCGTATATAGTAACCCGTCATATGGTTCATCTTGCACAGGCCTTTAATAAATTCTACCATGCAAACGATATTATTGTTGATTCACAAGAACTGAAACACGCCAGATTAACCTTGGTAGATTGTTTCAGAAATGTTATCTCCCAAGGTTTGGGCTTGGTAGGTATTAAAGCACCCAAAAAGATGTAAAGTGAATTGCGTTTATTAAAGTAACAAAAATCGTACATTCGGAATGGTGAGTGTTGGTGTGGGTGTTTTCTTAAAACACAGGAAACGAACCGTTTATGGAGAATAGATTTTGTTACTACCTTATGTGCAATTTACTTTAGTGACCGGATTAAGGCATAAAAAAAATAGGACTTTTCAGTCCTATTTTTTTAATCCTCCAACATTATCCTATGTTCCACCAAAGCCATTTCTTTAATTTTAGCCTTTATCAGTTTGCGTTGGCTAAAGATATTTTCCAGAAGCAATCCTCCGTCGGTGGGGATTAATTTGTCTACCGCCTCCAGAACCAGCTCCACGTTGCCGTTTTTGTCCACATAATAAGCGTTAGCTTCACACATTTTTTTCACCTCTTTGATAGCTTTTTATTATTTCAATCAAATCATCTATATAATGAGGAAGTTGTTTGTTTACCAATCCTGCAATAATAATATTGCTTTTGTTTAAGGGTATAAGTACCTTCTTGGCCGGGCTGTCGGCTATGGCACGAGCCGCTCCGGGAGTGAGTTCTCCCAAAAAAGAATTTGCGGAAATTATGCTTACAGAGCCTAAAATATAATCTACCTTGGAGACGTTGCAGGTTATGGCGTTTTCGCCTGTGGCACCTTCGTTTGCGCCGGATTTCAGCATTTGCGAGGTGGCCAAGGAGTTTGTGCCCAAGGCTATGATTTCCGCTTCGTCAAAGGCTTTACGCACCTTTTCCACTATGGCTTTGCCTATCCCTCCGCCCTGGCCGTCCACTACCGCTATCCGCAAGTATATCACTCCTGTGAGGTATAAGATCAAATAAAGATTAAGACCTTGAGGGAAACTTTTTCTGAAAAAAAGTTTCCTCAAACTCCTTTGAAAAGACTTTAATATAAAATCGTACTAATGCTCGGCTTTTTTGGAGAGATGAGGTTTGGAGCAGAAACCTTTTTTTGCCGTAAAAAAAGGTTCTTTCCTAAAAGGTCTACACGCAGCGTTGTGCAAGTTTTGTTTTACAGATGGGACAGCCTTGTAAGCCCAAGGGCAGTTCAAGTCCGCATTCGTCCAGTAATTCAGCGTTGCTGAGGATTTGGTTTGTTGGGCCGTCGGCGGCTACTTGTCCGTTTTTTATAACTATTACCCGTTCACAGGTATCGAAAATCATATCAAGGTCGTGGGTTGTAATTATTTTTGTATGCTCAAAACTTTGCAGAAGGTTAATAACCCTGCGGCGTGCCTTTGGGTCCAGAGCGGCTGTCGGTTCATCCATAATCAGCACGTCCGGTTGCATAGCCAAAACAGCTGCTATTGCCGCCATGCGTTTTTCGCCGCCGGACAGTTTAAAGGGCGCTCGGTCTTGCAGATGTGGTATGCCCACAGCATTAAGAGCCTTTGTTACCCGTATTTCAACCTCTGCCTCGTTTAGCTTATAATTTCTGGGCCCAAACGCCACGTCGTCGTAGACGGTGGTCATAAAAAGTTGGTCGTCCGGATCTTGGAACACCAAGCCCAGTCGCTGTCTGATTAGGGGTAGGGTCTGTTTGGTTACCTGTACATCACCCACCAATACCTCGCCTCGTTCCGGGAAAAGTACTCCCATAAGCAGCATAAGCAAGGTGGACTTTCCGGCTCCGTTTGCTCCTATTATTCCTACGGATTCGCTGTGATGTATGGTGAAAGAAATGTCTCGCACGGCTTGGTGGCCGTCGGGGTAAGAGAATGCAAGGTTTCTGATTTCCAGCTTATGATGACTCATTTAACTTCGCTCCGTATAATAAAAGCTTATCCGGT
The DNA here is from genome assembly GCA_964392115.1 of uncultured Defluviitaleaceae bacterium. Lineage (GTDB taxonomy): Bacteria > Bacillota > Clostridia > Lachnospirales > WRBF01 > CAYXWM01. Next base: position 9,602 of record CAYMOU010000062.1, on the reverse strand, counting down.
CTGTTTGTATGGATAAGCCTGTTAAGTTAGTATGAAATAGCGGTAACTCCGGTTTGTGAAATCAAAACAGTACAACAAAAAATCTAAGCGCCATAAATATTAGGCAGGTTACCGTAAAATATATTATATCATGAAATTTTATTTTTTCAATAACCCCGGTATTATATTCGCCTTGGAAGCCACGTAGCACCATGGATTGATAAATTCTTTGTGCCCGTTCAAAGGAACGCAAAATCAATTGCCCGGCGAATGAACCCCAAGCGCTTATATGTATTCCTTTTTGACCCGGCGCCCTAAGCGTATAGGCACGTATCATTCTAAAAACTTCCTCCGCAAGGACGGTAATAAACCTGTAGGTCAGCAACAATTGCAACACAAACACCTTGGGGATTTTCAGCATACGCAGGGCTTTTGCCAGATTATCCATGCCGGTGGTTGCTATAAGCAAAATTGTGGCTGTTACCAATAAGGTAGATTTTATAAATATGGCCAGAAAGGTAAGCCAGCCTACAGACAGGGTTAAGCCGCCCAACACAAAGGAATTTGGGTCGAACAAGGGATTTAAAATGCCCACGCCTATAATAAACGGCTCCACAAGCAACACACGTTTTAAAACGAAGCCAAAGGGAATTTCGCCGAATACGAAAAGAAATAAGGGAAACAGTGCAAAAGGAACCAAAGCTACGGTTTCGTATCTGTCAAAAGAAATAAGCAAAGCCATATAAGCTACAGTGGTTAAGAACTTAACCAAAGGATGCAGCCTATGTATAAAAGTTGTCTTTTGGGACAAATCGTCAATTTTTCTGATATTGTAAATGGATTGGGCTATCTTTGACACAACTTTGCTCCGTTTCTTTTATGTTTTAGAAATTAAACAGTCTTGCGTTTGCCTCTTTTTATAAGAAATATTACTAAACCTATAACAACGGTGAAAACCAAAGTAAGTATACCGCCTGTTACCCCGGCTACGGAAGTACCCACGTTTACGGCACTGTCATCTTGGGCTTCTTCGGCACCTTCTGCCGGTTTAAAGCCGTAATCCGGTAAAATTGCGGTGGAACTTTGAATCCCTGCCAAGGTTTCGTGTAATTGGCTTTCGGGGTTTTCCAATTCATCCATGCCGGCTGTTTGTGTTATGGACCATTCCAAACCGTCCGGATTGGAGGAGGCGTACCATGAGAATACTCCGCCTATCAAAAGTGTAGCCACAATGACGGTAATAATCACATTTTTTATGGATTTTTTTGAACTTTCGACTTGTGCGCCTTGCAAGATTTCCGGTCTTGCCTTCCATAAGAAGGTAACCACAGCCGAGGTTATAAGCCCTTCAATCACGCCTATAGCCAAATGTATGGGTTGCATAAATAATACAAATGTGCCGAAAGGTAACTCGGTTTTCCCTGAAAACATGGTTTGCAGTACCACCGCCAAAGAGCCCAGTTGCAGCCCTATTATTGTAGCGATTAAGGATGCCCAAAAGATACGCTTGGTTGTCATGGATTTCTTGGTTATGGATTTGTATATGTAGGGATAGGCTATGTAACAGGTGAAAAAACCTAAATTAAACAGGTTGCAACCAAAGGCAAGCAATCCACCGTCACCAAAAAACAGAGCCTGTATAAGCAAAACAGAAGCCATGGTCAAAAATCCTGCGTGAGGCCCAAGAAGTATAGCCAGCAAGATTCCGCCACCTATATGACCGCTTGAACCGGTGCCGGGTATGGCGAAATTTATCATCTGAGCCGCAAAAACAAAGGCTCCCATTACTCCCATAAGCGGATTTTTTTTCTCGTCAAGGTCGGATTGTATTTTTTTAATAGAATAGCCCGCAACTCCTGCCGATGCTGTAAGCATGGTTCCGCCTACCGCCGCAGAAATTAATGCGTCTGCCATATGCATGGTAATCGCTCCTTTAAAGTAAAAAAATGGTAAGTACAACAAAAACCCATGAAGATGCCTTGCTCCCTTCATGGGTTGATTTTCGTATAATAAAAATGAGCAGAAAATTGTTTGTTTTAGAGCGATAGCCTTCATGGCTAACTTTGTTTGAATTATAACACACCCGGTTGTGAAAGTCAATCACATTTTTAATTAAGCAACCGGTTTTAATTGATTTAACCACGGTGTTATGACGGATTATATAAATAAGTGTACACAGTTCGCCAATACGATTTCAAGAGTCTTTGGGTGATACAAACGTATTAAAATTTTTGCCATATTCAACTTTAATGCATATGTCAAAAAACAAAATCATTCAACATTTCCCGGGAATAAATTCGGAGTACCGCTTGGCATTTTTAGGTTTATAGTTATGTTTTCGTGGTATTCAATATTTTAATCCCAAGTCTGTATAACAAAAAGTAATCCATCAGACACATACACCTTAGCTTCATTGCCAGTAAAAACATTACTCACGCCGAACGAACTTCCCACTTCCAACACCGCATCCTTTAAAGGATAAAACAAACCCTCCGTTGTTACTCCGGAAACTGTAGTGGTAAGCGGAATAAGCGAAAGAATATCACCCTTCGAACCCGGAAGGCTTATGGGCTTATCCGTCAGACGAATTATATTGTTTTCGTTTACAACACAAGCCTTTACAGACCGTTCCAAGGGAATTTTCAACAGATGTGCGTTTGTCAAGGTATGGTCAAAACGAGTACCCATGCCGCCCATAATTATTATTTCAGTAGGTTTTAAATTTACCGCCTCATACAGAGCCAGTTCTATATCCGTGGCGTCCTTTATGGGGTTGTATTTTTTTATTTGGGTGTCTTTGTATTTTTCCAACAAATCCCCAGGGCAGGAATCAAAATCTCCCATTATCAAATCCGGCTTAATGTTTAGCTTTTCTGCGTGTTTCAGGCCGCCGTCACAGCAAATCACATAGGAGACATCTTTCAAAAAAACCTGTATTCTGTCATTTATATTTACCGTGCCGTTGCCCAGCATTAATATTTTCATAAAAAAGGGAGAAATACAGTATGTACTCTCCCCGGTCACCTCTTTCGATTCAATACGTGGTTTGGTTTTTTAGTTCGTTTGCAAAACATACATAGCGATTGTAGCGTTCCAATGAAATTGCTGTGCCTATTTGAGCCTTTACGGAGCAATCCGGCTCGTTTAGGTGGCAACAATCGGTGAATCGGCAACCGTCCAGAAACGGGCGAAACTCCGGGAAAAGCCCCGGCAGTTTTTCTTTGGGAATATGATCTGTGGTTAGGGTAGAAAAACCGGGCGAATCCACAATAAAGCTGTCCTCGAATACTTCTATGATTTCGGCGTGCCGTGTAGTGTGTTTACCACGGCTTATTTTTGCGGATAATTCGCCTGTTTCTGCGGCGTTGTAGGGCAGCAGAGCGTTAACCAGGCTGGATTTTCCTACACCGGAAGGGCCGGCAAAGACCGAAACCTTACCGGTTAGGCGTGATTTCAGTTCTTCTATGCCGGTTCCTTCTACGGCGTTGGTATAAATAAGGTCATAGCCTATAGCCTTGTATTGCTCGGTTATAGCCAAAATTTCATCGGTCATCAAGTCGGCTTTGTTGATACAAATAAGAATTTCGGTTTCAACATCCTCCGCCAGTATAAGCAATCTATCCAGCAGTTCTACATTAATGGTAGGGTTGCTGGGTGCGGTGACTATAATGGCCCGGTCTATGTTGGCTACCCGAGGGCGAATAAGAGAGTTTTTTCTGGGTAGTATCTCATGGACGGAGCCTGTTTTCTCCGACTCTTTTTGTATGAGGACGATTACGTTGTCGCCTATAAGCGGAGTAAGGTTTTTATTTCGAAAAACTCCTCTGGCACTGCATTTGTATACGCCGCTTTCCGTGGCTACATGATACAAACCGCCTATTCCTTTTATAATACGACCCTCAACCTTATTCATTTGCTGTCCCCGTAAAATCCACTTCCTGCTCGGCAAACAAGAAGTCTTGCCCGCCGGGATTAGCGAAGTAGAATTCATACCTTGCTCGTCCTGTGCCTGTTACCGGCAAATCAAAGGGGAAACTGTTTCTGTCGATTTCCTGGTTTAAAATAACCTTTTCGCCGGCTCCGGTTATTTCCAGTATTTTAATGTGTACCGTTTCGGATTCAACGGACGAGTCTAAATTAACGTGCAACGGTTTCGTCACTGTTTTGGGTGACGGTGTAGGGCTTGGAGAAGGAGTAGCCGGCGGACCGGAGCTGATTATTATTGTAACCGTAGAGTTAAGGTTCAGTTCCACGCCGGGCTCGGGCATTTGTGCAATAATTACGCCCTTGGGTACGGTTTCGCTCATGCCTTCTTCACGGCCTACCACTAGGCCGACTTCTTGAATCAATTTAATGCCGTCGGCTTCCGTCAAATTTTTAACAGTGGGAACCTTAACGGTTTTATTTTCCGGTCCCTTACTTACCGTAAGTTTAACGGAGGATTTTTTGCTTAATTTAGTGTTGGCCGCAGGCTCTTGGTTCATAATCACATTCTCGGCAATGTTATCGCTGGATACAAACTCCACTTCCGGAATGGGATAGCCGCCTTCTCTGAATTCTGCAAGGGCTTCGTTATAATCCTTGTTAATTACCGATGGAACAGTATAAGTTCCGCCACCCACGCTGATTACCACCGAAATTTCGTCACCTTCAACTACTTTGTCCGGTTCGTTGTAGTATATAATGTAACCTTCTTCGTATTCGTCGCTTTCTTCTTGTTGGGAAACTTTGAGGGTTATTCCCAACTTTTCAGCCTCTTTTACGGCATCGGTATATTTCATGCCGGTCAATTTGGGAAGCTTGATTTCCTCGGGTTCTTTCGGGCCGGGGTTACTACCCAAGAAAAATATGGCTGACATTAAGATAATTATTGCCACAGCCGTAATTATTGCATAGGTTATAATTTTGCGTTCCATACGCTTTTCGGAAACATCCTCCAAAGGCTCGGATTGACGGAAAGGGTTTCGTCCCTGTCTTTGCGGCGTGCTTAACCTGTCCGGGTTGTAATCCCTTTGAGGAGTATTTTGTTTATCCTGATTGTAAGAACGTTGGGGAACATTCGCCTTTACCGTGGTGTTAGTGGGCGTATTGTCCCTTGAGTATTTCGAACGAAAATCCGCCAGTTTGGGGTCGTAGGAGATTTTCTTGGTGTGAGCCTCAAGAAGTTCATGCTCTACAACAAATCCACCGGTGGAATCCGTCAAGGCACGCTTTAAATCCGTACAAAGTTCGCTTGCATTTTGGTAACGCTTGGTGGAAACTTTGTCCGTAGCCTTGTTTATTATTTTAATAATGCTGTCGCTGATATGTGGGTTAAATTGCCTAATATCGGGCAAGGGGTCGTTAAGGTGCATTAAGGCAACGGTAATGGCTTCTTCCGCATCAAAGGGTAGTCGCCCGGTGGCCATTTCGTACATTACTATACCCAGAGAATAAATGTCGGACTTATAATCCACAAAGCCGCCTCTTGCCTGTTCCGGTGAAAAATAATGCACAGAGCCCATAACGTTGGTTGCGGCGGTCATGGTTTTGCTGCCTGTGGCACGGGCTATACCAAAGTCCGTAACCTTAACTATACCGCCGGAGGTTACAAGGATGTTTTGGGGCTTAATATCCCTGTGTATAACTTGGTTTGAATGTGCATGGTCTATAGCGTTTGCAATTTGTATGGCCACACCCAGCATTTGCTCGTTTTCGAAAGGCGCACGCTTTTTAATCAAGTCCTTTAGTGTGAACCCGTCTATATATTCCATAACGATAAAATGCACAGGCCCGTCTTGGCCTACATCAAATACCGATACTATGTTTTGGTTGTTAAGGCTTGCAGCCGCTCTGGCTTCCACGCTGAATCTTGTAATAAATTCCTCGTCCTCAACAAATTCTTCTCGCATTACTTTCAGCGTCACATATCTGTCCAGTTTTCTGTCTCTGGCTCGATAGACTATTGCCATGCCACCTATACCGATTTGCTCGATAACTTCATATCTCCCCACAACTATTTGGCCGGGGTTTAGGTGCATCAGCTCGCCTCCTTTGTTGCTTTAAACTTTTGGTAAAGTAAAGAAAAGCAAGTAAGATTCAAAAGTTTAATACAAATAAAATTAATGGAGTCGATGAAATAAAATTGCATCGAACTTTTTATCATATATTTCTTTTAAGCTTGATAGACGGTTTTTGTGATAGATTATGTTATGCATAATCTTTATTTTTTGCAATCAATTTATTACAATTACCGAGGAATTATCAAAACCGCCAAGACTGTTGGCTTTGTCAATGAGAGCATCTGCCTTGACCGACAGGTCATTGGGTTCTGTGAGTATTGCCAAGATGTCCCGGTCTTCCATCATGCCGGTTATACCGTCGGAGCAGATTAAAATATGGTCATTGGGCTTAACGTCAAATATTAAGGCATCGGCCAAAACCGGGGATGTCATTCCCAAAACACGGGTAATTTTGTTGCGTTCGGGGTGATACTTTGCCTCTTCGGCTGTAATTTTTCCTGCCTTGACCAATTCGTAAACATAGCTGTGGTCAGCGGTTTTTTGTTCGATTTTTCCGTTTCTTATGAGGTAAACCCTGCTGTCGCCAATATGACCTACATAGGCTTTGTTGTCCTTTACTACAGCAACGGTAAAGGTGGTGCCCATACCATGGCAGGAAGGGTCGTTGCTTGCGATTTCTATGACGGAGTCGTTGGAGTATGTTATGGCGGAAATTATAAAATCCAGCAATTCTCCGGAATTTGATTCCGCTTCTTTTGCGTATTTGCAGAAGTATTCTATGGATTTACTGCTGGCAACCTCTCCGGCCTTATGACCACCCATACCGTCAGCGACAATGTAAAGATTTGGCAAACATCCCACGGCTTCATTGCTTACGAATATAGAGTCCTCGTTATTATTACGTGCAAGTCCTACGTGCGTTTTTCCAATACCTTGCATATTATCACCTGTTCTTTGAAGTAAGGGAATGCCGAAAATATGGCATTTATCCCCGGTAGATAGTAGAGTTATTGATTTTGGTTGTCGTTCATAAATTTATTGCGTAGTTGTCCGCAAGCGGCTTCTATATCGGTGCCTAAACTTCTGCGGACGGTTGCTTCTATGCCGTAATATTTTAAAGCTTTTGAAAATTGAGTAGCTGTTTCGTAAGAAGAAGCCCTGTATTTTGCCTTTTCCACGGAATTTATGGGTATAAGATTAACGTGGCAAAGGGAATGTCTTAGCAAAGACCCCAGTTCCTTTGCACATTCTTCAGTGTCGTTTAAGCCGGCAATCAGAATGTATTCATAGGTAATGCGGCGTTTGGTTTTGGTGCTGTAATACTTACAGGCTTCGATTAATTCTTCGAATTTATAGCGTTTTGCCACAGGCATGATTTGTTTGCGGATTTTGTCGTTGGGAGCATGGAGAGATACCGCCAAATTTACTTGAAGATTAAGGGCGGTAAAGTCCAGTATACCTTCTATTATACCGCAGGTAGAAACGGTTATGTGGCGTTGGCCGATTTCCAAGCCTTCTTTTGAATTGATTATATTTATAAATTTAAGCAGGTTGTCGAAATTTTCGAAAGGTTCTCCGGTTCCCATAACCACTATATTGGAAATGCGTTGACCGGATTCTTTTTGGATTTCGTAAACCTGAGCAAGCATTTCGCCGGCGGTCAGGTTTCTTTCCAAGCCACCGTGAGTAGAGGCGCAAAAAGCACAACCCATCTTACAGCCGGCTTGAGACGAAATGCAAACTGAATTGCCGTATTCGTATTTCATTAAAACACTCTCTATTATAGAGCCTTTTTCTGTTTGAAACAAGTATTTTTTGGTACCGTCTTTGGATTGTAAGCTTTTTAAAATTTTTGTTTGGGGAATACAAGCCTGTTCTTTTAAGTTTTCTCTTAATGCCTTTGAGAGGTCTGTCATTTGGTCTATTTCTGTAACCAGTTTTTGATTAAGCCATGTAAAGATTTGTTTGGCTCGAAAGGGCTTTTCGCCCAGCTTTTCTATGGCTTGGGTCATTTCCTCAAGGGTTAGAGAGGTTAGGTCAATTTTATTCATATTTACTCCTTTGGCTAAGTATTTCTTCTATGATTTTTTCAGTAAAGCAATATAGAAACCGTCCCAACCGGGTTGGGGCAGTATTTGGCGTTGGGATACTAGTGTGAAGTTGGGGTTTTCCTTTAAAAAAGCGGATATATTGTTTTCGTTCTCCAACACAGAAATTGTGCAAGTGCTGTAGCATAGGAAACCGCCGGGTTTAACGTATTCAGCGGCGTTGGCCAATATTTTTCTTTGTATTTTAACAAGTTGCTTGATTTGGTTTATGTCTTTGTTATATCTAATGTCGGGCTTTTTGCTGAGAAGACCAAGCCCGGAACAGGGAACATCTGCAAGCACTTTGTCGTAGACTTCTTTATAGCTGTGGTTAATAAGGGTTGCGTCTTGTAAGTCGGGGTTAATGCAGTTGAGTTTCAGCCGTTCTTTGCCTTGCCGGATAAGCTCGATTTTATGCGGAAAAATATCGTTGGATTGAATGAAACCGGTATCCTTTATTAAATATGCCATGTAGAAGGACTTTCCGCCGGGTGCTGAACACAAATCCAGAACCTTTTCGCCCGGTTTGGGTGACAGAACCTCGCAAGCCGCCATAGCACTTTGGTCCATTACGTGAAAAAGACCTGCCTTAAAGGCTTGGCTTTGGGATAAATCCTTTGTCTTGCTTATGAAAAACAGGTTGGGGTTATCCGCCGGTTCGGTTTGTATTCCTTCTTCTGTTAAAAGGGCTTGCAATTCCGGGGCTGTGGTTTTGGTTGTGTTGATACAGATGCATAGTTTGGGGTTTTCGTTGCTTGCTTTACATAGGTTTTCCAGTGTAGCAAAGTCGTAGGTTTCTGACCAGTATTTTATGATATTTTCCGGGAAGGAATATTTGGTGCATAAGTATTCTGTGGGGTTTTGGGACTTGTCCGGCAGGGTTATTGTATCCTTGGAGCGTGCAAGGGTACGCAAAACACCGTTGACAAAGCCGCTTAAACTGCCGAAGCCACGCTTTTTTGCAAGGTTTACAGCTTCGTTACAGGCGGCGGAGTCCGGCACTCGCATGAAAAGGATTTGATATGCACCGGTGCGAAGAAGGTTAAGGATAAAGGGCTTCATTTTGGTGGTTTTTGTATTGGAAAAGGTATTGATTGAAAAATCCAGATAGATAAGGTTTCTGATACAGCCGTTTACCAGTTCGGTGATAAAGGCTTTTTGCATGGGTTCCAATTCGCCGTGGGCTGTAAGCGTTTTGCGTAGGCTTATGGAGTTGTAGGCGTTTTTTGTGAATATTTCGGACAATATATTTATTGCGATTTCTCTTTGGTTGATTACCAACACCACGTTTCTGTAGGATAAATAAATAAAAGATAAGACCTTGAGGGAGAAAACCTTTTTTCCGGGTTAAAAAAGGTTTTCTCCCTCATACCGGTTCCATTTTGAACAGTAGATAACAACCGGAATCAGTCATAAACTTCCTCTTTCCAAAAAAGCCGAACAAAAACCAATTTATAGCTAAACCTATTGCTCTTGTTGAAGGTGTAAAAGGCGGTTTCTTGCGTCGGTTTTAAATTGGTTGGTGTAGAGTTCG
>CAYMOU010000061.1:0-16837 GCA_964392115.1 uncultured Defluviitaleaceae bacterium | reverse complement strand
TTTTTTTCAAGCTCTTATACTAGGTAATATACTATATTCGTACCACCTATTTACCTCTTTGGCTTTCTGTGTAATATAATTATGTGGAGTTTTTTTGTGCCTGTTTATGTCATTTTAAAAAATTCGGGATTATAGTCAAATGCTAATTAAAGAGTAACAAAAGCGTCTGTTCGCAGTGGTGAGCGACCGGTGGTTTTCCTTGAAAAATTCATCAGCGAACCGCTTACGAAGAATAGCTTTTGTTACTATTCCTTGTTCATTTGACTATAAAATAAAAAATATAAAAAAACCGCCGGTTATGGGCGGTTGAGAATGGAGCATTACTTTTTTGAATTTTTTATGAGAAACAGTTTGTATGCCAAAATGGGATTAAGTTGAAAATTTGACTTGTACCAAAAAGCGTTAATTCCCAAAACAGGTACAGTCCTTTGTTTGTTCTTTGCGTCCTTAATCGGCTTAATAGGAGGCTTTTTCAAGCGGTATTAAAATTTGCAAGCCGTCGCCCATATTTTCTACTCCTACAAAATAGCCGGCGTATAGTTTACCCGGTTTTAATGTCATGCGAGGGTCTTGGAAGGTAACCCGGCCGGTTTTGCTGTCTCTCAAAGTAACGTAATAGGTAGCGGGTTGTAGAGTAATATAAGGCGAAACTTCTTCATAAGTAAGGTTGTCAAAGACGGGTTTGTCGTTTAAGTACACATCAAATTCCGTATCATAAGGGGATAAATTGATGAATCTGATATAGGCCTTGGATTTGTCTATGTCATGTTTTTGGTCTGTTACCACAACAGCGTTTAAGTCCCTCAGCAGACCGGACAGAGCCACTGTGTAAATCATGTCGTCCATAAGCTCGATTTTTTCGTCGTAAACTGGCATTTCAGTGTTGCCGGTAGGAAATATTGTTACAGTATAAGTACCGGGATAAGCCTCGAAATAATCCGTAAAGTCACGATATTTTAAGTTCTTGGCGATAAGTTGTTCGTTTACATATATATCCACTCCCGGTGCGTCTGAAACCGCATGTAGAAAACGTATATAAACATTGGGTTTTGCTGCCATTTAATACACCCCTTATTTTCATTTGTATAATATATGTTTACTAAATTGAAATGTTACAAAGAAAACAAAGGCTAAAACCTTGGGTGAGAAAGCCTTTTTTCAGGGCAGAAAGCCTCATTCTTAAAAAGCCGAAAAAAAGCAAAGCACCCACTTCAACAAATGGGTGCTTTATTTTTAATCATCTTAACTGTTTTTTATATATTATAAATTTTCTGAAAATATCCACGGGAATGATTAATAAGGACAGACATAAAACCACTACCCATTCGGATAGGGTTAAGCCGTAACTTTTTAAAACCTCACCGCCGAAGTGGGTCATTATTATTTGTATAGCTATAATTAAAAAGATTATTTTAATAAAGCCGGGGTTTCTTTTGATATTATCGAAAATATTAACCTTTTCGGTACGGGCGTTAAGTGCGTTAAATACAGCTGAAAAAATAAAAAAGGTAAAATAGCCGGTTAACACGAATTTTCCCGAGGGTGCCTCTCTGAAAAAGCCGTCAAAGGCATCTGTCAGCAAAAACACCATACTTATGGCAAATACGGAAAGACTGCCCGTAAGCACGGAACTCAACATATAAGGGCTTATTATATCCTCGTCACGTCTTTTGGGCTTTTCTTTCATAAAGCGGCTTAACGGCGGCTCTCCGCCGAAGGCTAATGCCGCCAGGGTATCCATTACAAGGTTGATCCACAGAATCTGTGTAATTGAAAGCGGCGGATTTTCGAACCCCAAAAGCGGAGAAGCAAAGGAAACCAAAACGGCTGCAACGTTTATGGTAAGCTGAAATATAATGAATTTGCGTATGCTGTTAAATATGGTTCTGCCGTAGAGTATGGCCTTGTCTATGGAGCTGAAATTGTCGTCTGTTATAACTATGTCTCCGGCTTCTTTTGCAACTTCCGTTCCGCCGCCCATTGCAAAGCCTACGTCGGCTTTTTTCAATGCAGGAGAGTCATTAACACCGTCACCGGTCATGCCTACCACAAGATTAAGTTCTTGTGCTGTTTTTACCAGACGGCTCTTGTCGCTTGGCAAGGCTCGGGCTATAACACGAATGTCCGGAAGCATGGTTTTAAGCTCTTGGTCGCTTAAATTTTGCAAATCATCCGAGGTAAGAACCAGATGGCTGTCTTGTGTCAACAAACCGGCTTCTTTGGCTATGGCTACGGCAGTATCCTTACGGTCACCGGTTATCATAACCACTTGAACGCCGGCGTTTTGTACCCGAGAAATTGCCGTACAGGATTCAGGGCGAACTTCGTCTCTGATGCCTATTATTCCAACTAAGGTCCAGTCTCCGCCGGGCAGATTGTTTTCCTTTAATTCCCGGTTGCTTACAGCCAAAGCAAGCACCCTTATGGCCCGTTGTGCCAAGCTGTCGGTTGTGTCATTCACAAGTTTCGGGTTAAATGTATTGCAAAGGTTTCCGTCCTCATCAAAATAACCGCTGCATTTGGGTAGAATTTTCTCCGGGGCACCCTTTATTAAGGTAAGGTTGTAATCACCTTTTACGGTGGTTGCGGAAAATTTATTTTCGCTGTTAAAGGGTAAGGACTGTACCGGAGTGACGTTCTTGCTTTTGCTTTTTCCTGCGGCAAAACCCAACACGGCTCGTTCTGTAGCGTTTCCTCCTAAGATGCATTGATTGTTGTCCCGGACGGAAATAACGGCATCGGTGTTGTGATGTAAGCTTAGTGATAAAACTTCCGCCAGTTTAGCCGGTATGGAATCAAAGTCTTTGTATTCCCTGCCCTTGCCGTCCGCAAAGACCACGGCTTCAAGTTTTCCCTTGGTGATAGTGCCGGTTTTGTCGCTGAATAATATATTCAAACTTCCGGCGGTTTCAATGCCCGAAATTTTTCTGACCAAAACGTTGTCTTTCAGCATTTTTCCCATATTTAGGGCAGAAACAATGGCTATCATCAGGGGTAACCCCTCTGGAACCGCCATAACGATTATTATAACCGCAAGAATAACCGCATTCACAAAGTCATTTGCTATAACCATGGGGTTTGAACAGTAATTCATTATTTCATTTATATTGAAATGATTGTACATAACTATTCTTTGGAACAAAAAGGCCGCCGCTATGGCCAGACCGCCTATATAGCCGAAACGGCTTATGTTTTTGGCAAGCTTTAACAATTTCACCTTTAAAGGAGAATCCCGCTCGTCGTCCTGTTGCAGTTCGCTTGCAATCTTACCGTAAACAGTGTTGTCGCCCACGTGTTTTACGCACATAACTGCATTGCCGGAGCAAACTACCGTTCCACGGAACACCTTGTATTCGTTTAAAAAGTCCATTCCGGAATCTTGCTCGGTGTAATCCTTGGGAGCCGGTATTTTTTCGGCTTCTTTGCTTTCTCCGTTTAATACGGATTGGTCTGCGTTTATGCTGCCGGTTAAAATAATACCGTCCGCCGGGATTTTATCACCGGATTGAAGCAAAATACAATCGCCTACCACCACGTCATCCACGGATAATTCTGTCAAAATACCGTTTCTGTAGACCTTGCATTTAATCTTGGAAGCGTCTTCCTGCAATTTCTGAAAGGCATTCTCGTTACGATATTCGGAAAATGTTGATACAAAGGTGGCAAGAGCTACGGCTATGGCTATACCCAAGGTTTCGTACCAATGGGCGTTACCGGTAAAGGCAAATACTATGTTTATCAGCAAAGCTACGCACAGTATTTTAATCATGGGGTCACCGAAATTTTTCTTCAGCTTGTCCCAAAAACCGCCTCTTTTAACCCGGGTCAACATATTTGTGCCGTGTTTTTCACGTGAAAGCACGGCTTGTTCGTCGGTTAATCCAATATGGGTCATTTTACTCTCCTATATGTACTTATTACAGTTTATATGAGTATGGTACATACTTTATTTATGGTTGTCAACCTGTGCAAAAAAAACTACGTAAGTTTCTGTAAGTTCCGACCCGCAAAGCGATAAAGACCTATAAAACCGTGAGGGAAACTTTTTCTGAAGAAAAAGTTTCCCTCAAACTCCCTTCAAAAAGACTTTAATAGTTATTTTTCAAAGATTACAATAAAAAAAGGAAACCCGGAGGTTTCCATGTTGTATGGGAAAAAAGATTTAGTTTTGTTATAAAATTGATATTACTTTTCTCCGTTTAACCAGAAGTAAATATCAAAGCTGTCTTGGCCGAAATCATAAATATACGGCTGTGACGAATAAAAATAGCCCTTGCTGTCCTTGGCGTATATTACGAAAAGGTATTTATCGGTAAAGTAGTCAAATATGCCGAAAATATTGCCGTCTTCGTCATAGTCCACCACAGTACCTATGGTAGCCGCCAATTGGTCCCGGTCTGTAAGGGTTTTGACTGCACGGGACAAAAACGGAAAATCCATGGGATACATAACCAGCGTGTACTCAAAAGGAGCGTTGCCCAAAGCAGCTGAAAAATTAATGGTGTACTTATTGTTGAGAAAAGAGCTTCGGGAGTCGATGCCGGTTATTTCCGGTCTTTTCGTAATGAACGGAGCGGAAGCGAGAGCAGGTTTTTTACCGGCGATTTTGCAAAAGTAGTCCCACAAACCCGGTACATCAGCCGCCAAGGGTATGTTTGTGTTGGCTTGTGGTTTGGCGTTAAAATGGGATTTAATATAATCCGAACTCTTGTTGTAATTTTCCAGAGCCTGTGCAGCATCTTTATATTTATAACTTTGTTTAGCATTAGGTGAGCCCATAAGCTGGACATAATCGTTGGTGGCAATTTCAAGTATATCCCAGCTGTAGTCAAAATCCTCTGTTTGGCTGTATACTACCGGGTAATCATTCAGTGAACGAATTTTTGCATATGCCGAATCTGCCCATTTATCATAGTAGGCGTTTTCACTTTTGGCAATGTTGTAAAGAGTAAAATGATGGCCGTATTCATGAGCCAAAACATGGGCAAAATCCTTGGCTGTGTTGTATTTGTCTATGTTGAATACTTCTATATAACAGCCCTTGCCGAAGATTAGGCCCTTGTTTGTAACGGTAATGTCGTTGGTATACAGCCCGGAAATTGTGTCGTAGGAGGTTGGACGCAGTATTACTTTGGAGAGGTATTTAAACTCGTCGCCTCGAAAATTATTCAACAATTCATCGTATACTTCGGGAAGTTTATCCTTATCCCATTTTTGGGAGTAGCTGACGATGGATAAGCCGTCTCTTTTGTAAGAAGCGTAAACAGTGGGGCTTTCGGTTTGGCAAAAGACGGTTACCGTCGTAAATATCCATAGCAAAATCACTGTCGCAAATTTTGTGGTTTTCATATGTATCAATCCTCAAGATAGGGGTATGCCCTGCAATTTATTTGATTATATCAATGAAATATGTACTTATTGTTACATTAAAATTAAATAAATATTTCCTGTTAATCTCAATAAATTTCCGGTATAATAAAATTATACAAATTCCATATTTAATGAAGCATAAAAATTTGTAAAGTATCCTTGAATCTTTGTCTAAATTAAAAAATTTTATCTACTGTTTAAATGGAATTAGATTAGTTATATATGATGAAACTTCTTACCCGAAGTATAAAATTTGCTCTGAAACCAATCATAATCCAAGACCCCATTTTTTCTGCATATTCTAATATTATACAATTTATTAAGGGGCTTATACCAATTTCAAAAGAAAGTTATTTGCCCATTGAACAAGCCCGGTTAATCCTTGTTTAAGGCTGCACCGGTATTAACCGGCATTGTTTCGGCGTTCGTTTACCGGATAAAATTGTCTTGCTTACTGTACATAATCATTGTACAATACTGATTATGCATAAATATTGCCGCAACCGGTATTTTTTAGGGCAAATATTTGAGCCGGAAATTCTCCGAAAAGTCAGGAAATATTTTGGGGAAACACGGTTATTATCCGTTTCGTAAAGAAAAGCGAACATTTTGTAAAGGGAGTAATTACGATGAAAAAACGGAGTTTGGGTGTTAGGATTTTTATTGACTTTGTTATATTTATGGTAGTAATCGGCGTATTGCTGCTGATTTTTTATAATCTTCAAGGCCTAAACAATGCCAATAAATTTATAAAAATCCCCACAGTGGTGTCAACAATTTTTTCGGACATAGGCACACCTAATATAGTTTCCACCAACTTTACCGTGGAAGTTAAGGCTGAAAACGCTGACGGCGTGGACTCAAAGGCAATCAGCGCATATATAAAAAGAATTATGGATAATTTGGATTACAACAAGGTAAAAGGCAAAGATAATTTGAATTATATCAGAGATGAAGTTATAAACAAACTGGAAGCTATGGAAGGTTATGAAAAAATTGAAGGCATTTACATTACCGATATAGTTGCCGGAAACAAGAAAATTCCGCTGGGCGGAGAAGGCACTGACAGACAAGAGTTGTATAAGGGGCTCTTTCCCAATATCAAGGAATAAACCGGTTCTATTAATAGCCAATTTTTTATAACCCGATTTTTCGGCTTAGGTTTCATGCATCAAACGCTAAATCCGGCAGTAACAGAAAAGCAGTAAGGGGGGATTTTTATCCAAATACAGAACTGGAAAGAATTCTTATTGCCCTATCGCCAAATGGTGGACGAAATATGCTTGAAATTCAACAACATTCGTACGGAGTATATTCAGAAAGGCGAACATTCTCCTATCGAATCCGTGGAAGGTAGGGTTAAAAACATAGCCGGTATTTTGGATAAAGCGAACCGCAAAAACATACGCTTTGAGGAGATACCCGAAAAAATCTATGACATAGCCGGCGTAAGAATAATATGCCGCTTTGTTGAGGATATAGACAAGGTTATAGACCTAATCGACAGCCGAGAATCCTACGATATGACCGTATTCAAAAAGCAGGATTATATCACCAACACCAAGCCCAGCGGTTACCGCTCCTACCACATCTGCGTAAAATACAAGGTTTTAACCGTTAAAGGCCCTATGGAGCTTAACTGTGAAATTCAAATACGCACCCTTGCCATGAATTTTTGGGCTACCATAGAACATTCCCTTAGATACAAATACAGCGACAAAATCCCTAACGAACTTCAAGAACGGCTGACCTCCTCCGCAGAGGCGGCTTTTAACTTGGATAAAGAAATGGGTACTATCCGGGTGGAAATAATTCAGGCACAACAAATAGTAAAAACCCGCAACGACCTTGTGGATAAAATAGTAAAAAAGCTTGAGTCTTTATATTTCATCGGTCAGCCGGAAAAGGTCAACGAATTGAACCGGCATTTTATAGAGATTTTTGCCCAAGGCTCTATAGAACACCTAAACGATTTCCACGACCAACTGACCGTACTTACAAAGATTTATAAGCTTTAAAATTAAACATACGCCTTAAAAAAATTCTAACCTCGTTCCTAAGAGCCTGTTTAATATCTCGCTTTAGGAGGATTTTCGAGCAAATTTTTAGCTAGACAAGGAAGTTGTGACGAAGCATATTCGGAGAATATATGCTAGGAGCAACTGACGAAGTATAGCGGAAAATTAGCCGAAAAGACGCCTGAATGAAGATACTAAACAGGCTCTAAGAACGAGGTTTTTTTATATAGATTATGGGGTAATAATAGGTGTCAAGTTATTACAGATGCTTGCTCAT
Organism: uncultured Defluviitaleaceae bacterium; assembly: GCA_964392115.1. GTDB lineage: Bacteria > Bacillota > Clostridia > Lachnospirales > WRBF01 > CAYXWM01. Next base: position 9,172 of record CAYMOU010000061.1, on the reverse strand, counting down.
AAATGTATAAAGGGTGCTTTATGCTGTTGTTTGTCTCCTCTGCATCTTGTATATCCCAAATAATAATTTGACCCTCTTCATAATCATGGTCTTTGATATAGGGATCTAAAAAACCCTCCGGGAGTTTACCTACCAAATCCTTATACACCTTTATGGTTAACTTAGGGCTTTTGTATACCGGTACACATTCAGTATCGCTGTAAGCTTTAGTGCGGTTTGAATTAGGATAATTAATTGCGGATAACACTGTATATATTGTCAGAAATATTATGCATAAATACTTATTCATAAATAACCTCCAACTCTTTTTTATATTATTAATTATAGCGTAACACTGTAAACAATATCAACACGTATTAGCCGGGGTTTTCTTTAACCAAAATTTATTGTAATAAAATTACTTTGGTGTTATAATATCTTCGATAAACGTAGATATTTATATTAATCATATATAATTGGAAGGAAGATATTCTTGGGTAAAGATAAGGTAGTTGAATCTATTACCAATATGGAAACGGATTTTGCCAAATGGTATACAGACGTGGTTACAAAGGCTGACTTAACAGACTATTCTTCGGTAAGAGGTTGCATGATAATCAGACCCTACGGCTATGCCATCTGGGAATTGATACAAAAGGAACTGGACACTCGTTTTAAAGCCACCGGTCACGAAAACGTATATATGCCTATGTTCATTCCGGAATCCTTATTGCAAAAGGAAAAAGACCATGTAGAGGGCTTTGCGCCGGAAGTTGCTTGGGTTACTCACGGAGGACAGGAAAAGCTTACAGAAAGGCTTTGCGTTCGTCCTACCTCCGAAACCCTGTTTTGCTCACATTATGCTGATGTAATTCAATCATACAGAGATTTGCCAAAGTTATACAATCAATGGTGTTCCGTTGTTCGTTGGGAAAAAACCACAAGGCCTTTCCTTCGCACCATGGAATTTTTATGGCAAGAGGGCCACACCGCCCACGCTACAGCCCAAGAAGCACAAGAAGAAACCCTTCGTATGTTGGACGTTTACACGGAATTTTGCGAGAATGTCCTAGCCATACCGGTGTTAAGGGGTAGAAAGACCGAAAAAGAAAAATTCGCCGGCGCTATGGCAACCTACTCCATCGAAAGCTTAATGCACGACGGAAAAGCTCTCCAATCCGGAACCACTCATTATTTCGGAGACGGCTTTGCCCGTGCTTTTGAAATACAATACACCGATAAAGACAACCAACTTCAATACGTACACCAAACCTCTTGGGGTCTTTCCACTCGTTTGATGGGAGCATTGATAATGGTTCACGGAGACAACAGCGGCCTTGTTTTACCGCCTAAAGTGGCTCCTGTACAGGTTATTATCGTGCCTATCGCACAGCACAAAGTAGGCGTATTGGAAAATGCCGCCAAGCTTAAAGATGAACTCAGCAAGGTTTGTCGTGTAAAAATTGATGATTCCGATAAATCTCCCGGTTGGAAATTCTCCGAACACGAAATGAAGGGTGTTCCTTTGAGGGTTGAAATCGGCCCTAAAGATTTGGAAAAGGGTCAAGCTGTTTTGGTTCGCAGAGACAATGGCGAAAAAACCATAGTTCAACTTGCGGAAATAAGCAAAGAAGTAACAGCGGCTTTGGAGGACATACAACAAGGCCTCTACAACAAGGCTCTGGCTCACAGAGAATCAAGCACCTACACAGCTACCAACATGGACGAGTTCAAAAAAACTCTGGAAGAAACACCCGGCTTTATTAAAGCCGACTGGTGCGGTTCTCAAGAATGCGAACTTGCCATTAAAGAACAAACCGCCGCAACCTCACGCTGCATTCCTTTTGACGGCGAACAAGTGAGCGGAAAATGCGTTTACTGCTCCGGTGAAGCCAAGCATATGGTTGTTTGGGGTAAAGCATACTAAAAATAATACACTTACCGAGGGCTATTTGACTTACGCCAACAACCCTCGGTAAAACTTACATAACTATATCATCGTCCGGATACTAAAGTGAGTTTTAAATTTTATTAGAACTCTTTAATATAATCAATGTTGAAACTACTTTTATACTGTATTAAGTTTAATAATTATGTAAAGCATAAAAGATACTCGGAAAATTGTTTTGTGTAATACATTGCCTATGAATAAACCATGTTGTAAGGGAAAGGTTTTATACTTTGCCACCCTTGCTGATTTTACAAAGGAGCTGTTTTAATGAGTAAGAATTTTCAAGATTTAATTCTCAATCAAGTCAGAAAAGATGCTGTTCCCATTACTGTCTTTTTAACTAACGGTTTCCAAATCAGAGGCGTTCTGAAGGGCTTTGACAATTATGTTATAATTATAGAAGCCGACGGTAAACATCAAATGGTTTATAAACACGCAGTTTCAACCATAATCCCGGCAAAAAATCTAGGCAATTTGAATATTAACCAAAACGATGAGTAATACAAATACCGTACTTAGCCTATAAAACAAAACGGATGAAAAATGTTGAATTTTTCATCCGTTTTTCTGTGTATAGAGATGTTAAAAAACTTTTATCCCTATTTGTACCTCATTCTGTTATAAATAAATAACCCCAAACCCGACAATAAGGAGGCAGAACCTGTTGCAAATGTAATGGGCACAACCGGTATATCCACGGGAGGATTTTTTTCTGCCTTGGGTCTTTGTGAAGGGCTTGCGGCAAAATTATCGGTTTTTCCGTTTAAGTCCAAATCCTCCAATTTATCAAGAAAATCGGTAAGAGAACCCAAATCGGGTGTAGGCAATGCAGAGGGCAAAACTTGAATTTTGTCCGGAACCATATCTTGTATGTATGCCAATCTGTCCTCCGGACTCATGGTAAAGCTGTTATTTTTATCGTCCTTAGCATAGTTCATGTATTTTAACTGAAATTGCCCGTCTTGAGTTTCCCGAACTATGGCTGAACCCTTACCTATTACCGTAAAACGCTCCTCACCGCCGAAAAACCAGTCGTCCATGGGTAAATCAAAGTAATAGTAAGGCGGTTTTAGCAAAACAGAATCATAAACACTTTCCGCTTCATAATTGCTTCTGTCTTCGGTTTCCGGGCAGTAGTACATTTCAAATTCCAAGTAATACGTTTTATGTTTTTCCTCGCCTATGGGTTGTATGGATTTTATTTGAACCGTATCTATTCCGTATCCGCCGTTTCCGCCGTACCACGTACCATCGTAGACATATCCATCCTCAGCCGTAAATATCTCATGAGTGCTTCCTTTGTACTTCTCAAATTCAGTATCTATGCCGAAGGCTTTTTTGCAGAAGGCCGAAAATTTTTCCGGGGTGGTCCTCCTAAGGCTTGCGTATTCTTCATATAAAGGACTTTCCGAAACAAATTCAATAAATTCCTCATTATTGAAATTATAGGTAAACATCATTTCCAAAATTTTATCTGTATCAAGGTTATTCACATCAAATTTATAGAAATAAACGGGCCATTGTAAAAACTCTCGCAAATATACACTAAGCTTGGCCTTAGTTTCATTTTGCTTAACCAAGGGGCTTAAAGCCGAAAGAGGAGTTAGAATACCGTTATTAACGGAGGGCTTTGCAAGCAATTCATCTATTCTCACGTATATGCAGTTTAGGCCGTATTCTTCGTAGTCTAAGTCCGGATAAATCCCTTGATTTTTCGGGTCGTCCAAGCCTTGTATATCGGAGAATGAATAGGTTATTTTCAAATAATCGCCGTGTGTTCTTATTTGTACGGGACGTTTTAGCAGTTCGTTAAAGCTTTCGATGCGGCGTAAAAGCTCGCCTTCACGGCTGATTATACTAAGATCGGGTTGACTGAAACTTGTAACGTAAATATTGTTGTTACTGTCCGATACCACGCTTATGCCTATGCCCGTGCCTTGTACCCTCCAACGCTGAATTCCTGTTTTTAAGTCTAGGGCGAAAAGGTCAGAATCCACAGGAATCAAAACTATATCGGGTATTACAAAATAATCTATGCCTGTAAGCCCGGAATTTGGCTGACCGGGAGTTACAAATTCCCATAAAACCGTGTTTCTGTGAGTGGCTGTGTATTTGGCATAGGGATGGTCTTCCGAATCGGTCATATACTCTGTCCGGATAGTGACCTCCTCCGGATTAAAGCCGTAAACCCCGTTACATATTAACAATACGGTACATACGGCAATTGTCAATAATACCGTCGTCCTAAACATATTCACCCTCCTTTCAAGCTTAATCTTAAATCTGTAGTTTTTGAGTTAAGTATGCTTGGTCTTGCTTACAAGATATTCGGTAAAGATGAATAAATAACCTTAATAAAGTATTAATTGTTTTTTAAGGAAGATTAAATATACGGAAAAGGTATAACAAAGAAAAGCACTAAATTTAAGGAACGGATAAATATGTAAAAGAGTGCAGCAATATTAGGTTACGGAAACGAAGCGCTGTCCGTTTCCGCAGCCCATATTAATGCCTATAGTGAAAGTACCGGGTACAGTCCTTTCACCGGAGGATTGATATTTTTATAAGGTGAGAAATTGGATTTATTGCTGAGTATTGCTGTTATTTTACTACAAAGTTAACTATTTTTCCGGGTACATAAATTTCCTTAACAACGGTAACCGAGGAAAGTTTGTCTCCCAAAGCAGTTTTTGCAGCTTCAAGCACTTGTTCTTTGGTTGCATCTGCCGGAACAGTAACGTTTTCACGAAGTTTTCCGTTCATTTGAACGGGAATTTCAATGGAATCTTCTTTCATTTTTTCGGTATCGTATTTCGGCCATTCTTGGTCGAAAAGGTCGCCCTTTTGTTTGGTTTGTTCCCAAAGTTCGCTTGCAATGTGAGGAACAAATGGAGCCAAAAGAATAATCAAGGTTTTGATGGTTTCCTTATCGATACCGCCCAAACGCTTAACCAAATCACCCAGTTTGTTGGTATATTCCATAAAACCGCTGACTACGGTGTTTAAGGTAAGGTTATTTAAACGGTTGGTGATTTCGTAGGTCATTTTGTGGCGGAAAGTTTCGGTTTCTTTGCAGTCCGGAATAATTTTGTCTTTGTATTCCATAAGTAGTTTCCAGGTTTTGTTAAGATAACGGAATACGCCGTCTATACCGCTGTCGTCCCATTCGGAATCTTGTTCCGGAGGGCCTACGAACAGTTCGTACATTCTTAAAGAGTCACAACCGTAGCGTTTGACCAAATCGTCGGGAGAAACAACGTTGCCCTTGGATTTTGCCATTTTTGCTCCGTCCTTGTTAATCATACCTTGGTTGAATAATTTTAAGAAAGGTTCTTGGAAATCAACAACGTCTATGTCAAAGAGGAATTTTGTATAGAAACGTGCGTAAAGCAAGTGCAACACGGCGTGTTCTATACCGCCCACGTAATAATCCACGGGCAACCATTTTTTCAAGGCTTCCTTGCTTGCCAATTCCTTGTCGTTGTGAGGGTCGGCGTAACGAAGGAAATACCAAGAAGAACCTGCCCATTGGGGCATGGTGTTGGTTTCTCTGCGTGCTTCTTTGCCGCATTGCGGGCAAGTTGTTTTTACCCAGTCGGTCATAGCCGCAAGAGGTGATTCTCCTGTTCCTGTAGGTTGATAGGACTTAACATCGGGAAGTAAAACGGGAAGTTGTTCTTCCGGCACAGGTACACAACCGCAGTCATCGCAGTGTATTATGGGAATAGGTTCGCCCCAGTAACGTTGTCTGGAGAAAACCCAGTCTCTGAGTTTGTAGTTAACGCAACGTTTGCCCAAGCCTTCTTTTTCAACGTATTCAATGGCAAGGTTTTGAGCATCTTTGGAATTTGCACCGTTTAAGAAACCGGAATTTATCATTTCGCCTTCGCCCACAAAGGCTTCGGTTAATTCGGTTATTTCTGCGTCCAAAGGTTTGATTACTTGGATAATGGGCAGATTAAATTTTTGTGCAAATTCAAAGTCACGTTGGTCATGAGCCGGAACACACATAATGGCACCGGTACCGTAATCCGCAAGAACATAATCGGAAACCCAAACAGGAACTTCCGCACCGTTCATGGGGTTAATGCAGTAAGTGCCGGTGAATACACCGGTTTTATCTTTGCTTGTCATACGGTCAACGGATGATTTGGTGCTTGCGGCGTAAAGGTAAGCGTTCATTTCGTCCTTTTGTTCCGCAACGGTGATTTTTTCTACCAATTCGTGTTCCGGAGCAAGTACCATAAAGGTAGCTCCGCAAAGGGTATCCGGTCTGGTGGTGTAAACCTTAATGGAATCTTGGCTTCCTTTAATATTGAAATCAACTTCCGCACCGTAGCTTTTTCCTATCCAGTCGGCTTGCATTTTTTTTACTTTTTCGGGCCAATCCAATAAAGACAAGTCATCAAGCAAACGTTCCGCATAGGCAGTAATTTTCAGCATCCATTGACGTAAGAATTTTTTAGTAACCGAAGTACCGCAACGGTCGCATTGTCCGCCGGAGGCTTCTTCGTTTGCCAAAACACATTTACAGCTTGGGCACCAGTTCAAAGGCATTTCTTTTTCGTAAGCAAGACCTTTTTTAAACATTTGCAGGAATATCCATTGAGTCCATTTATAATAATTGGGGTCGGTGGTGTTTATTTCTCTGTTCCAGTCGTAAACAGCTGAAATTTCTTTTAATTGACGCTTAGCGTTGGCTATACTTTCTGCTGTACAAATTCTGGGGTGAGAGCCTACTTTGATAGCGTAATTTTCTGCCGGCAGACCGAATGCATCCCAACCCATGGGATGAAGAACTTCGTAGCCTTGCAATATTTTATAGCGGCTTAAAACGTCGCTTAATACGTAACCTCTCCAGTGTCCTACGTGCAAACCGCTGGCTGACGGATAGGGAAACATATCCAAGCAATAAAATTTGGGCTTGTCCGCCGGTTTTTGAATGGGATTTTGTTCCCAGTGTTCTCTCCATTTTTTCTCGATTGATGCAAAGTTGTACTGCATAATTTCCTCCTTGGGTAATTTATTGGAGTCTATAATATGGTAAAACCTAAGGTATACCTTTAAAAAATTAGGATAAAGGCATACCATAGGCAAACTTTAATAAGTTTCTGAATCAAAAGATATTATTTTATCTTGGTTTTTACCCTCTTTTTCTTTTCGGGTTTCACTGCCTCGTAAAGCTTAATCAAATTTTGACCGAAAGCCTCAGCTGAAAGGGGTTGTATACAACTATATCCCTGTTTGATTATCTTTTCAACCAAAACTTTATCTGTCAAAGCCGTAAAAAGCTTTTTCGGCAGTTCCTCCGGTTCGTCAAAATACAACCCGGTTTCACCGTCTGTTATAATGTCCTTTACGCTTTGGTCTCTTTTGGCAACAACGGGGATTTTGGCTGCCATGGCTTCTATATAAGTAAGCCCTTGGGTTTCGGAGGTAGAAGCGGTAGTAAACACATCACCCACAGCGTAATACTTGCCGATGTATTCCCAGGGTTTTTGTCCTGCAAATATAACGGAATCCGAGACACCAAGTTCTTGGGCCAGGCTTTCCAATGTTGCTCTGATAGGGCCGTCGCCAATTATTACAAGCTTGCAATTCGGCAACATTTCCAAAAGTGCAGGCATTTGATTTATCAGCACTTCTATGCTTTTTTCCTTTGCCAAACGACCCACAAACAACACTACCGGGTCATCCGGGTTAAGCCCCAGTTCTTTTTTGGTTTCCAAAATATCTTCGGTACTGTATTTATCCGAAGAAAATGGGCTAAAGTCTATACCGGTGGGAATAATGTGTATGGGCTTTTTAACGCCGTATTCCAAAAGGCAAACTTGTGTTTTTTCTGCCGGGGCTATAACTGCGTTTGAATGATTGCAGAAAAACCTGCTGAAACGTTGGGCAAGTTTTGGTGTAATAAAATGACCGTTTCCTATGTAGTGAACATAATCTTCGTACATAGTATGATAGGTATGCACCAAAGGCAGTTTAAATACCCGGGCAACCAACTTGCCAAAGAAGCCCAGTGCAAACTCGGTTTGGGTATGGACTATATCAAGACGCAATTTTCTCATTTTAAAAAGCAATCTTGGGGAGTAATGAAAGGCCAGCCTGTGGGGTTTTACGAAAAACAAGGGCATGGACGGCAGTCTGTATACATTTTTATCTATTTTACTGCGAGGAACAGCAGAATTTGCCACCGTAAAAATATACACATCATGGCCCAAAGCTGTCAACTCTTTTTCCAAGGTACAAACCGAAGATACGACACCGTTAACCTGGGGATAATAGGTGTCGGTAAAAATACCGATTTTCATTTTTTACCTCCTATAGTCTTGTCAAAACAATCCAAAACTTTGGTCTTCAAAAATTCGTTGTCTTTGAGCAATTCACCTTCAGTAATCCTTTTGCAAATTTGCCTAAGTCGGTCTGTATCTTCCAAGTCTGTACAAGTTTCGTCGAATAATTGAAAGGTGCGAAAATTATCCGCACCGAAATCTATAGCTTCGGACAACACCTTTTGAGCATCTTGCGAATTTCCTTCTCGTTTTAAAAGTTCTGCCCATTCAAGTAACTTTCGCAGATAGGCCTGATGGTTTTCTTCATATTTAATTACATCTTCAAGGTTTGCTATGCCGAATTCTGTCTTGATTTCCAAGTTGCTTTTGGGTTGAGGAAATTTAAGCATGGGGTTTTGGGCGGCTTTTAAAACCTGGGTCTGTTTTGCCGCCAAGGCCGGGTTTTGGTTGTGGTTTTTTACAGGTAATTGTTCCGTATTGGGCTTAATAAAAAATTCCTCGGGAATATCTTTGCGGCGGGACATATTAGCCTGTCTTTCTTTTTCCATGAATTCTTCAAAATCCCTACGATACCCACGAGAATTTACTTTTGACCTTACTTGAAACCAAATTATAAATCCTATCGTCAATATTAACAGAACGAATTGTACCATGGTTGACTCCTCGTCTAAAGGTTGCGTAAATTTTCCGGGGTTTTAAGCCCTGCTTAAATATCAATATCTATTACATAAAAGTATAAATGTCTTCACTGAATTTTTTCGAAAATATAAAATTTACTCTAAAGATTTCAAGCAATATCAATAATTCGCCTTAGATTTTTATTAAATCAATGTAAGTTCAATGCAATTAAAATTTCATCGAACTTTCTGTAATATTTACACGTTTTGCTTAAAACCATGCAAACCGTATTAATAAAGAGAAAATTCCTACGGAATTTAATTTGCTA
>CAYMOU010000060.1:0-17048 GCA_964392115.1 uncultured Defluviitaleaceae bacterium | reverse complement strand
GAAGATTCTGTGGACGGGTATAAAATTTTATTTTAACACAACGAGTATATTTTATCAATAATTATTAAACAATAAACAGTTTATGTAAATTAAGGAAGAAAAAATAACTTTTATTGTAATTTACCGGCTTATGCAATATAATTAAATAATAATTATTTGCCGAAACGTTTATTTTTCTTATTTCCCTGATAAATCAACCGCTTTACAGACTTGCCCTATTGACTAAATTTGTTGTAAAGGGTATTATAATGTGAATATTTGTAACCCAAAATGAATATAAAGGGTGATAATTCATGAGGAGAGGCCGAGGTATAACTGAAAAAGCAGTTTATACTATGCTTCTGGTTTTTGGGCTGGTGATAGTGGGCCTGTTAACGTACTTTTTAATTGGTTTTCAACAAACACCCAATGAAATTGTCGTTGCTTCAACCCCATTTGATACCACTCCTATGGAAATAAGGTCAGTGCAAAGCCCGGTACAAAGCCCTGCCCAAAGCCAACCGCTGATTGCTCCCAAGGTTTATTCCGCAAAAATTGCAGCGGTGGGAGATTTAATGCTTCATGAATGGCAGTTTAATCATGCGCGTAATTCAAGCACGGGCGAATACGAGTTTGATGATTGCTTTGAGGAAGTTAAAGAGTATCTGCAAGATGCAGACCTTACTGTAGGAAACCTGGAAACTACCTTTGCCGGCAAGGAAGCGGGCTATTCTTTTTATCCTACCTTTAATGCACCGGATTCTTTCGGACAGGCTCTTAAAAACGCCGGGTTTGACCTGTTAACTACAGCAAATAATCACTCCAACGACAAAAAAGAGAAGGGAATTGTTCGTACCATTGATGTTCTGGACGAGTTGGGTTTGGAACATTTTGGAACATACAAAACCAAAGAAGCACGTGACGAAATTATTGTTAAGGACGTTAACGGCATAAGCTTTGCTTTTTTGTCCTATTCTTACGGAACAAACGGCATACCCCTTACCCAAGGCAAACCGTATTTGGTTAATTTGCTTGACAGAGAGCAGATTAAAGCCGATATTGAGCGTGCCCGGGCCTTAAACCCAGATTTTGTTGTGGTTATGCCACACATGGGCAACGAATATCAGCAATACCCCGGCCGGGAATTTAAGGATTGGGCACAATTTATGTTTGAATCGGGTGCGGATGTAGTTTTGGCAAGCCATCCTCATGTTTTGCAACCCATGGAATATATGGATATAGAAGATGCCGACGGTACAGTCAGAAGATGTTTTGTAATTTATTCTTTGGGTAATTTTATCTCGTCTCAAAGAACAAAACCCCGAGACGAGGGAATTATTTTAAACCTGTATTTCGAGAAAAATGAAGGCGAGAAGGCCTACATAAAGAACGTTTCTTATATACCCACTTGGGTTAAATGGAAAAACAAAGCCGGTGCCTATGACATAAAGGTAATTTCGGTTTATGATACCCTTTCGGCCTTGGAACGAGGCGAAAGCGTTGATTTGCCCAAATCATCCATAGACAGGCTAAGGCAGGTTCATAAGGAGATTTCCAATATATACCTTAACCAAGAAGTTTCACTTAAAGAAATAAAAAATGAATACACTTTTGAACAATAGATTTTTAACGTACATTATTTTGAGGAGACTTGTAAAAGTTTCCTCGTAACCTTGTTTTTAACCCGAAAACGTGAAAGAGCGGTCGTCAAAAACGGCGGCTTTTTAGGAATAGAGGAATAACGTGAAAGTCACGGCAATTATAGTAGCGGCAGGTTTGGGTACCAGATTTGACCCTAATTTACCCAAGCAGTTTCACTTTCTGGATAAGAAACCTATATTGCTGCATTGCTTGGAAAAGTTTCAAAATTGTGAAAAAATCAATGAGATTATTGTGGTTACAGCCGAAAATCAAATCCAAACCTGTAGGGATCTAATTACAGTTAATAAAACAGATAAAGTCACCCAAATAATCCAAGGTGGGAAAACCAGACAAGATTCCGTTTTTTGTGGATTGAGTGTAATAAAACAATGTGATATAGTGTTGATACATGATGGTGTAAGGCCGTTTATTACGGAAGAGGATATTAATGAAGTTATCCTTGCCACCCAACAATACAATGCCTGCATACCGGGCGTTAAGGTTAAGGAGACCATTAAACAATGCGACAGTTTTGATAAGGTTATTAACACCTTGGACAGAGAATCCTTACGCATTATCCAAACGCCTCAGGGTTTTAAATACGACCTTATTTTGGCGGCATACAAAAACGCCCGAGACAAAAATGTCAATGCCACAGATGATGCGGCTTTGGTCGAATTAATGGGAATTGATGTAAAAATAATCCCGGGAAGTTACAAAAACATAAAAATTACCACCAAAGAGGATTTGAATAACAGCTGAATTAATAAAGCTTGTTAACAAATTTTATTATCGAAAAAATTCATGCTACAAAGCTAAAACCCTTGGTCGACATACCTCACGTCAGCCCTAGGGCTATCTTTGGGCATGATTTTCATATATCAGAGTTTTCTTTACCGATGCTTATAAGTTAAAAAAAGGAAGGGCGTTTAAGAAAGCTCGCAAGAAAAACGGTTTCGAACCGGCTATTTTGAGTAATCCTGATTCGAAGAACAGCAAAAACCAGAGGTGAAGAGCATGAATATTTACATAAATATGGATGGCAGGGAAATTACTGCCTTTAAAGGGCAAACCATTTTAGAAATTGCCCGTAACAACGGCATTCAAATACCTACTTTATGCCACAACAAACAGTTGGCGCCAAGCGGTTCTTGCGGTTTGTGCGTGGTAGAAGAGGAAAACAGCCCTAAATTGTTGCGTTCTTGTTCCACTGTGGCTACAGACGGAATGGTAATTCGCACTAATTCTCCCGCAGTAAAAGAATCCCGTCAAATGATACTGGAATTATTGCTTTCGGACCACAAGGGCGATTGTACAGCGCCTTGTATGCAAGCCTGTCCCGGTCATACCGACTGTCAAGGTTATGTAGGGTTGATTGCAAACGGCTGTTATGACGAGGCCTTGAAATTAATTAAAGAACGTATTCCCTTGCCGGGTTGTATAGGCAGGGTTTGTCCTCATCCTTGTGAAGACGCCTGCCGCAGAAAAATGGTAGAAGAACCCATAAGCATAGCCCAACTGAAAACCTTTGCGGTTCATATGGATTCTTTGGCGCCGGAACAATATTTACCCGAAATTAAACCCAATACCGGAAAACAAGTTGCCATCGTAGGCGGTGGTTGTGCCGGTTTGGCGGCCGCTTATTTCTTGAGAACTCAAGGGCACAGCGTAACGGTGTATGATGCAATGGATAAAATGGGCGGTATGTTGCGTTATGGCATACCGGAGTATCGTTTGCCCAAACAGGTATTGGATTCCGAAATAGAAATAATCCAAAAAATGGGCGTTCTTATGCATACCCGAACTAAAATCGGTGTAGACCTTTCTTTTGACTTTATGCGTGAATCCTATGACGCCGTTGTTGTTTCCATCGGTGCTTGGAAAAGCGTTAAGTTGGGCTGCCCCGGCGAAGATTTGCAGGGAGTATTCGGCGGCATTGACTTTTTGCGTGATGTTACCCAAAACAATCCTCTGGCTCCGGGAAAAAAAGTTGCCATAATCGGCGGAGGTAATACCGCAATGGATGCCTGCCGTACAGCCATTCGCTTCGGTGCTACCCAAGTTTACAATATATACAGACGGGGTAAAGACCAAATGCCCGCCGAACCCTGGGAAATCCAAGAAGCGGAAGAAGAAGGCGTAATCTTCAAATACCTTTCCAACCCTCTTGAAATAATCTCCAATGATGCCGGTGCGGTTTGCGGAATTCGTCTGCAAAAAATGCAGTTGGTAGAATCAGAAGACGGCGGCAGACCTATTCCCGTTCCCATAGAAGGTGCGGAAGAAATTCTGGATTTGGATATAGTAATAGTTGCCATCGGTCAGACCGTATCTCTTAACGGTTTCGATAGTTTGGAACTTACTTCCAAAAAAACCATCTCCTCCGACCAAACAACATACAGAACCAATTTGCCGGGCGTTTTTGCCATAGGTGATGCAACAAACAAAGGTGCAAGCATAGCTATCGAAGCAATAGGCGAGGCCAGAAATGCCTCCGTTGTTATCGGTGCTTACTTGGACGGCATGGATGTAAGCTATAAACAACCTATTTTGCTGTCAGACGAAATTTCCAAAGAAAAATTCGCCGGACACAAAAAAGCCGCCAGAGTAAAAGCCACACACCTTTCACCGGAAGAAAGAAAAGATAATTTCAACGAAGTCTGCTCAGTATTCACCCCGGAACAGGCTAAGGCAGAAGCCTCTCGTTGTTTGGAATGCGGCTGTATTGCATACCATGAATGTTCCTTGATTAAATATTCCAACGATTATGAAGTATTACCCGAACGCCTTACAGGCACTACCCACGACCGTGAACAGGACACAAGCAACCCATTTATTACCTATAACCCCAACAAATGCGTGCTTTGCCGTATGTGCGTTAGGGTTTGCGACGAGGTAATGGGTCTTACGTCCTTGGGCTTTGTAAACAGGGGCTTTGAAACCATGGTAACTCGTCCTTGGGGCTTACCGGCCTCCAAAACCGATTGTATTTCCTGCGGTGCCTGTGCAACCGTTTGCCCCACAGGCGCAATTTCCGAAAGTCTGCCTATAGAAAAATCCGTTCCGCTGGAAAAAGAAAGCAAAGTCACCGTATGCTCCTACTGTAGCGTAGGTTGCAAAACCGATATCGAAACCCACGGCAACCTTTTACTTCGCAGTATGCCCCACGGAGACGACGGCTTATTATGCGCAAAAGGCAGATTCGGTTTCGGCGAATTACGCAAACAAAAGAGAATTACAAAACCCATGATCAGCCGTGACGGCAAATTCTCCGAACTTAGTCTTGATGAAGCTTTGATGTACACCACCAAAAAAGTACAAAGCATAGCCGCAAGATGGGGTTATGATTCTTTGGCGGTTGCCGTATCCGATAAATATACCAACGAGGAAATATGGGCGGTAAAGCAATATGCTCAACGTGTACTCAAGACCGATAACATCACCTGCTTTGCTCGCAAACCCGGCGGCTTGGAGGATGTTTTAGGCAGAGATGCCTCTACAAACAGCTTGGAAGAATTGTTGCAGACTGATGTAATTATGCTGGTTTGCGACGACATTATGAAAAGCCATACCATAGCGGCAATTACCGTGAAAAAAGCCGTTGCCAACGGGGCAAAGCTTATCTTAATCGGTAAAAATTCATCCAAGTTGGAAGACATTGCAACCTATCATTTTGCCGACCCCAAGGCTAACCTGCTTAAACAAATACTTAAAGTAGCTGCCGAACAGGGCAACAAAACAGCTAAATCCGTGGGCTTTGAAGCTATGGTTCAAGGGCTTGAAGGTGTGGAAGTAAGCGAAGACGCTAAAAACGCCGCCTTGTTATTCGCTAATGCTGAAAAGGCAATGATAGTACTTGAACAAAATACCGTTTCCACCGATGCTGCACGTTTGTTGGCTGACATTGCGGTAGTAACCGGACATATAGGAAAACCCAGACAGGGCATTATTCAGCTTAAACCCAACTGCAACAGCCAAGGTTTGGTAGACCTGGGAATAGATTCTTGCGGTAAGACCATATGCAACCGTGTTAAATCCGGTGCAATTAAAGCACTGTTGATTTTCGGCGAGGACGTACCCGATATGGATGTTTCCAAACTGGAATTCCTTATGGTTTCGGATGTATTGTTTACCGAAACAGCGGAAAAAGCCAACTTGCTTCTGCCGGCCGTTCCTGCCTATGAAACAAGCGGTACTTACACTAACACATTCCGCACGGTTCAAGCTGTAAATGCCGCAATTCAACCGGAACTCCACAATTGGCAGTTGATAAAACGCCTTGCCAACGTAAGCGGAACAGCCCTGAACTACGAAAACCAAGAACAAATCCTGAAAGACATTATATACAACACAAAAGCCTACAGCGGACTTAACAGCGTAGATTTAAGCAAAACAGATTTCATCGGCGAACACGTATTATACACCGACGAATTTAATTTTGAGGACGGCAATGCACGCCTTATCCTACCCGAAACAGACCGTATATTCAGCAAATTCAGAAACACCAACGCTATCTACAACAGGTTTATGAAATGCCTGGAAGTTACAGGCTTGCAATAATACCGAACAATTAAATAACCAACGAGAAAACCCCTATGGCTTCTAAATGAAGTAAAGGGGTTTTCTTGTTACCTTGAGTTGAAAAAAGCTTGAATAACTCCGGTCGTTGTAAATTTTTCCACTGTAGGGTCGGGGCTCTGCAACCACCGCTATACAATCATGTAAAACCTACAATAAAAATATAAATGGATAGACATACAAATTTTTATGTAAACACATGTAAATTATAGTTTTGCCGAAACAAAAAAACGTAGGGGCAAACAGTTCACTCCTACGTTTTTTTCGCATATTCGTATACATTAATTTACTGATTTATACACCCTTGGAACTCTGGCGGAGATACCGCAGATTACCTCATAATTTATGGTTTCCAACTGCACCGCCAGGTCATCGGCTGTAACAGAAATGCCGTTTTCTTCGCCAATCAGCGTAACCGGGTCACCGGGTCTTACTTCTTTCATTATATCCGTAACATCACAAACAAACTGATCCATACAGATTACCCCAACTATAGGCGCATATTCCCCGTGAATTATAACCTTTCCCTCTGCCGCCAATTTCCGTGGGTAGCCGTCTGCATAGCCCACAGGTATGGTGGCAAGTACGGTTTTTCGCTTTGTAGTAAATCTCGACGAATAACTGACCGGAAAGCCCTCATCTACGGTTTTAACATGACTTACAGCAGCTTTTAAGGAAAGTGCCGGTTCCATTCCCCGATTTTTAAACTGCTCATGACCGGAGGGTCTTAGCCCATACAGCGAAATACCCAGGCGTACCATATTAAACCAAGTTTCACGTTTGGTCAGTATTGCCGCCGAATTTGCGGCGTGTTTATATTTAAAGCTACAACCCTCTTGCTCCAATTTTTCAACTAATTCCAAAAAGCTTTGGTTTTGCCTGCCGGTAAAATCACCATTAGGTTCATCCGCTCCGGCAAAGTGGGTAAAAATACCCTCAATATTTAACCCTTTCAGCCGAAACGCTTGAAGTATATCTTTTTCCGTCCTGTCATTCACCAAAAAACCCAATCTGCCCATACCGGTATCAATTTTTATATGTACGGAAGCAACGGTGTTGTTATTCAGGGCAACTTCGGAAAGGGCTTCACAATCAGCCAAGGAAAACAATGTCAGGGTAATGTTATAATCAAGGGCAAATTGAAAATCCTCGGCTGGTGTCCAACCCAGTACAAGTATAGGCTTGGTTACGCCGCCTTTTCGCAGATCTATAGCCTCTCCCAAAAAAGCAACCCCAAACCAATCCACGCCGGATTTTTCAAGCAGCTTGGATACAACAACCGCTCCGTGCCCATAAGCATCGGCTTTTACCACAGCCATAACAGCTGTTTCCGGGTTAAGGGTTTGTTTGATTAATTCAAAGTTACCCACTATTTTTTTTAAATCTATTTCAGCATGTACATGACGTAAATATTCCATATTATCACCGAATTTTTGCTAACATTAAACTTTACCGAATATAAGGATTCCCTCTTGCCGCAGGTCTTTAGTTACCGGCTTATATCACTATATTCCGACAATGCCCGGAAAGTTTTATCTTTTTTGGCTTGATTTACGGGAAATTGTTTAAAATTATACCTCAAAAATTGCATTCTGTCAAAGTAAAGAGGACGGTAAAGCAAAATTTATTGACTAAACAAAAAGTCTTTATGGTATAATACAATTATTGCTAATTAGCCTGAAATCATCCAATTGATTTGGCTAAATTTATAGCCTGGATTCCCAAAATAACTACTACTTTAAACAGAAGGTGATATATTTGAACGTAAAAAAACGTAATGAGGTAGAAGACAAATTCAAGTGGCGTATTGAGGATTTATATGAAAACAACGAAAAATGGGAAGAAAGTTTTAAAGACCTTGAAAGCCGCATAGGCGAATTTGAAGGCTTTAAAGGCAAACTGGACAACTCAGGTTCCTTGGCCGAATGTTTGAGAAAACGAGACAAGGTTGCTGAACAATTGCACCGCCTCTACGTTTATGCCAATATGAGATTGCACGAAAACGCCGGCGACGACTTTTTCCAAGGTCTGTCAGACCGTGCGGAATATTTGGCCACACGTTTCTCAATGGCCACATCTTTTATGGAGCCTGAAATTCTACAATCGGACGAGGGCAAGATAAAGCAATTTATGTCCGAAAACCAAGACTTGGCTATTTATACCCATTATTTTAACGATTTGTTGCGTTTGAAAGACCACGTTCAAACTCCCGAAATCGAAGAATTATTGGCCTCTGCCCAAGAAATAGGTCAGGCAGCAGACAATATTTATGCCATGATTAACAATGCCGATATACGCTTCGGCAAGGTTAAAAATGACGAGGACAAAGAAGTGGAAGTAACCCACGGCCGTTATATGAGCCTGTTGGAATCACGCAATCGTGAGGTACGCATACAAACCTTTAACACCTATTACGATTCCTACATCAAGCAAAAAAATACCCTGGGAGCCACCTATAATTCCAGCGTTAAAAAAGACGTGTTTTTTGCACGTTCCAGAAAATTCGGCTCATCCTTGGAGATGGCTTTGTCTACCTATAATATACCCAAAGAGGTGTACACTAACCTGATTGCCGCCGTTAGCGAATTTCTGCCAAGTATGCACAAATATATAAGCATACGAAAAAGAATACTTAACGTGGGCGAGCTACATCCCTACGATTTATATACGCCCATAGTTCCCGAGGCAAACACCGCCGTCAACTATGATGACGCTAAGGCAACCGTTTTAAAATCCCTGGAACCCATGGGCAGTGAATATTTGGATAAGGTTAAAGAGGCCTTTGACAGCGGTTGGATAGATGTTTACGAAAATGAAGGCAAACGTTCCGGTGCCTATTCTTGGGGTGCTTTTGGATGCCATCCCTACATTTTGATGAATTATGACAACAAAATTAACGATATGTTCACCCTAACCCACGAAATGGGTCACGCCATGCACAGTTATTTTGCCTGGTCAACTCAGCCTTATATTTACCATGACTACACTATTTTCCTTGCGGAAATAGCCTCCACGGTTAACGAGTGCCTGTTGATGGATCATTTGCTTAAAACCACAGAGGACCAAGTGCAAAAGCGTTATCTTATTAACTATTACCTTGAACAATTCAGAGGCACCGTGTTCCGCCAAACCATGTTTGCCGAGTTTGAATTGATTACCCATGAAATGGTAGAAAAAGGAGAGCCGCTCACAGCCGCATCTTTGTCCAAGGTATACAGAAGCCTTAACGAAAAATACTACGGCAGCGAATTGGTAATAGACTCTGCCTTAGATATGGAATGGTCACGCATACCCCATTTCTACAATGCTTTCTATGTGTACCAATATGCCACCGGTTTTTCGGCGGCGGTGGATTTAAGCAACAAAATCCTCAACGAAGGCAATGAAGCCGTTACAAAATATATTGATATGCTTAAAGGCGGCTCATCGGATTATTCCATTGAATTGCTTAAAAAAGCCGGCGTAGATATGACAACGCCTGAGCCTATCAAAGAAGCGCTTAAAGTATTTGACGGATTGTTAAAAGAATTTGAATAAAGCCGGTCTCCGGTAAAAAAGAAGGAGAAAGCCTTTTTTAAAGGTTTTCTCCCTAGTTTTTATAATTATCAACCACACAGGGGGTTAATATGAGCGACTGCATTTTTTGCAAAATAATAGAAGGCCACATACCTTCTTACAAACTTTACGAGGATGAAAAATTTGTAGTTATACTTGACCGTTTCCCGGCGGCTTTGGGGCATACCTTAATTATCCCTAAATTTCACGCCCGAGACATTTTCGAATTGGAGCCGGAACTTGCCGGAGAATTATTCTCGCTTGCCACAAAAATTGCCAAGGCACTGAAACAAACTTTAAACCCCGAAGGCCTCAACATATTGCAAAATAACGGAGCCGTGGCGTCTCAAACGGTAATGCATTTCCATATGCACCTAATCCCACGTTATTCTGACGATAAAATCTGTATTTCTTGGCAAAATCTTGACCCTTCCGAGGGTGATTTCAAGAAAATTTTAGAAAAATTTATGGAATATATATAATCCACTTGATTTATTTTTATAATTGATGTACAATAATATCATTACACAATAGGAGGTGTACAAAGTGGCATATGTAATTAATGATGAATGCGTAAGCTGCGGCGTTTGCGAAGCAGAATGTCCTTCTTCATGCATTTCTGAAGGCGATTCCAAATACGTTATTAATCCTGAAGAATGCACTTCTTGCGGTGCCTGTGCTGACGTTTGTCCCGTAGGTGCTCCCAACGAAGCATAATAACCCTTAAATACATATTGTATTGGGGCGTACTAACTAAGTTAGTACAAAGCCTGTGAAGCCGGTTCTATCATTTCGATTAGAACCGATTTTCACAGGCTTTTTTAGCGCCGCTTTTGTTAAATTATTAACAAATGCGGCGGGGTTTTATGCTTTTTTTAACAACTCTATTTAGTTTAAACCCTGAATGGTGAATGACCTTCGGGGTTTTTTGTGTGTCGTTAAAAAGAGAAAAAGTTAAATGTTTTAGCCATAATTTCAAATTTCACCTTGTTAATACAGTTCCGATATGTAACACAAAAATTGTTCGGACATACATTATAGTGAGGTAAAAAAAACCTCTCACATAGAGCATAGCATTGTTTGCTAAATTGACTTGATACATTAAGACAACGATGATTAATATACGAAGGAGAATACTATGTCAACAAAAATTATAAATACGTCTGTTGTCAGTAAGTATTGGTACGATACAGGCGCACAGGTTATTACGAAAGGTCCTATTGAGGACAGCGCAGAAAATACCTTCAATCAAGCTGCTATCAGCTTTTTGAAAGTTTGTTCACCACATTATATTGATGTTGGCGACCCATTCCAGATTGAATATATTCTGTGCAACAAAACTGAGGCTTCAACACCTATGTTTGACAGACTTGCTGTAAATGATCCGTTCCTGAAAATGCAAAGCTATATGATTATAACATCCACGGTAAATGTTCAGGGCGCAATTGATCAGGCAAGCGGAAAATTTGAGGTTGACCTTTCTGCTGTTGGCGGCAAACTTGACCCCGGTGAATGCATTACTGTCACTTTATATTGTAAGTGTACAACGTTGCCACCTACAGGCGACTATTTTGTTACTACAGCAACGGGAGACTTCATAGGCGGCGGACAGCCCTTGCATGCAGATTCCACCTGCGGATCAGAAGTCGGCAACGGTGATCTTACTATTACCAAAGAAACAACAACGCCCGATCCTGTTTCCAGCGGAACCGTTATTCATTATGTTATTACAATCAGCAATATCGGTAATGTTGTTTCTACAATTAATGCAGGCGACTTTACCGACGCACCGCCTCTGTCACAACTGCAAGACATTATGTTGGTTGCACCTGTTGTTCCGGGTATTATTTTTGACGGAACTAAGATTGTAAACACCACCGACATCTCTATCAATCCATCTGACCAAATCGTTATTTACTTTGATGCAACAGTAATTTAAAGTTAGTTCGACAAAAATCGAACAAGCCTCAAAGTGGCTTAGCTGAGAAGTAATTTTTCACGTTTTGAAGTTTTTGTAATTTTATAGCAAAACATGTGAATACTATTAAATTCACGTTGATTTAGTTCCGGGCAGAGCATGGGGTTATCTCCGGCTCTGCTTATACATAATGCTGCGACAGAAAGAAGCATTAAAATTATATTCGTTTGAGGAGAAAACTATGGTTACCATAACAAATACTGCTTCGGTAAAATACAACTATACAGTTGGAGATAGATTGATTACAAAGACGGCACAAGCCACATTGGTATTGGAAGATCCTGTATTTAAATATCCAAATGTTTTTATAAGTAGCTGTTATTGTAACGAGTGCTGTAAATGCATTTGTTATGTAGTTTATTTAGAAAATGTAGGTGAAGCAAGTGCGGAAGTAGAGTTAACAAACCATACAGACAGATGTTTATGTGCCTGCGATGATAATAAAGTAAAGCTTACAATCCCTGCCGGCGAAGAGACTTCTGTTTGCTTTAGCTACTGTACCTGCCGCTGTAAAAGACACAAGCGTGTTTTGCAGTTTGCAAAAGCTGTTGTAAATGACGGATATCAAATTGTTACAAGCAATCGTACTTGGACGGTTACTTAACATGAGTTCACCAAAATTAGAGGAAAACCAAATTTATACTTATAGGATTATATGTTTGATAGGGCCGTTATCAGGGCAATTCTATCTAGCTAATAGAAAGAAAAGGAGACTGTATTATATATTAATAATACAGCCTCCTTTTGTCTATTCCTTCATTTCTTTATAAAGTTTTTTTAATGCCTTTTTTTCTATTCTGCTTACATACTCTGCCGGGGTGTTAGGTACAAAAAATTAGCTAAACGGTGATTGAAAAGCCCATACTATACTGATATTGCCGTTTGAGCTGATATGTATGGATTTTATAAAAACTTCAATAATTTCTTTGCTAAAAATCAGGCTTTCGGGTCCGGAGTTATTAACACTCGGTTGTGTGCAATCATCACATGAATTTTTTAAACGAAGCAATTCTTCGCTTGCATTTTCATGGGCTTTCTCAAGCCTCATCCGTATTTCAGTATATCTTTCGGGTGAAATTAACCGGTCTTTGTATTTTTCGTATGTATTAAGCCTTTCGATATTAAGTTTCTCGAGTTTTCTCTTTAGAATCGAGACTTCTTTCTTTGAGAATTTATCGGCGTGGCTTGCTTCGTATGAATTTAAAGTTTCAAAACCGTCTAATTGCATAAAAATATTAACCAACATTTGTATAGCATTTAAAATCTGCTTTTCCGGGATTTTGCTATCAAAGCAGTTGAACTGTGAAGTGAATTTACGGGTGCGGCAAATATAATAGGCATTTTCTCCGGAGCGACCGCAGCGTCTGACCGGGGCACGGTTGCATTCTCGGCAGATAATTTTTCCGGATAAGGGACCTTTGAGGTTTCTTTTGTAGTTATGCTGCTTTTTTGTGCTGTTAACCTTCCGGAAAATTTCCTCTGAAATAATGCCGGGATGTGCCCGGGAAACTGTTATTTGTTCTGCATCGGGAACTTTAACGGCTTTTCGGCTGCCTACGGTTTTTGGTTGAGTTTTTCCGTAAACTGCTGTGCCCGTGTAACGAATATCGCTTAAAATTCTAACCACGGTGGAAGCCGTCCAGAATACTTGGTGGTTTGCCTTATGATTTTTCCCGGATTTTCTTTGGGAATTGGAACTTTGAGGAGAGGGAATATTTTCCCGGTTCAGTATTCTTGCAATTTGGGTTTTTGGGATATTCTCCGATGCCATTTGAAAAATACGCCTTACAGTGCTTGCGGTGTCCTCATCCGGCTCTAATTTATTTTTGTCTCCGGTGGATTTTTTATAGCCATAAGGAGCGAAAGCGCTTACAAATTCTCCGCAACTTGCCTTGTGTTTTCGAATGCTCTTGATTTTTTTGGACAGATCTTTGCTGTAAATATCATGTATGAGGTTTTTAAAGGCAGTATCCAAGCCGGGGCTTGCGATTATGCTGTCGTAATTATCGTTAACCGAAATAAAACGCACATCCAAAAACGGGAAAATATCTTCTATATAACTACCCACTTCCAGGTAATTTCTGCCGAACCTAGAAAAATCCTTTACTATAATGCAGTTAATTTCTTTTAACTTAACAAGCCTTAATAACTCGCTTATGCCCGGGCGGTTAAAATCCGTGCCGGTATAACCGTCATCCGAAAAGATTAGTTGTGTGGCTTGCATAAAATCCGGATGATTTGCAACGAATCTCTCCAGAAGTAAACGCTGACCTGTAATACTGTTGCTTTCGCCGCTTCCTTTTTCTTCGTCCTCGTCGGAAAGCCTTAAATACAGGGCTACTTTATTATATTCATTCATGGTCTTAACCCTTTACACAGTCGAAAAAATTAAAGTGAATTTGTATTTTTTCCGGATAAATTACAACTCTGCTTATTAATTTTTTCATTACTTTTTCGTATTCTATAGAAGGGTTTCGAAATGTATCAATCTTTTGCCTATGCAACCGGCTTAGTCTGCATTTATTCAATAATGCTTGCTTTTCATATTTCTTCATTAGATTAATAAACTCATCTACCTGCAATCTGCGATTTTTAAATTTTTCATAAGCATTGTTTCTTAATATATTGACTCTTTGAGTATTTTGGCTTGTTTTCCTTAATTCTGTGGTATTTTCCTTCATATCCGAAACAGTAGATTCCGGATTATCTGAATATAGATTAAAATATTTATTAAGTACCGGGCGTAATATTTCCTCTAACCTTTGAACCGGTATACTTTTGGAGTTGCATATACCTGTTTTTTCGTATTTTTTGGGACAGTAAAATCGATACACATACTTATATTGCGATTTGCTAAAATAACCGGAAGAACGAACCATTAACCCTCCGCAGTTTCCGCAAACAACAAGCCCTCGTAAATAATTATCTGCAAATTCGGTTGGTTTTATATTTAAGTCGTCCTTTGAAATCAAGCTTGGGTCTGCAAATGTTTTTTGCACTGCTTCAAAGGTTGCACTATCTATAATGGCGGAATGAGTATTTGGAATTATTCTTCTTTGTTCAGATGATATAAGAATTTTTTTACCCGATAATGCAGATTTTTCATACTTTCGCTCTATCAAACATCCTGTGTAAACAGGGTTTTTTAAAATACTCATCACCGTAGAGGCGTGCCATAGGGTATTTTTTTTCGGCTTTTCTTTTGTTATGCCTTTTTCGAAAAGAAGCAGGGATTGGGTAGGAATACCTTGGTTATTTAGCCGGCGTGCGATTTCGTTACAACCAAAACCCTGTAACCTCAATTGAAAGATTTCCTTTATGATAAATGAAGTTACATGGTCTACCTCCAATGTGACCTTTGAATCTGCGGATTTTTTATATCCCAAAGGAGCATATCTTCCCAAAAACTCTCCCTTTTTTTTCTTAGCATCAAGCACCCCGGCGATTTTTTTTGAAATATCCTTGGCATACAAGTCATGCACCAGAGACTTTACCGACATTTCCAAGGCTTGGTTTTGGGTAAGAAATTCGCTGTCGTAATTATCGTTTACTGAAATAAACCTTACCCCGGGAAAAGGGAAAATATTCTCCAAGCAATTTCCCGTTTCTATGTAGTTTCTGCCCAAGCGGGACAGATCTTTTACCACTATACAGTCTACGTTGCCCGTTTCTATGTCCGCAAACAAGGCGTTTAGGCCCGGTCTGTCAAATACGGTCCCGGAGATTCCGTTATCTATGTAAGTTTTCCTGTGTTTCAGATAGGTTTTACGGGAAATGTAGTCCTCCAGAAAGCGAATTTGATTTTCTATGGATTCACCCCGGCTGTCCTCGTTGGAAAGTCTTGCGTAAACAGCGGTTTGGTATACTCTTTCGGGTTGCCGGTTAATACTTTTGCGGCTTTTTCTTGCCACGGCCTAACACCACTTTTCTTTTTCGGGGTTATATTATTCACTATGGTTTCTGAAAGAAAATTCTATCCTTATTCGGTTTTTGCTTAGGACTGTAATTCGATTGATTAATATTATAAGCAGAGGTCTTGAAAACTCCGGCAAATCATCACCGGGTTCCCGGTTACAATCCGTTAATATTTTTTCAAGGATATTTTTTCGATGTTTTTCTGTTTTGCTTAAAGCGCATTGAATATCTTTGCAAATTATGCCGTAGTCTTTTTTCAGTGATAAATATTCCTCTTGATTAAGGATACCGTTTTTGTAGTCCTCGTAAAGAGAGGCTCTAAGTTTTGTGTATTTATTTAATTCCTTCGTTTTGGTATCAATTAACTTTTGCAGAGTTTCCAACTCTTTTTCATAAGGAAGAGTTCTTTCGTATTCGGAAATTTCGTCCTTGTGGCTAAAAGCGGAGATGAAGTTTCGCAAAGTATTAAAAATACAGCCATTCAATGCATTTTCCCTGATTCTTAGGTTGTTTTTACACAGTTCCGGATTGGTTTTGTTGGTGGAACAAATATAATAAACGTAAACCCTTCCTTGGGACTTAACCGGTTTGCGTATCATATTTTCTCCGCAAAGCGGGCAAAACAACAGTCCGGAAAGAGGGTATAGGGTGTTGTTTCCGGGAGAAATTCGGGTGTCTGCCCGGGTTATTTTTTCTACAAGCAAAAAATCCTCTTTGGAAATTATGGGTTCGTGAGTATTTTCTACTCTTATCCACTCATTTTTGGGAACTCTGATTCGCTTTTTCACTTTATGACTTGCTGTGGTTTCCTTGCCCTGAACCATGGTTCCGGTGTAGGTTTCGTTTTCCAAGATTCTGTCCACAGCCGTTGCTGACCATTTTGCCAAAGGGTACAGCTTAAATCCGGTGGAATATGACAGGTTTAACAGCCTTTTGTACTCCAGCGGAGAAGGCACGCCAAAGTCATTTAGGTGTTCGGCTATTTTTTTATTGCTGTATCCCGAAGCCTTCATTCGGAAAATTTTTCTAACGGTTTCAGCGGCAAATTCATCCGGAACCGGCTTGTGAGGGTTGTTTTCATTACGCAAATATCCGTAGCAGGGAAAAGAACCCATAAAGTCCCCGTGTTGTTGGCGTATTTTTATTTGGCTCCTAACTTTAACAGAAATATCCCGGCTGTAGGCATCGTTAAGCAGATTCTTAAAAGGAATAAGTATTTCGTCCGTAGCGGTTTTTTTGTCCGCACTGTCGTAATTATCGTTTACGGCTATAAACCTAACGCCCAGAAAGGGAAAAATTTGTTCCAGGTATCTACCGGTTTCTATGTAATTTCTGCCGAAGCGGGATAGGTCCCCGTAAGGTATAATAGGAATAAATCAAGAAACCCAGTAAAATCAAGGGT
>CAYMOU010000059.1:0-17151 GCA_964392115.1 uncultured Defluviitaleaceae bacterium | reverse complement strand
CCCAAATCCTATGTTCATTATTTTTATTTCTTTCATGGGTTCCCGCTCTCTTTTTTCTGTTCTGATTCTTGCTATGCCTTTAATGAAACTGCGGTGGGATAAACCGAAACCGCCGTTTTTTCAAAAAATAAGTACAAACCTTTTATCAAAATAATAAAAGGTTTAAGTCAGCATAGTATTGGTAAGTATAAATACCCCAGTTTATTTTTAGGTTTCATTTCAATTATAGTATAGTAAAAAAGTTTAGTCAAGCCCGCTGATTTACGGTAAAATAAGTTTATTAAATAATATATCTTTAAGTTATAAAAGAGGACGCATAAGGGAGAGAACCTATTTTTACGGAAAAAGGTACTCTCCCTTGTGACGTTGATTTAGCGTGTATAATTAAGCCAAACTTACACTAATCTAAAATCTCCGGAACCTTGATTTTATCTGACTTTCTATACAATATTGATATAAATTTCGGTGTAATCAATGTAAGTATCAACGATGCTGTGAACATTACGGAATAAACCAACAACATTTCTCCGGTTTTTTCGGTAAGATAGTCCGGGTTTAAAAACAGTATCAGGTGTGACGAACCTACCTTTGATAACACTACATCCTTTGATTCATATATGGCGGAAACCCGAAAATATTGCAAGTCCTTCATAAAGTCTGTCTTGGTAATATTTTCTTTGTAATAGGGAACAATCTGATCCAAAATTCTATCTGAATAACCCGATTCCATTACGGAATTTATGCTTTTGGTAATATAAGTAAGCGTTTTGTCACCTTCGGCTTCTATGGTGGACTTAAATCCCCACTGAAAGCCGAAATACAGGATAACCAAATTGCCCAATACACCCAACATTACTATAATTAGGGGTATTATTCTTTTGTTGCTTAATCTCCGATGAAGGAAAACAATAGCCACAATACCCAAGATTATTACCGACAAAAACGGAATAAACATAAAGGATTCGGCCGGTGCCGGAAAGTTTTCCCGGTTTATTTCATAAGCTAGAGCCAGCCAACCTATGGTTGCATTTTCCCGGTCTGCTATGGGCAGTACGCAAATTTGGTGTTTTCCGAAGTTAACCACGCCGCTGCCCGAGCGGATTTTGCTGATTTCAGTTTTTACGGTTTGGTTTAAAAACAGGGCGGTGTATAGGTTGTTATCCTCTGTATCAAAGAAGGTGGCGTGTATGGGTTTTGCGTCTGTATTCAAGTAGGCACAGTGTATATTCTCGGACAAAAATCGGGTAATGTTTGACATTTTATCAATCAAGCCGTAATTTTCTTCCGGAAGATTACCGATGCTGATGTCTAGGTTTATTTCATTACGCAAATCTTCGGCAGCCAACAATCGTCTTTGAACATCCATATTGTTTTTGAATTGATTAATATATAAATCATTAATCCAACCCATTAAGTAAAATAAGCCTAATATCAAAACTCCGTAAACCACTATTCTAAGGGTAATCAGATGTCGGCCTCCGGGGTTTGAGGGTTCTTGGTCAACATTATGGTTGGTTTCATTGGTGGTTTCGGCTTTCTTGTCTTTTCCGGCTTTTAACGGTTCTGTTAATTTTGCCGGGGTTTCACAAATTCCCGTAGCAGGTTCTTCATTAGGTTGCTTGGGTTTTTCGGTTTCCGGGTCTTCGGCTTTATGAAGTTTGGATTTTTTAACTTTCTCCGGTTTGGACTGTTTTGCACGGCTTTCTTTTTTAGCTGCTTTATTTGCCGCCTTTAATGCCTTTTTATCTGAAAATATGGGTTGGTCGTGGCCGGTTTCAGGGCTTTGAGCATCTGTTTCCGGTTTCTCTACGTTTGTATTTTCATCGCCTGTACTTTCCGAAACAGGCTCATTTTTGGTAGAAAGTAAATCAAAAATAGGTGAGTTTTGTTCGGAAAGCGTATTATTATCCGTATTGACAGATTCTGTTTCTAAGCCGTCTGATTCCGGTTCGGGGTTAATTTCTTCAACGGCTTCTTCCGCCGGTGTATCCGGTGATAGTTCATGAATTTCCGTATCTTTTGTTTCGGTAATTTCGGTTACAACGGTATCTTCTGTTTTATCCTCAGGACCGGGAATTTCGGTTTGTAAATCCGGCTCGGTTTGGGAAATATCCGGCTGTGCATTAATTTCGGGATTAGGTTGGTTATCAGCGGTTTGTTCCGGTTTATCAATATCGTGGGAAATAGCTGATTCTTCATCTTCGGCTTCCGGTAATTCTGCTGTCGGTTCGTTTTCGGGCACATGAATTTCCGGGGTTGAAGATTCAGATTCCTGTGTTATTGTAGGATTTTCGGATACCGGTTCTTCCGGTTGTACAGTTGCCGGCGGAGTAAGGGCAGTTTCCGCCGCCTCGGCTACCGGTGTAACGTTCTCCGGAGTTGTTTCCGTCAATATATCCTTTTCTATACTATCGATAATCTGCTTTCCTTGAGGTTTTTGTTTCTTTTCTTTTTTCGGAAGTTCTTTCTTGGGCTTCTCTTTCTTTAATATCGTTTTCTTTGTTTTTGTATCGTTTTGCTTAACATTGACGGTGGTTGTTCTTGGTGCGCCCGGGGTGTTAAGGGTAAACCTGCCTTTATGGAAGCAAAATCTGCAATAATTCTTATTTTTGCTTCCGTCCATATAGGTACCGTAAAGGCTGTCAACATCACCCAAGGGCATACCGCAACTTTGACATTGCTTCATATTTAAACCTCCCATTCTGGGACTGTCCGGCGGGATTATCCGTTCCGGAATCTATTGTATACCGGAATAGCTTTCGTAAATTTTATGGGCCGTAAGGATAAGCCGGGAATTGGGCGTAAACTCAAGTTTATCGGCGGCTGTCAAGTTTATGCTTAAGTAAGCAGTTGAGATAAATTCCTGCTTTAAAGACCGGGGCAAATTGCCTTGTAAGATTTTTAATATGGTTTCTGCGGTAAAGCAAGCTCTGTCCCTAATACGGTCGCCGGAAATATACATAAGGGCGCCGTTTTTAACAAAACCATCACCCTCTTGAACAACAACCGGTATGCCGGCGTTGTAAAACATATGGTAATATTTGTTCATTAAGTCTACGTCTTTAAAAACATCAGCCGTTATTATAAAAGCGTCGATTTTATCTACATTAATCAGTTTTTGACAGGCTGAATCCAAGGAACTTTTGTAAGCCATAGTCCCGGTTGAGTCCATAATTGCGTCAGTATTAATATGCATTGCTCTTAAAGAAAAGCTGTTTTTGTCTGCCACTTCTTTATATGCGACCAAAGCGGCATTTTCTTCACCGGTATAAATCAGTCCGGGGTTTTGAAATTTGAAGGTATCAAAATAAAATTGCATTTGATGTTTATACATGGGTTCGTTTATTTCTGCCCAAAGATTGTCTTGGCCGGAATCTTGCAGGGACGACGAAAATCCGCCGCCTATGGGGTCTTTTCCGCTAAACAGCACAACCGGTATTTGCTTGATGCCGGCTTCTTTTACCAAAACCCCGGCAGAGGTCTCCAAGCAAATGATTAAATCTATATTTCTGTTTTCCACCTGTCTTGTTAAGCTTTCCTTAATTTTATCACCGTTTCCGGAGGACAAAAAATAAACCCCGGTGTCTGCTGTTTCTATATGTTTTCCCAAGTCATTTACGGCTAGATAATCAATCAAATCCTCGGTATTAACATTATCCGGGTCAAAGGGTAAAACAGCGTCATGCTCTATAAGAGAAATACTGCGCAATTCCTCAACCAAATAATACAATGCCTTTCCCGAATTAGGATTATCTTGTGTATCCACAAAGGCAACCTTGATTTTCTCTCCGTTGGGTTTAATGTTAATATTCAAATCAGCCTTGGCACCGGTCATTAGAGAAGCATTTGCTAGGTCATTTTCCGTAATACCGGCACAACCTGTAAGCATAAAAAAGCAAAGGACTATAGTTGTAATTTTAAAAAAGGGCTTCACGAAGGCCTCCTTTTTATTCAACACAGTTTATTTTTTAATCTTATAAAATATTCGTCAATTAATTTTCCGTAATACAGATGACAAAACTCCTCAAAAATCTTCCCTGTTGTTTTCGACGAGTAAGCCTGTTGACACATAACTATTTACTATATTATGTATGTAATTATAGGTTTTGGGCTATAGTTTGTCAAGTTTTACTAAATGAAGCGTATGTGGAAATTAAGCAAAAAACCTTGAATTAAACTTTATTGGGATAATGAACAAGTTTAATCCAAGGTTATAGAATGCCCGTTTTTCCGGTTATATTGTTTCTTTGGGAAACATAGAGCTTTCCGTCTGACAATAAACCGCAGAATATAATGTTTTTGGTCTCGGTAATGTTCAGCTTGCTTAATTCCTTAACCAGCCAAGCCTTGTCTTTTCCTATAGATTGCAGATGCTTTGTTAAAATATCGCCGTCTATTATTAATTCGGTCATTAAGCCCATGTATTCTGTATTGATATTTAAGTCTTGTTTTGTAGGGCTTTGGTTTTCGGATTTTTTCAGCACGCTTAAAGTGCCGTTAGGCTCTAAAACGGCAAACTCAACCTCACGTATATCGAAAATATCCTTATCTCTTAGTTGCATTAGCAAATCCCCAATGTTGTACTTTTCTTTCTTCATGTTCCGGTTAAGAATAACACCGTTTTGTATGACTATTTTAGGCGCACCGTCTATGAATGTTCGAAATTTTATGCTTTTCAAGGCAATAATGCCGATAATGATAGGCAATACACACCAAACCACCAAGGCTATTACCCCATCAATTACAGGAATAGACTCGTCAACAGCCATAGAAGCCGCTATAGAGCCTATGGTAATTCCCACAATATAATCGAAAAAGGTTATTTGGGACAACTGCTTTCTGCCCATTAATCTTGTAAATAACAAAAGAACCGCAAAAGCAATTACCGAACGAAACAAAATATCCAAATGCTCCATAATTATCCTCCTATTGAATTATTTTTTCCCGAGTTTGCAAAATTTATCAGGGTAGTTTGTTACTAATTGACGGTAACGGATTTGGTATGGTAAAATTTTAATTAGGATATTAAAAATGACAGAGGGTGGACGTTATATCCAAGCGATTCGAAATAGAAGTGGAGAAAGTTACCGGCTATTGCAGTTGTGGGTACAAAGAAGGAGATATTATAACTTGCGAAGGTCTGAATACTCCCAATGTGCCCTTTTGCGGCGGAGCATATGCAATAATTTTTCCTATGCAGACGGCCTTGTTTTCGGGAGCCTCCTTTGGCTTTGAAGAAAACCCTTACAGCAAGACCAAACTAACCTGCCCGGATAACGGTTATGTAACATTCAAAATAACCTTGATTAATGGCTGATTCCGTTTCCGAATTTTTCACTGTATCAAATAAATTACATCACAACAAGCCCCGGGTATACCCTCCGGGGCTTGTACTTTTAATACCTTTTATCTTTAGGATTTTTATACGAAACCATATATTAACGTAGGCCTATAGAACCAAGGGGTTATCTGATTTATAGGTATGCCGGTATCGTTAAGTAATTCTTAATGTACTTTTAAATTCCTTTGTATATAAACAATATCTTCATCGGTAGCAGAATCGGAAGCAAATATTATAATGCGCCGATTGCGGTTTGCAGTTTTGCATTGAGTGATTGCTCGATAGCGGAAATAGAATCAAGCAATTCTCCGATACAATTATTTACACAGCACAAGTCCTCGGGTGTAAACCTTCTGACAGAAGGTTCGATAAAATGTTGTAAAATTTCACCCTCAGCATTGATAATGTGAGAAAGACCTGCTTCTTGCAGCGCTATAGATTCGATTACATCAGCCAAAGCTTGATTTACGGTGCCGGAGCCCGGATCTATACTAGGCATTGACATAATTCTTGCACCTCCTTAGTTTTTTGAAATTTTTTTCCTTATAGTAGGACTACAAAAAGTACCTGAATGAGTAAAACATTGTGATAATACCGTGCTTGTCTAACTTGTTCTACCTGATTATACTATATGTAATGAGTTGTCCCTGTGTGACAAAGTTTTCATAAATATTTTAATTCTGACAAGCGGCTTTTTTACTGTGCATAACCTTGGGTTTTGGCACAGTAAAAAAGCTGAATTACTTTAACTGTCGGTCTGTCAGATACTCTTTTTGGGCAATGTGGTAGGCTTGTAGTCTACTATATCTTTATAAGACTTTAACTCTGATTTTGTATAGGGTTGAGTAGGTATCAATCCTGTACAGTCGGTGGAAGAAACCTCATGTCTCAAGTCATCATAATCCATATCGTTATTCATGATTTCACTCCTTTGACCTTAATATCCGTTGGTTTATCAGCTTGTACTATCTTATGCTTATTTTATGTTAAAAGTGAAGTTTTAAAATATAATCACTTATTTATATTTTTCAAAACAAAGCTGAATTTATACGATTGAATTGTTTCCAATAAAAAAATCGAGTCGGTATTTCCGGCTCGATTTTTTGGGTACTTGCTTATTATTTTCCGATTAATATTTTTGTTAAGGGTGAATCTATAGGCAGTATTATGGTTTTTTCGCCTTTCATGGTTACTTTCAAGGCGTCCAAAGTTCTTAAAAATTCATAGAAAGCGGCACGCTCTTCGCCGTTATATGCCTGTGCAAGTATACGCATATATTCGCTTTCGCCTTCACCTACAAGCAGTGCGGCTGTCGCCTTGGCTTCGGATTCGATTTCCATGGATTCTTTACTGATGGTATTGCGGATTTTATCGGCTTCTTCCTTGCCCTCTGCACGATACTGAGCGGCTATTTTTTCACGCTCTGAAATCATACGGTTGTATACGGCGTTTTTATTATCCGTAGGCAGGTCAAATTGTTTGATACGAATGTCGCCTATAATAATACCGTATTTCTCCATTTGGCGTGAAACGGACTCGATAATTTTGTCCTCTAAATCGGCGCCTCTCATGCTGATTATGGTCATCTGGTCCAAAGAGCCCAAAAGGTTTTTTATGGTGTTGTAAACTGTTGCGTCCAGAAAACGCTCTGCTTCGCCTTCAGTACCGGTTGTTTGTATAAAGGTCAAAGGCTCTGCAATCTGCCAAACAACATAGGAACTGACGGTCATAGCCTTTTTATCCAGTGTAAGCACGTCAGAAGGGCTTAAATTATAGGTTATAGAGTTTGAGCGTACATAAACCGGGGTGTCGATGGGAGTTTTCCAATGGAGACCGGGTTCGGTGTAGGTTGCAACAACCTGTTCAAAACGCTTGATACAAACGGCATAGTTTTCCGGCACGGACACGGTAAACAAAAAGAACGCCATCAATGCCAAGATTACTATTACAAAAAACATGATTAACCTAAAATATTTCTTTACAATTTTCTTGCTTTTTTCTTTATTATCATCAAATACAACTTCCACAGGGACACCTCCTTATTCAAGATTTAAAAGCTTCAAAGCGCCGTTGCCGTAATCTATATAGACCCTAACACCCGGCAATATGCTTTCAAGCGTTTCCAAATACATACGGGTTCTTGTAATGGACGGGTTTTTGATAAATTCGGAGAACATATTTTCAAAACGGGCAACCTGACCCTTAGCTTCGTTGATACGTGCCAACTTAACGCCTTCGGCTTCTTTTAAGATGGCATCCGCACTTGCACGGGCTGAAGGAATGCGTTCGTTATATTCACGGGAAGCGGTATTGATAGCCGTTTCTTTTTCCTGTTTTGCGCTTTCAACGTCCTTAAAGGCGGCTGTTACTTGTTCAGTAGGCGGTGAAGCATCCTGTATGGTAATATTTGTAACGTTTATGCCTATTTGATACTGTTCCAGCTTGTTTAAAAGTTCTTCTTTTATTCTGGACTGAATTTCGGTTTTTGCCACGGTAAGTACTTCGTCTACGTTATAAGAGCTGACTATGGTTCTGGCTTCGGCTTGAATTGCATTACGCAACAGCCCTTCCGCATCCACAGACCTATACAGGAATTTTACCGGGTCTGAAACCTTATACTCCACGTAAAAGTCTATCATAACAAAGTTGAAATCCTTGGTTATCATAAAGGATTCGGCTTCGATATTTTCGTAAGCACCGTCCCGGGTACGATAACCTATTTCCATACCTCTGGTAACCATACTTACTCTTTCAACACGTTCCACAAAAGGCAATTTAAAATGCAGACCGGCGGTTTGTATGCCCTCTGCCCTGCCAAAGCGGATTATTACGGCTTGTTCCTGCTCGCTTACAGTATATACGGAGCCTAGGAAAAGGACGGCAATCAACAGCAGGATAAAAACCGCAATCACTGTTGCAGTAAGCCGTTCCTTAAACTTATCAAACATGGAACTCCTCCTTTTTTTAATTTACATAATTTTATTATTGCCGGTAACCGGCGTTTTATTTAGCACAGCTGTGCTGTGGTGTGCTGTGCAATGCAATGCTTTGCTTTGTATTAAGTTATAAAAAAACTTTCAGGGAGAACATCGACAAAAAAGATATTCTCCCTTGTAGTTTTAGCAGGCCTTTAAATCAGAAGCCGATTGTTTAAGTTCCAAAGCGGCGTTTAAGGTAGCGTCCGTAATGGAAGCACCGCCCAACAATCTGGCAATTTCACGAACAATTTTATCTTGACTAAGCTCGTAAACTTCCGTAGAAGTTATGTTGTCTGCGGTCTTTTTTTCTATTAAAAAATGACTGTCGCCCATGGCGGCTATTTGAGGCAGATGAGTAATGCAAAGTATCTGATAATTTCTCGATATTTCAACCAGTTTTTCCGCAACCTTGTGGGCAGTACGTCCGGAAACTCCGGCGTCTATTTCGTCGAAAACAAAGGTCTCTATGTTATCCACCTTGGCAAGCACGGATTTTAAAGCCAGCATTATACGGGACATTTCTCCGCCGGAAGCAATTTTTGCCAGAGGTTTTAAAGGCTCTCCCGGGTTTGCGGAAATAAGAAATTCCACACGGTCGTAGCCGTTGGGCGTAAATTCCTTTTTACGTTCCAAAACTATATCGAATTGGGCATTGTTCATGCCTAAGTCTGCCAAGACCTGTTCAATTCTTTCCTTTATGATTAAGACGGCTTTTTTTCGCTCGTTGCTGATTTGGTCACAACTGTTTGAGATATTTTCTATGCATTGTTTTCTTTCTTTGTTTAATTCAGCAATTATGTGTTTGGATTGCTGTAATCTTTCCGATTCTTCCGTTAATTTTTGGTGATAGTCCAAAATTTCTTTGACGGACATATTATATTTACGTTTAAGGTTATAAATTAAGTCCAGTCTGCTTTGGATTTTTTCCAATTCTCCCGGGTCATGCTCCAATTCGCCGGTGTAACCCCGCAAATCACGAATAATTTCCGAAAGCTGAACAGAAACTCCGTTTAAACTTTCCGTTAGTTGTCCCATGGAAGGGTCTAGGCGGTTTACATCAGCCAAAAGCAGTTCTGCCTTTGAAATTTTATCTATGGCAGATGGCTCTTGTGAATCTGTGCCGCTAAGCAGTTCCAAGGCATCCAAGGCGTTTCTCATAAGCCGTTCAAAGGAGTGCAAAACGTTGCTGCGTTTCAATAATATTTCTTCCTCGTCCTCTTTTAAAGAAGCCTCTTCTATTTCACGGATTTGATACTGCATATGAGCCGGGTCTTTGGTGTTGCCTTTAAGTTGGTATATTTCCTTGGATATTTCCTTGTAGCGTTTGATTTCCTCATGAAGTTGCAATTTCAAAGGCTCAAGGGAGTCACCGCAGAACTTGTCCAACAATTCTATATGGCGGTTTGGGTTTAACAAACTTTGATGCTCGTGCTGACCGTGCAGGTCAACCAGCATAGGCGAAATTTCCTTTAAAATCGCCAGTGAGACCGGCTTTCCGTTAAGTTTACAACTTGTTTTGCCGCCTTGTGTTACGGAACGGCTGATTAAAAGCATATTATCGCTTTCCAAGGGAATGCCCAGGGAATCCAGCGTTTGGGTAATAACGGGGTTATTGATTGAGAACATACCCTCTACCGATGCCTGTTCCGCTCCATGCCGTACAAAATCCTTCCCGGTACGATTACCCAATAAAAAATTAACGGAACCTATCAGCATGGACTTTCCGGCGCCTGTTTCTCCCGAGAGTATATTCAAACCCTTGTTAAAGGTTAATTCTGCCGATTCTATCAATGCAACATTATTTACCTGCAACCACTCAATCAAATAACCACCTCCGAGTCTGTAGTCTGTTATAAAAAATTAAGACCTTGAGGGAGAAAAACTTTTTGCGAAGGTTGAAAAAATGGTTTTCTCCCTCAGACTAACTCCCTTTTTCCAAAAAAGCCCATTATAAAATCATGTATATGATTTTAAACAGATTACTTCGATACCCTATATATTTTGTAATGTATTGCCATTATTGATTTTCTTCTGTTTGGAGCATATTTCTTATGCTTTTTAATTTTTCGATGATAAGATTTACTTTTTTTTCGGATTTTATGGCACAAAAAACAGTGTCGTCACCGGCGATGGAACCTATAATTTCGGGTTCGTTCATTGCGTCTAGGGCGGCGGCTATGGCCATAGCCATACCCGGCAGAGTTTTTATTACTATGATGTTCTGTGCGGAATCTATGGAGATTATACCGCCGGCAAAAACCCGATTTAAACTTTTGGACAGTTCCGGGTTGACCGGTTGTTTTAAAGTATAAACCAGTTTGCCATCATTTGAAGTATGCTTAACCAATTTCAATTCTCGGATGTCCCTGGAAACGGTAGCCTGTGTAACT
The DNA here is from genome assembly GCA_964392115.1 of uncultured Defluviitaleaceae bacterium. Lineage (GTDB taxonomy): Bacteria > Bacillota > Clostridia > Lachnospirales > WRBF01 > CAYXWM01. The sequence goes on along the minus strand of CAYMOU010000059.1, from coordinate 6,442 downwards.
TCAAAGCCCGCTTCGTTCAGTAATCGGGCAAGCTCTCCCTGGGTTTCAACGCCACGTTCCGCTATTAATTTCTTAATCATTTCGTGTCGTTTATATTTCATTGCACACCATCCGGTAAGAGGATTTGAGAGCTTGAGTGAAACTTTTTGGCAAGCAAAAGATCCTTCAAACTCCCTTTAAAAATACTTTAAAATTACAAAATAATTATCCGGGTCAATCTACCAATTTCTGTCTTAGTATATTATAAAACCCTTGGTCTTGGGTTTTTATAATTCTTGTATAGTATTCGGAGCGGCGAATGGTAATAATATCACCGTTCTTTAAGTGGTTGGTATTTTCTCCGTCTAGGGCAAGGCGGCTGTCGTTATAGGGGTTTTCCAATACTTCTATGGAAATAACATCCTCTGCCGACACCACCGAAGGTCGGGTATAGAGCATATGAGGACAAATAAGCGTGATGGCCATAATCTCCATATCGGGCTTTAAAACAGGGCCGCCGGCTGAGAGGTTATAAGCGGTGGAGCCTGTTGGGGTAGATATGATAATTCCGTCGGAACGGTATGTATCCACATATTCACCGTTGAATTTTAGGTTTATGGTAATCATCTTGGAGGAAATACCCTTGGAAATACATACGTCGTTTAAGGCTATGCGTGGGTTCATGGGCACATCTGTGCTGTTTTCGGTGGTATGGCTAACCTGTACCATAAGGCGTTTTTCGATTTTGTAATTGCCTTGGAATACCCTTGTTAAGCTATCAAATGCTCCTGATTTTTCCACGTCCGTTAAGTAGCCCAATCGGCCCAGATTTATACCGATTAAGGGAGTGTCGTAAACAGCGGCGGTTTTAGCCGCACGTAGTATGGTGCCGTCCCCGCCCAGTACTGCCAAAAAATCAGAATACTTAAAAATGTCGTCTTTTTCCGTTGCATATTCTTTACATCCTAATTCATTTGCCACGTCTTGGGTTAAAAGCGGTTTTATGCCGTTGCCTATAAGCCAATCCAACAACTTTTTCGTAAATTCCAGCCCTGTGTCTCTATCAGAATTAGGCAGTATTCCAACTGTTTTCATACAACACCCTCTAAAGCTTCCGTCACTGTAGCTTTTATATTATAACTGTAGTTGTTTTCCGTGAATTTTAAGTGTATTAAATATTCGGTGTTTCCGTTAGAGCCTTTTATGGGAGAAAAACTTAATCCCCAAGTAAAAAGCCCTATTTCCCTTGCAAAAGAAATAATTTCGCCTATTACCCTAATATGTTCCGTAGGTTTTTTAACAATGCCGTTTCTGCCTACCTTGCCCTTACCCACCTCGAACTGAGGTTTTATCAGACAAATAATGTCACCGTCCTGTTTAAGTAAGGTTGACACAGGCTTTAAAATCTTGGTGAGCGATATAAAAGAAAGGTCGGCACAAATAAAATCAACCTTTTCGCCTATAAGCTCCGGGGATAAACCCTTTGCGTTTAAGCCTTCTTTAAGGATTATTTTATCGTGACCCACTAACTTTTGTGCAAGTTGAGCCGTTCCGGAATCTATGGCGTAAACCTTCCCGGCGTTGTTTTGCAGCAAACAATCCGTAAAACCGCCTGTAGATGCTCCAATGTCTGCGCAGATTTTTCCGGAAATATCTATATTAAATACTTTTACAGCTTTAGCCAATTTGTAACCGCCTCGGCTAACATATGTTTCCTCGGGTAGGATTAAATCCAACAGGGTATCAAAGGGAAGTTTAAGAGAAGGCTTTGTTACAGCAACACCTTCCGAAAAAACCCTGCCTTGGACTATATATTCATGGGCCAAAGCCCTTGAAATTCCCTTTTGTTTGGATAGCAGAAGGTCTGCTCTCTCGGAATTACTCATAAGATTTCCTGAATTTTGGCGTGGATACCTTCCGCATCCATTCCGTATTGTATGAAGATTTCGTCTCGGGTGCCGTGTTTTATAAATTCATCCGGAAAGGCAAAAATATGAAGTTTTCCGGTATCTATGTTTTGAATTCTCATTTCTTCCGCAACCAAAGAACCGAATCCGCCTGTTTTAGCAGCATCTTCAAGAACAAAAACTCTGTCGTAGTCTTGCAAATCGCTTATCATTTGCTTGTCTATGGGTTTGACAAACCTTGCGTTTATCAGCGTGGGAATATGACCGTCTTTTACCAGGCGTTGATACACGTCATGGGCTGTATCCGCCATGGCTCCCAGTGAAATAACAGCAATTTTGGAGCCTTGATAAATGGTTTCGGATTTGCCCTGTTCTATGGGCGTTTCCATATCTTCAAACAGCTTTGATGCCGCCGCCCGTGGAAAACGTATTGCCACAGGAGAATTCAGTTTAACGGCGTATTGCAGCATGGCGGTAAGTTCGGCGGCATTTTTAGGTGCCATTACGGTGATGTTGGGAATATGGCTTAAAAAGGCTATATCAAACATACCTTGGTGGGTTTCGCCGTCTCTGCCCACCACGCCGGCTCTGTCTATTGCGAAAATAACAGGCAAGTTTTGCAGGCATACATCATGCAAAATTTGGTCATAGGCACGCTGTAAAAAGGTGGAGTATACAGCAACCACCGGAATAAGCCCGGCTCTTGCCAACCCTGCCGCAAAGGTAACACCGTGTGATTCGGCTATACCTACGTCGAAAATTCTGTGGGGAAAGGTCTTTTCGAAAATCTCCAGTCCTGTGCCTTGAACCATAGCCGCCGTAATTGCAACCGTTCTGCTTTCGGTTTTGGCAATTTCCGTAAGAGCCGTGCCGAAAGTGTTGGAATATGTATTCTGTTTTGGTGCGGCTGTAGGCTTACCGGTTTTGATGTTAAATGAATCTATTCCGTGGAAATCGGCAGGTGATTTTTCGGCTTGGGTGTAGCCTTTGCCTTTGGTGGTGTATACGTGCAACAATACGGGACGGTTCATGTGCTTTAGTTTATTTAAAATACCTATTAAATCAACCAAGCAATGGCCGTTTATGGGGCCTATATACTTAAAACCCAGTTCTTCAAACAAAGCACCGGGAACAAACAGATATTTTATACTGTTTTTGGTTTTCTCTATGGCATCGCTTAAACCCTTGCCTACAAAGGGTATTTTTTGCAACAAGTCGGCGGTGTCTTCTTTTACATTCAAATAAGGGCGTGCAGTACGCAGAACGTTTAAACTGCGAGCCAAAGCACCCACGTTTTCGGAAATTGACATTTGATTGTCGTTTAGGATTACAATATAGTTGCCTTTAAAGCGACCGGCGTTGTTAAGCCCTTCGTAAGCCAAGCCGCCGGTAAGTGAGCCGTCACCGATTACGGAGATTACACTGTGGTTTTCGCCCTTTAATTCACGGGCGTGGCACATTCCCAAGCCTGCCGAAATAGAGGTAGAGCTGTGACCTGTTCCGAAGGCATCGTGGACGGATTCGTCCGGGCGTGGAAAACCGCTTAAACCGTTGCTTTGGCGTATAGTACCCAGTTCCTTTCGGCGACCGGTAAGGATTTTGTGTATATAACTTTGATGTCCCACGTCCCAAATAATCTTGTCATCCGGGGTGTTAAAGCAGTAGTGCAAGGCTACCGTAAGCTCTACCACACCCAGATTGGACGCTAAATGACCGCCGGTATTTGCCAGGGTTTTAACCAAATACCTACGCAGTTCAGTACAAAGGCATTTAAGTTCTTTGGGTGAAAGATTTTTCAAGTCGTCCGGCGAATTTATTCTGTTTAAATATCCCATTTTTTATCTCCATACTGCCAAGTTGTTTGTTTCGTTAATCAAAGGGTTATTACCCGAAAAATATAATGGCTACAACTATACCCAAAATACTTCCGGCGAATACTTCTATGGGAGAGTGTCCCAAAAGTTCTTTCAGTTTCTTATCCAGAGAAACTCCTGTATTTTCAAAGCTTTCCAGCAACATATTTAAAACTTCGGCCTGTTTTCCGGCAGCACGGCGTACACCGGCGGCGTCGTACATAACAATAAGGCTGACCACGGCACTCATGGCAAACAAAGCCGAGTTAAAGCCCATCATAAGCCCTATAGATGTGGTCATGGCGGTAACAAAGGAAGTGTGAGAGCTGGGCATACCGCCGGAGCCTAAAATAAGCTGCCATTTGATTTTCTTTATTCTTAACAATTCTCGGATCATCTTTATAAGTTGGGCGATAAACCAAGCCAAGACAGATACCCAGAGTATTTTATTTTGCGACAGTTCGCTAAATATACGAGACAATTAATGTCCTCCTGTTGAAAAGAATTATAGTAGAGTGGAATCAAAAGATTAAGACCTTGAGGGAAAGTTTTTCTGAAGAAAAGGTTTTCTTCAAACTCCCTGCAAAAAGACTTTAATATAAAATCAGTTTAACAAACTTACGGCTATTTGTTCCAGTAAATTATTTTCTTTAAATTGTTTGAAAATATCTATGGCTTCTGTAATAAAGGACCGAAAATCTTGCTTTGCTTTTTCCTCTCCGTGAACGGAAACATAGGTGAGTTTATCGTTTTTAATGTCGGAATTTATGGGTTTACCCAGTTCGGATTCGGTGCTTGTTATATCCAGAATATCATCTCTGATTTGGAAGGATATTCCCAAATTCAAGCCGGCTTTGGAAAGTTGGCTGATATGTTCCTCATGGGCGTTGCCCAAAACTGCGCCTGCCACCGTTGCGGCTTGTATTAATTTTGCGGTTTTGTTCTCGATAATATACATTAATCGTGCGGAATCCGACTTGCTTTCGGAGGTTATATCCACCGCCTGACCGGCAACCATACCACGAGAGCCTGCCGCTTGGGCTATAATCTGCATGGCACGAATATTGTTGGGTGAGAAATTTTTCAGGCAATGCTCCGACATTATTTCATATGCCAGGTTTAACAAGCCGTCTCCGGCCAGAATAGCCGTAGCTTCGCCGAATTTTATATGATTTGTGGGCATACCACGGCGTAAATCGTCGTCGTCCATAGCCGGCAAATCGTCATGTATCAAGGAATAGGTATGGATAAATTCCAAGGCACAGGCAAAGGGCAGAGCAGCTTCTATGTTGCCGCCTACAGCCTCGCAGGCCGCCAGCATAAGCAAGGGCCTGATTCTTTTTCCGCCGGCAAAAACGCTGTAAGCCATGGATTCAAACAATATTTCGGGATAGGTTATTTTTAAATACTTCTCTAATTCTTTATCTATAATTTTTTTCTTTGTTTTCAAACTTTCTTCCAAGCTGTTGGTCATATGTCACCGCTTTCGGGTCTATATTCTTAAATAAATTCTTTATTTTCAATATTTATGGGTTTTTGAGTAAACAGCCCGTCTGCTTTTTCTTGTAGAACCAAAATTTCGTTTTCTATATTATTTAAACTTTCGCAGCACAGCATGGAAAGTTTTATTCCTTCTTTATATAATTTTATGGATTCTTCCAAGGAAACGTCTCCTTGTTCTATGGCGGTTACTATATCTGTAAGCTCTGTCATGGATTGGCTGAAGGTTTTTTTTGCCATGGTATCACCTGTTTTTTTCTCTATTCTCTGCTAATTGCCGGTTTCTTTGTGAGCTGCGGTTTCTGTTACGGTAGCATTTAGGCTTCCGTCATTTAAATTTATCTTTATTTCTTCGCCCGGTTTTATGTTATTAATTGATTTGATTATATTTTTGCCTTCTTTATCATATACAATTCCGTACCCTCGGGACATAACCTTTATGGGAGAAACGCTTTCCAGCCGGGTAGAAAAGGCTTCAAGCATAGACTTGTTTTGTTGTAAGCGATGGCACATAATGTTATTCAAAAGCTTATATTTATTTTCAACTGCCATTTGATAGTGATAAACGGAGGTGAGCAAATTTTTAAAGGAGAGTTTGCTAATAAAACCCTGTAGTTGGGCTTTGTTTTGGCTTAGTTTTTCCGAAAGAGCGGTAGTTAAGCGGTCTGTATAGGCGTTTACAAGGGCGATTTGTTCATCTAAGCAGGGAACAGCCATTTCAGCCGCCGCAGAAGGCGTGGAAGCACGTAAATCCGCAACGAAATCGGCTATGGTAAAGTCGGTTTCGTGACCCACAGCGGAGATTATGGGAATTTGGGACTTAAAAATTGCACGTGCAACGTTTTCCTCGTTAAAAGCCCATAAATCCTCAACAGAACCGCCACCTCTGCCCACAATAATAAGGTCACAGTCTTTTACACGGTTTAATTCCTCTATAGCTCGGACTATGGTAGCGGAAGCCCCGTTTCCCTGAACCTGAGCCGGTGCAATTAATAAAGAAACATTCTTGTTGCGGCGCTTTGCAACTGTAATAATGTCTTGAACAGCCGCACCGGTTAAGGAGGTGACTATGCCCACTTTAGCCGGATAAGACGGAATGGGCTTTTTATAAACTTGGTCAAACAAGCCCTCTTGGGCAAGCTTTGTCTTTAGTTGCTCAAAGGCAAGCTGTAGGCTGCCCTTTCCCGCCGGTTCTATAACCTC
>CAYMOU010000058.1:0-17272 GCA_964392115.1 uncultured Defluviitaleaceae bacterium | reverse complement strand
ACCCATAATTGTCTATAATAACATAAATTTTATTAAAAAAGAAGAAAAATATTGCGGTGTAAAATAATTTCATATTTTAAACCAAAATTATTTTATTGACAAATTTATTTTATATATTTTGCGTAATTTATAAATATATTCAAGGCCCTAAAAATCGGCCCGGATAAAATTTAACCTTTTTGTAATAAAACTTTTGTCTGTTTGTTATAAGGGTAAAATTTAGTCCGGTTTTTGCAAAATAATAGGGCTTACGGCGGGTATCATAAAATTACCGGGTATTCTCCGTGTGTTGACAAGCTATAGCGCAGGCATTAAAATAGAATACCGATACCCAAGACGGCTATAAGGAAAAATGTCGAAAAATAGGGGTTTTATCGTAATATTCGGGTCTATGACCGTTTATTTGTCAATTTATTTTAAGAGAGTTTGACAGAATCTCTTTTCTTTGGGAAAGGCTCGTCAAGGTCTTTTGATTTTTTTAGGATTAATGAAAATAAAAAATTTAAAAAATCTCAGGGGGGAAAGTATGTGTGTTTAGTTCGCAGACACTTCACTCACAAGCTAAACGATACGAATAAAAATGTGTTTGACTTGTTTGATTGGAAAACGGTGGATGTAAAATTAGTTAACCACTCAACAAATAAAACCATAACAGAAATGAAGGACTTGGAATTTCCCTCCGGATATTCTCAATCTGCTTGTGATATTATAGCTTCGAAATATTTCAGAAAAAAAGGCGTTACCAACCAACGTGGTTTCGAGTTCTCTATGAAACAGTTGGTACACAGAATGGTAAGCTATTGGGTAGACTCCGCAGCAGACGAAACCCTCATAACCGAGGAAGAAAAGCAAGTTCTATACGACGAATTGGCGTATATGATGCTTGCTCAAGTTTTTGCGCCCAACAGTCCCCAATTTTTTAATACAGGTTTGAATTATTACGGAATTACAGGCAAAGCCCAAGGGCATTTTTATTTTGACGAAGAAAAAGGCGAAGTTGTTGAAGCTGATGACCCTTACACCAGAACCCAAGGCTCCGCCTGCTTTATTATCTCCATAAAAGACACCCTTCTGGGCGAGCGTTCCCTTACAGACCAAATAACTACCGAAACCCTGCTTTTTAAATACGGCAGCGGCGTAGGCACCAATTGGTCACCCATAAGAGGTAAAGACGAGCCTCTTTCCGGCGGCGGAAAATCCTCCGGTTTGTTAAGCTTTTTAAAGGTATCCGACCGTAATGCCGGTGCCATAAAATCCGGCGGTACAACACGCCGTGCGGCTAAAATGAACATTTTGGACCTTGACCATCCGGAGATTACCGAATTTATCAATTGGAAATCAAAAGAAGAAGAAAAGGTTGTAGCTTTGGGTAAAATGGGTTTTGATACCTCCATAGACGGAGAAGCCTACGAAACCGTAAGCGGTCAAAACGCCAACAACTCCGTTCGTATTCCGGACAAGTTTATGAGCAGTCTTGACTTTCCCGATACCTTCTGGCAAACCAAAGGCAGAGTAGACCAAAAATCCGGAAACGAAATTCCCGTATCCCAAATTTGGGACGAGCTTGCAAAAGCCACTTGGACCTGCGGTGACCCCGGGGTTCAATTTGACGATATAATCAACGCTTGGCATACCTGTCCTTACGGAGAGGACGGCAACTTTAACGCCTACCATAACCGTATAAATGCGTCCAATCCATGCTCCGAGTATATGTTCTTGGACGATACGGCCTGTAACCTTGCCAGCATAAATTTGCTTAAGTTTTACGATGCCGAAACACACAGCTTTGATATGGAATCCTATTTGCATACCGTGAAAATGGTAATGCTTGTCTTGGAAGCCACCATACACAAAGGACAATTCCCTACAAAAGAAATCGCAAGAAAATCCTACAATTTCAGAACCACCGGCATAGGGCTTACCAACCTGGGTATGTTGCTGATGATGTTGGGCTTGCCTTACGATTCCCACGAAGCACGTACTGTCAGTGCCGCTCTTACAAGCATAATGACCGGCTGTGCATATTATGCCTCGGCGGAAATGGCAAAATCGGTAGGGCCGTTTAAATACTACGAATTAAACAAAGTGCCCATGCAAAGAGTTCTGCATAACCACGCAAGAGCCGCAAACTATCTATCATCCGACAAGGTATTTGACGGTTTAAACTACAAGCCTACTATGGTTGACCATAATATGCTTTACGAGTTGGGCTTTGATAACCTTAGCTTAACTTTAAGACAGGTTTGGAGAGATACCCTTGCTCTTGGTAAGGAATTCGGCTACAGAAATGCCCAAGTTTCTTGCCTTGCTCCTACCGGAACAATTGCCTTTGCCATGGATTGTGCAACCACTTCCTCCGAGCCGTTTTTCAGCCACGTTGCTTACAAAAAACTGGTAGGCGGCGGCTTTATGGAAATCATAAACCCTGCCATTCCCATAACCCTTAAACGCTTGGGCTACAGCGAAAACGAAATAGACGACATTATAGATTACGTAATGTCTAAAGACGATAACGGTATGCTTTTGGACGGCAAAATCGAAGGCGCACCTCATTTAAAAGAGGAGCATTTACCTGTTTTCGATACTGCCAGCCGTTGCGGAACCGGTGAACGTTATATTTCTCCGGAGGGTCACGTAAAAATGATGGGTGCTTTGGCTCCTCATGTGACCGGTGCAATCAGCAAAACCGTAAACCTGCCGGCTCACGCTACTCCCGAGGACATTAAGGAAATTTACAGACTATCTTGGGAACTTGGCGTTAAAGCCATAGCTGTTTACAGAGACGGCTGTAAAGCTTGCCAACCCATGAACTCAAGCCGTTTGAACAAAGAACGTGTCCTTGAGGATTATACTTATGCGGAATTGCTTGAGTTTATCAAAACAAAAAAAATAGTGTACAAACCCTTACGAGTGAAACCCTCCGGCATAAGAGTAGCCAGAGTACACGAAGCCGCCATAGACGGGCTTAAACTTTATATAACCGTCTCCTTCTACGAGGACGGTCGTCTGGGTGAAATTTACGTTTCATCCGGCCGCCAAGGCTCTCTTACCAAGGGTCTTTTGGACAGCATATCCACCACCCTTTCGGAAATGCTCCAATACGGCGTTCCTCCGCAAGATATTGCAAAAATGTACCGTGGTCAAAAATACGAGCCAAGCGGCTTCGTAACCGGACATCCATACATTAAATTTGTGGACTCCATATCCGACCTTATCAGCAAAATTATAGACATAGAACTGGGTAACTTCACTTATTGCCAAGTGAAGCCCAAAGGCTACGAAGACGGCGAAACGGCAAAAGAAGTCCTCACCGGCTCCTACACCCAAAACGACTACCTTCAGTGGGAACTTTGCCCTCATTGCCAAAGCAACAAAATGATTAAAAACGGCACCTGTAAAGTCTGCACAGAATGTGGCGCAACCACAGGTTGCAGTTGATATAAATAAAAACACCCGAAACCCACATAATTAAAATAAATGTGGGTTTCTTTGCAAATTATAGCTTTACAAACGTAATCGACAGAGCCTACAATTGTAAAGACTGAATATTATACTCAAATGAACAAGGAATAGTAACAAAAGCTATTCTTCGTGAACGGTTCGCTCATGTGTTTTTCAAGGAAAACCACCGGTCGCTCACCACTACGAATATACGCTTTTGTTACTCTTTAATTAGCATTTGACTTTAAAGTCTTTTTAAAGGGAGTTTCTCTCAAGATCTTATCTTTTTAGCTTTTCGCACTCATACAAAAGAAAGGTGGTTTTTATGCATATAGACACTAAATGTATCCAAGCGGGCTATGCCCCGAAAAACGGCGAACCACGTGTCCTGCCTATCTATCAAAGTACTACTTACAAGTACGATTCGGGAGAACATCTGGGTCAGCTTTTTGACCTTGCAGTTCCCGGCCATATGTACACCAGAATCTCCAACCCAACAAACGAATACGTTGAAGCTAAAATTGCGGCTTTAGAGGGCGGCGTGGGTGCAATGCTTACGTCTTCCGGTCAGTCTGCAAGCCTTTTGGCTGTGCTTAATATCTGCAACGCCGGCGATAATTTTGTGGCTGTATCCGCTATTTACGGCGGCACCGTAAATTTATTTGCCACCACCTTGAAAAAACTGGGTATAGAGGTGAAGTTTGTTTCTCCTTATGCGGAAGATGCAGAGCTTGACGCTGCTGTAAACGAACGTACACGCTTGGTTTTTGGCGAAGTTCTGACCAATCCGTCCCTTGATATTTTGGATATAGAACGTTTTGCGAACTTTGCTCACAGACATAATTTGCCCTTAATAGTGGATAACACCTTCCCTACACCCATTCTTTGCCGACCGTTTGAATACGGAGCGGACATTATAACTCACTCCACTTCAAAATACATGGACGGCCACGCAACTGTGGTAGGCGGTGTAATCGTGGATTCCGGCAATTTTGACTGGACACAAGGAAGCTTCCCGGAACTGACTACGCCCGACCCGTCTTATCACGGCTTGATTTACACCGAAAGCTTTGGCAAGGCCGCTTACATCACCAAGGCCAGAGTGCAATTAATGCGTGATTTGGGCACTGCTCCGTCACCTTTAAGCACCTTCTTGCTTAACCACGGCTTGGAAACCCTGCATTTGAGAATGGAAAGACACAGCTCAAACGCTCTTGCCGTAGCGGAATTTTTGGAAAAAGACCCTCGTATAGACCAAGTTAATTATCCGGGGTTGAAAAGCAGTAAGATTCATCACCTTGCAGAAAAATACCTTAAAGACGGCTGTTCCGGGGTGGTTTCCTTTGGCTTGAAGGCCGGCAGAGAAGCCGCTATGAAGTTTATGAACAGCTTGAAATTGGCCGGAATAGTGGTTCACGTTGCGGATGCCCGTACCTGTATACTTCACCCGGCAAGTACCACTCACAGACAACTTACAGACGAGCAGCTGGTGGCCTGTGGGGTTCTGCCCAATATGGTCAGGATGTCTATAGGTATAGAAAATCCCAATGATATTATTGAGGATATTAAACAGGCATTGGATGCCATAGATTAATGACAGTTTCGGGCGAACACGGTTCGCCCGTTTTTTTACCCTCGAAACAGGGTATTTTTTATATTTATTACGATATTTCGGAATAATTTGTATTTGGTTATTGAAATTTAAGTATTTGTCAACTATTATAATAGGTGTAATTTGATTACCCGGTCGGAAAAATCTATCCGAGAGGTGATTTTTATGAAGTATTATTATTCAACGGTTGATGAGATAGTTCTGTCCCACTCCGAACTTCATGAGACAAACGGACAGCATTGCGTTTTGGTTTGGTTTGAGCGCCCCAACGAGAAGGGTTTTGATTTTGCCGAAACCTCTCTGCCCAATTGCGTATTTACCAAAAGCTATGGTTTCAGCGAGGATGAGTTATTTTATCTTAGTTCTTACCTGAAAAACAATGCCATGCTTATTTGGGACTTTGCCCAAAAAGGCGGTGGCGTGAATGCCTAAAGCTTTAAGGGATTTCCTTGGGTTGAGTTTTTATTTTTGGTCAAACGAAACCTCGGGTTCGGATTCCGAGCCTATACACCTGCATATAAGCAAGGGAAAACCAACATCCAACGCAACCAAGGTTTGGGTTAAACCTGACGGCTCTTTGGAAGTGGCTCATAACAAAAGCAATCTTTCCGAAAAGGAACTAAAAAAAGCACTTGCATATATTGCTGCAAACAGAAATGAAATTATTGCTCTTTGGTATCAACATTTCGGATTTTAATTCCGAAAATATATAAATTATTTCAATTTAATCATATATAGTTATACAACTTGAGAATTAATAAATATTCAAATGATAAAGTCTTTTTGAAGGGAGTATGAGGGAGACTTTTTCTTCAAAAAAAGTTTCCCCAAGGTTTTATTCTTTTCAGGTTGTCTTACTATACAATCCCGGAGGAGAAAAATGCTTGACGCTAAACAATTAAGGCAAGATTTTGAGAACATGAAAAAAGGCTTGGCGAAGCGTAACAAGGAATACGCCTTGGAAAAATTCCTTGATTTGGACAAGGAACGCCGAGAATTAATAAAGGAAACAGAAGAACTGAAAAGCCGTCAAAATGCCGTTTCCAAGGAAGTGCCAAGGCTGAAAAAAGAGGGCCAAAGTGTAGACAAGATTCTTGAAGAAATGAAGGAATTGGCGGATAAAATCAAGGCTTTGGAGCCGAAGTTAAAGGAAATCGATGAGGAAATCAACGATTTTCTCTTAAATATTCCCAATATCCCCAACGAAAACGTTCCGGAGGGTTCTTCCGACGAGGACAACGTTGAAATACGTAAATACGGTGAGCCCAGACAATTTGATTTCGAACCGCAGCCTCACTGGGAAATCGGCGAACGCCTGGGAATTCTGGACCCTGCAACTGCGGCAAAAACCACCGGCACACGCTTTACTTTCTATAAGGGTTTCGGCGCAAGGTTGGAACGTGCCATAATCAACTTTATGTTGGATACCCACGAGAAAAACGGCTACACCGAGGTAATGGCGCCTTATTTGGTACACAGACGTTCCATGATAGGCACCGGACAGTTGCCTAAATTCGAAGAGGATTCCTTTAAACTGGAAGGTACTGATTATTTCCTAGTGCCCACGGCGGAAGTACCGGTTACAAATATGTACCGTGAGGAAATTCTGTCCGGCAAGGATTTACCGCTGAAATTCTGTGCCTACACCGCCTGTTTCAGAGCAGAAGCCGGTGCCGCCGGTCGTGATAACAGAGGGCTTATCCGTCAACATCAGTTTAACAAGGTGGAATTGGTTAAATTCACAAGCCCCGAAACCAGCTATGCAGAACTTGAGGAACTTACAGCAAGTGCCGAGAACATTCTGAAACAGCTGGGCTTACCCTACAGAGTTGTTAAACTTTGCGCCGGTGACTTGGGCTTTGGCTCTGCTTTTACTTATGATATTGAAGTTTGGATGCCCAGCTACAACCGCTATGTGGAAATTTCCAGCTGTTCTAACTACGAAGCCTATCAAGCACGCCGTGCAAATATTCGCTTCAAACAGGACAAAAACTCCAAAACAGAGTTCGTTCACACCCTTAACGGCTCAGGTTTGGCAGCAGGCAGAACCACAGCAGCCATCTTGGAAAACTTCCAAGAAAAAGACGGCAGCATAACCGTTCCCAAGGTACTTGTACCCTATTTAAACGGTGTTGAAAAATTGGTATAAAACTCGCATATACAAAGGTGCTGCTTGATCCAAGCAACACCTTTTTTGCGGAAACGCCGGTATATAGCAGTTCTACTTAAAAAGAAGTAAAACCTTTGGGAAAACTTTTTCTGAAAAAAGCTTTCTCCAAACCCCTTTCAAAAAGACTTTAAAATTTATTGCATGGTTCAATGTTTAAAAGGTGATTCACCATATTACAGAACTTAACAAATATCCATAAGAATTTTTTTAAAAGTACCGGATTTATATATTGTATTTGTAGTATAATAAAATTGATTTATAACTGTTCAAGTAACTATAAGTTAATTAATTAACATAGTTTTTCTAATATTTACAAAGGTGATTAAATGATAATAGAAACCAACCAACTACTTTACGCCATATCTCTTGCCTTGGATGCCGTGGAGCAACAGCTTTTGGGTGCTGCGGGAAATCACTCCAAAAGGGCCGCATACATAGCCATGAATATAGGCGGACGAATGGGTTTAACCGAAACAGAACTGTTGGATTTGGCGGCTTGTACCGTGTTGCACGACAATGCTCTCACTGAATACATAACCGTGGAACGCCGAAAGGGCAACAACGTAATACCCAAAGAGGTGAAAGACAATCTGGAATTTCACTGCGAGCGTGGCGAAATAAACGCAGAGGGCTTTCCTTTTAAGGGCAACGTGAAAGGTGTTATAAAATACCATCACGAAAACTACGACGGCAGCGGTTATTTTGGGCTGAAAGGCGAAGAAATTCCCTTTATGTCCCGAATAATACGTATTTCAGATAATATAGACGCAAGCTTTTTCTTGGGACGCATAAACGAGGCAAAGCTGAAATCCATAAAGCATCACGTTTTGACTAATTCCGGCGTTATTTATGACCCGGAGATAGCTAAAATATTCCTTGAACTCTTAAATACGGATATGCCCGAACAACTTAAAAGCGAAAACATATCCAAGGCTCTGGAGAACTTTACGGTAAAGGCTCCCGTGGATTTTACATATGAGGAAATCACTGAAATAGCCCAGATTTTCAGCAGAATTATAGACTTTAAATCACCCTTCACCCTCAGACACTCCGCAGGTATAGCCGAAAAGGCAAGCAAACTTGCAGAATTCTATAATCTGGACTACGATACCTGTGCAAAGTTAAGAATTGCGGCCTTTTTGCACGACATAGGCAAACTGACCGTTCCCAACGAATATCTTGAGAAACCGGGCCCATTAACAGACGAAGAATTCAAATCCGTAAAAAGGCATGTTTATTATACCCACGAGATTTTAAGCAAGATTTCAAGCTTTAAAGAAATAGCCGAATGGGCCTCCAACCATCATGAACGGCTGAACGGCAAGGGTTACTTCCAAGGGCATGATGAAAGTCAATTGGACTTCTGCTCCAGATTACTTGCCTGTGTGGATATTTACCAAGCCTTAATTGAGGACAGACCCTACCGCAGCGGCATGAGCCACGAAAAGGCAATGACCATCTTAAAAGAATTAAGCCACAAGGGCGAAATAGACTCCATGGTGGTTAGGGATATAGAGCAGGTTTTTGCGTAAATAATCCCCTAAATCAATACACATTTGAGCCTGCATTACATAGACAGACTTTGCCCTATATTTACACCCATAAAATTGGGTTTACTTTCCCACCGGTTTCTGTATGCATAAATTTTATAATTTAGTATAAATATAACAGACGAGCAATAAAATTATAATCGGATGAGAACCGGGCGTATTTCCGGTACTCGTTTTAAGGATTAGTTCAGAAACCGGAAGGCAGAGTTATGAAAAAAATTCTTGTTTTAGTTGTATTTGTCATAGCATTTTGGATGGTTATAAAAAATAGCGGTGCCAAGATTCCCACCTTTAACGTTGTTTACGACAACCCGGAGTTTATCCCTACATCTACCAACATATACGAAATATCCGACACGGAACAGCTTAAAAAATACGTCTACACTATAGAGCCAAACGCCTACGTTACCCCGGAGGATTTGGATGTGGATAAATTAATGAGCCTTAATTTTAAAACAAGGCTTCGTGACACCGATCCAAAGGTCTTAATATTCCACACCCATTCTCAAGAGTTTTTTGCCGATGCCCAAAACCTGCCTACTGATAAATCCATAGTGGATGTGGGCACTGTATTGGGCGATATATTGGCAAAACAGTATTCCGTGCCGGTTATTCATGATATGGGTAAATACGACTTTAGAAACGGTAGGATTCAACGGGAAGGCAGTTATGAGCAGATGGAGCCGGCTATTAAACGACTGCTTGAAAAGTACCCAACTATAGAAGTGGCTATAGACCTTCACAGGGACAGTCTGCCGTACAATAAAAGGCTTATTACGGAAATAGACGGCAAGCCCACCGCCAGAATTATGTTTTTCAACGGCATAACCGCCGAAAACGTAAACGGTCAACCCCGGAGGATTGAGGGCGAAGGCAACCCTTATCTTATGGAGAATCTGGGTTTAAGCCTACAAATGCAGTTGCGTGCCAATGAGCTTTTCCCAAACTTTACCCGAAAGATATATATAAAGCCTTACAGATACAGCCTGCATATGCTACCCAAGTCCTTATTGGTAGAAGTTGGATCAGACACCAATACCTACGAAGAAGCAAAAAACGCCATGGAGCCTTTTGCAAAAATTTTAATGTCTGTTTTAGATGATAAAAGTTAACACATAAAAGCCGATGAGAGAATTCACCCGAATTATCCTATCGGCTTTTTTATATGTTTACGCCCGCATTTATTTAAAACTGTAGGGTCCCGGCTTTGCCACCACTGCCGCCTACTTGGCAAGGGTGTGTGTTTATGGCTTAAAAACAAAAAAACCTCCGGCCTTCAAAACACTGACCGAGAGGTTACACTACCGTATATTTATTTTTTCCCTGCTTTTTAGAGCTGTACAGCGCCTTATCGGCCAAATTAATCACATCCTCGGGACAGGTAGTGGGCACAGGCAGAATAAAATTTGCTCCCATAGATATGGTTACTATATTCAAAGGGCTGCCCGGGTGGGGTATTTCGGCGTTTGTGATATTGCTTAAAATATGTAGGCAGACCTTCTCCAAATCCGTTCGGCTTTTTACCCGGTTTACTATTACGGCAAACTCCTCGCCGCCGTAACGTGCTACTATGTCGTCGGAGCGTACACTGTGAGAAATTATGTTGGATATACGTTTAAGGCATTCATCGCCTTCAAGATGGCCGTAAAGGTCGTTATAGCCCTTAAAATAGTCTATATCTATCATTATCATTGCAAAGGAGTCTTTGTCCTCCAAAGCTTGGGCGATTATATTTTTAAGCTTTTCGTCAAAGGCACGGCGGTTATAAATGTTTGTCAACCAGTCATGTTCTATTATTTGGGAAAGTTGAGAGTTGCGAAACTCCAATTCCTCGTTTAGCATAAACACGCTGCGGCGGTTTTTTTCTATAACATTACCCACAAAGTAGCCTATGGCCCAAAAGCTTATCATAATTACGGTTTCGGCTATAAGCACAAGTATGTTGTTGTTTTCCGCAACCTTTTGCACGAATAAATCCACGTACATATTAAGCAAAATACCGGTGCCCAAGATTATTAAATTATTCAGAGAGCCTATGGCAAATACAGGATATGCAAATATAAAGTTGGTTACGTAGGTGAGCAAAATATAACTGTAGCCGTATTCCGTCCGCTGAACAATGGCGCTGAACAGGGCGTGAGAGCAAAGCATAATGACAAAATAACCCGTGTTTACCAACACATAATGTTTTAGGTATTCCTTTGTGTATGTAGCGCACAGGAAGGCAATAGATATAGGCAAAAACAGCCATATGCGTATCCAAGAGACTTGAATATAAGTTTGAGGGAACAGCACCGAGTCAAAAAAAATCAAGAATGTATAAACTGTTGCCAAAATAATAATGGTGGAGCGTATGGCTGTTAAGTCGGATTTAATCCTTGTTTCTCGGAATTTTTTTTCAGTAATATCGTTAGGAAACGTCATCGGTGAGTTCACCTCCATATGGCATGAGAGCCGGAAAAGACAGACCTTGAGGGAAACTTTATCTGAAGAAAAGGTTTCCCTCATACCTCCTTCAACAATACTTTAATATAAATTATATGCTAAAGAAATCTAGGGCATTTCTTGGTCAAATATTCTGAAATATTCCCAGCGTTGGTACTGCTTGATAATATCCGGGAATTGGTCGAGGGTAGTTTTTTCTTTGTCTACAACGTTGTTTTCCAAAATAACCGGGTATTCTTCTCTCATTTTACATAGATTTTCGAAGAAAGGGTCGATTTTTTCAAAGCCCATCATTTCCAGCAGAGCGGCGCCCACGTAGAAATCGGAAATTGTTGTTTCCGGGTTAAATTTTACGTGCATGGTATCTTTGGCGGCTTTGTTTTGCCAAATAATATAAGGATTGGTATGCAGTTTTGTAAGTTGGTCGTCTACATTTGCGGTTAGGGCTTCATAGGCAGACGGGCTGAAATAGGGCTTATGGTCGCCGTAGTACAGCAGAACGGTAGGTTGGGAAAGTTCGTCCAAATAATCAGTCAGTCGTCCCAGTTCTCTGTCAGCATCGGCAAGACCTACAAAATAATTGCTTATATCCAAGATGTCGCTTTCTTTTAAGGGCAGCGTAGTGTTAAAGTTTTGCTTGGCTTCGTATTTATCTGTGTAAGGGCCGTGGTTTTGGATTGTGGCACAGTATGCCAAAAACGGCGTATCCGGATTGGATTTAATATGGTTGTCAAATTCGCCTATTAAGCGGTCAAAGGTGGCTGTTTCGCTCATGTATTCTCTTTTGCGGTCATCGGGGTTAAAATCATCCTGTGTTATAAATCGGCTAAATCCTAAATATTCATAAACATTTTGTCGATTATAAAACCAACCCATGCCGGGATGTATGGCAACGTTGGCGTAACCCAAGGAATTTAATACAGAAACTATAGAAGCAAAGGGCTTTGTAATCAACATAAAGGTGTAGGGCATACCACGAAAATCTCTGGTGCTTAAGCCGGTAAGTATGTCAAATTCTGTGTCTGCCGTACCGCCGCCGAAACCCGGTGAAATCATGGTGCCACGTATGGAATCCGGTAATAAACGCCTATAATTTTGTAAAGGGTCGGTGTAGCCGGTAAAGTCAAAATCGTCTCGCAAAGGTATTTCGCTGAAGGCTTCGCTTAAAATAATAACAACGTTGGGTTTTGTAAGGCTTTCGGCTTGCCCGGAGACCATGCCGGTAAACTCCGCCTTATTGTAACCCTCCGGTTTTTCTATTTTGTTTTTGTTAAAATCGTATATAAAGCTGTATAAAAATCCCTTGGAATTATACCTATCTTCGGGATTGTAAATGTTTCCGTTCACATATATACTATTATATATACCTGTATTTGTAAACAATGTAGCATTAACAAGTAAAATTACGATAAAAGTTGCAATAAAGCCGGAAATTCTTAATTTGACATTCGGCTTTTTATTCTTTATCATTCGGAATAACACAAAAAAAGACAGGGCGAATACCAAAACAAAAGCTCCCACCAAAATAAACAAGGAGCTGTTAAAGCTTTTGGAAATCTCCATTACCTCACCGCCCAGGGAAAGGTCCCAGGGGAAGAAGGGATTACGCCTGAATAACAGCTTGAAGCGGTTAACCAGCGACATTGCTGTAACAATAAAGCTTACGCTGTAAACCGCAATTACCGTGTTGCCACATAAAAAAAACATCAAAACCATGCATAACAGAATGGGAAGATGATTTAACAAAAAAACCATGCCGCCGCTTTTTTCCAAGGCGGACCATACGTCTTTAATCCCGATGGGTTGAATTTGAAGCAATGCAAACGTCAAAAGGACGGATGCACCCAAAATAATCAACAGGCTTGTCCTTAACGAAAACACCCATCGCCGGTTTAATATACTTTTCAGCAATATTTTCTTCTCCTTTGCTATACCAATCCTTTAAATTATGCCGGTATACGGTCATAAGGCTTGGTATTATTGCCTTTGGTTGAAAACCCCTAAAGGCAAATTACGTGATGTCATAATTTTTGTAATTATCCTTAAAAATGATTTTTAAAAAGGATTAACTCTCATCTTACACCCGGAAGCAATAATTGTAAAGATATTATAAAATTTTCTTGATATATGTAAAATAAGTGTAAAATAATTCGTATTATTTACACAAGATAAGACAAGGAGCAACCCATGAGAACCCAAATTTTAAATGTACCCTTCGATATAGTAACACGCCGTCAAGCCTTGGTAAAACTAATAGACTACTGCTCGAAGTCCGGTCATAAAACAGTTTTTACGCCTAACCCGGAAATGGTCATGCTTGCCCAAAAAGACAAGGAATTTGCCAAAATTCTAGCCTCCGGAGATTTAGTGGTGGCGGACGGCATAGGCGTGGTTATAGCCTCTAAAATGCGACCACCTGTTTTGCCGGAAAGAGTACCCGGCTGTGACTTAATATTCGACCTGTTTAAAACCGTAAAGGCAAGCACCGTGTATTTACTGGGAGCAAAGCCCGGGGTCTGCGAGGCGGCAAAGGCAAATATCGAAGCCGATTTTAAAAATATCACCGTTGTGGGCTATCACCACGGATATTTTAACGCAGAAGATGAAAAACTAATTCTTGATGACATAAAATCCAAAAACCCTGACATACTGTTAGTAGGTTTGGGCTTTCCCGGACAGGAAAAATGGATATATCAACACAAGGACGAACTGCCCGTAAAGGTCAGTATGGGCATAGGCGGCAGCTTGGACGTACTTGCAAAAACCGTAAAACGTGCCCCGGTGTTCATGCAAAAAATGGGGTTGGAATGGTTTTACAGGCTTTTAAAACAACCCTCACGCATAGGCAGAATGATGTGCCTACCCCTTTTTATTTTAAAAGTAATGTTTTCGGGAAACAAATAAGCTTTATTAAAGCTGATTGCTTTTTAATGATAAAGTCTTAGCTTTTAACCTTCCTACCCGAACTTTACTCAAGAGGAGATAGCATGAAAACAAGCATTAAAAATAAATTAATTATAGACTACCTGACCATAGCCGCAGGAACTTTAATAATGGCCGTGGCCGCCGGGCTGTTTTATTCACCGGCGGATTTGGTTACAGGCGGATTTACCGGTCTGTCTATTGTCATTCAAAGGGTGTCGCAGAACTGGGGTTTGTCTGTACCCATCTGGGTCACCAACCTTGTTTTGAATGTTCCGCTGTTTTTGGTGGCTCTCAAGCTTAAAGGTGCAAAAATGCTATCAAAGACCTTATTTGCAACCATAATGTATACCGTTTGGCTTTTGCTGACGGAATATATTACACCCTTACCCTTACGGGATTTAACCCTTACGGCGGTTTTTGGCGGTGCTTTAGCTGGTTTGGGTTTGGGTTTGGTGTTTAAAAGTATGTCTACCACCGGCGGCACCGATCTTTTGGCTAACCTTATTCAAGATTATCACAAGCATATTTCAGTCTCGAAAATTCTGTTCTTTATAGATGCTGTAATCATAGGTTTGGGTCTGTTTGTGTTCGGTCACCAAAAGGCTATGTATGCCATTATAGCCGTTTTTATAGCCACAAAAATGATAGACGCCATTCTGGAGGGTCTTTCCTTTGCAAAGGCGGCCTTTATTATTTCGGAACAACCTACCGCTATTTCCACAAAGGTTATGGAAACTCTACACCGTGGAGTAACAGGCATAAATGCTGTAGGTATGTACACCAACCAAGCTAAAAATATGTTGCTTTGCGTGGTCTCCAAAAAAGAATTGGTATTGGTTAAAAATGTGGTTTACGATATAGATCCTCGAGCCTTTGTTATCGTGGCAGACGTTAGGGAAGTATTGGGAGAAGGCTTTCAGCCCATATCCTAATCGAAAATTGCCGAATTGTGCAAAATAAACAACAAATATAGGTTTTAACGTACACAACGCCCTTGTTTGTTCGTTAATTTGCACAGTGGATTGCCTGTTGAACAGCTGTTATTTATGTTATAAAGTTATCATACAACCAGCAACTGTAAAAATGTGCCGCACTAAATTTATTGATTTGCTTTAAATTACCGGAAAATTATAATAAAAATGAACTCTAACAAGGTAAAATTCACAAAAAACTTATTTACATTGCACAAATGCAAATCCTGTAAAACCCATTTATATAGTCTTTTTAGGTTATATAACTAAGCCGAATGTATAACTTGCGAAGAAAATTGTTGTGTTTATACATAAATTTTCTTCGTTTTTATTTTTTTGGTAAATTATTTTATTTGTTTGTACAGAGCAAATCGGTATTTTACAGGACAACAAACCCACCGGTTACAGCGTTTTTTCCGGTATCATACAATAACATAATTCAACTTGACCCATGGAGAAATTATTTAGCATAACCTATAATTTTTGATTAGATGTAATAATTATACAACTGTTACAAAATTGTAATATTCTTTTTGTTAATTTAATCAATAGCACATTTCATAATTATTGTGTATGCTTAATTTTATTGAATAATGTGCTGTATCAGCCGGATTTAACGGATAGATATTTTTTGTCAAGACAAATTTACAGACAAAATCTTCGGCATCTGTGTTTACCGGTAAAAGGAGGATAATAATGGCGATACTAAGGCTTAAAGACATTAAAAGAGTGTTTTCCAATGGTTTTGTTGCGGTTCAGGAAATGAACTTAACTATAGAGCAAAGTGACTTTGTGGCGTTTGTAGGCCCGGAGGGTTGCGGAAAAACCACGGTTTTAAGGATGATTGCAGGTCTGGAGGATATATCCTCGGGTGAATTATACATAGATGACAAGCAAGCCAATCATCTGCCGCCCACCGAACGTAACATAGCATTGGTTTTAAGAAATAATGCCCTGTATCCCTTATTAAACGTGTTTGACAACTTAGCCTTCGGTTTAAAATTGCACAACATACCCAGAACGGAAATAGAACCGAGAGTTCGTCGTGCGGCTGCCGTATTACAGATGGAAAATATTCTGGATCAAAAGCCCGATAATCTCACCGAAAAGCAAAAATCCCTTATTAACTTGGGCAGAGCCATAGTAAGAGAGCCCAAGGCCTATCTGATGGACGACCCCTTGCGTAACCTGGAACCCCAAGCCCGTAAAGAAGTAAGAGAAGAAATAATGAGACTGCACAAGGAATTAAATTCTGCCTTTGTATACGTTACCCAAGACCCGGCAGAGGCCATCAGACTGGCAACAAAAATAGTTGTAATGAATGACGGCATTATCCAACAAACAGATACCCCGGAAGTACTGATAAACAACCCGGCTAACCTTTTCGTGGCAAGCTTTATGAGCAAACCCGAATTAAACGTTATGGAAATTTACGTAAGAGAATCCGGCTCCGGTTATTGCTTGGAATTTGGCAGCGGCAAGCTGGAATTGCCGGAAAGCAAGACCAAAAACCTTTCCTCATACGTAAACAAAGAAGTGCTTGTGGCAATTCGTCCTCAAGATTTTACCCAAGAGTCAGACTTTACACTTTCGGCAACTGTATTGGCTTCCGAAATTATAGACGACGCAATCTATCATCACCTACATTGCGAAGGACACAACTTCAGTGCCCGTTTGAATTTCAAACCAAACATAGGCGAAATGATTAAGCTTCCCATTAATCCCGAAAAAGTCTGTCTGTTTGACAGGGAATCACAAAAGAACATCTGCTTAAAATAAAGTTTGAATGCCGTGGTTACCGGTGTGCTTTGTTATATTTTTAACCGGCAAGGCTTTGTAACAAAATTGTTAGATTGGGTTTTAAGCTGTTAATGCTTTAGCAAAACCTAACAATAAAAGTAAACAAACATAAAAACAAACTGTATTTACAGTATTTATAAGTTTATATATAATAACAAACCC
This sequence comes from uncultured Defluviitaleaceae bacterium, assembly GCA_964392115.1. Taxonomy (GTDB): domain Bacteria; phylum Bacillota; class Clostridia; order Lachnospirales; family WRBF01; genus CAYXWM01. The sequence continues at coordinate 196 of CAYMOU010000058.1, read as the reverse complement.
TTGCTTTAAACGGTGAGGGTTATTTTTATACAACTCTGAGCAAAAAATTAATCTTTTAAAATATCCTAAAATGTATTATATTGTTACTCACGGATTGCCAATAAAACGAAATCAAAAAATTTATGGGATTTTTTCATGAATTTCTGTTAATAATTTCTGTATATAACATTTTTTCGGAACATTTCACCGGTTATGA
>CAYMOU010000057.1:10872-18080 GCA_964392115.1 uncultured Defluviitaleaceae bacterium | reverse complement strand
AACTAAGATTTTGTCTTTATAAGATGTTATCTCTATAAGATTAACTTTATATTAAATCGCTGTGATTTTACCGGTGGAAAATCAACATAACAATTTATCCTATATGGTCATGTCGATTTATGTGTAAAACTGAATTTACTGTGACTTGAAATTATAGGATTTTTCGCTTATAATTGTATCATACGCAAACACGGTTAAGGACAGGACCCCGTGTTTACACACTAAAATAACCCAAAGGGGAAACATATGAAGAAGATTATTTTACTTTTTATATTGGGAATTTCATTTACTTTATTCTGTTCGGGGAGTGTTTTTGGGGCTACCGTACCCAAAATTTTAAGGATAGGCTTGGAGAAACAATATAAGGAAGCCGGCCTTATACCCATAAAAAATGACTATATTCAAGTGGGTATAGGTTCAGGAGAAGCCTTTGAAAACCTTGCAAGCATAAAATCCGCAAAGGGCTTTACAGCCTCCTTGGCAAAGGGATTTTTTGTATCCACCGATGACGAAAGTACCGACTTCGAAAGAGCAAAAGCAAAGGCCGCTGCTCTGAAAGTAAAAAGTACCTTTGTTTATGTGGGAAATAACAAATGGTCTGTTTACTTGGGCGAATTTGCAACCAAGGCCGAAGCGGAACAGGTTGCCGCAAATAACGGCGGCAAGGTAATTCAATTGAGTAACAGGGTTTTAATAGCCGGGGAGCAATCCTTAATTTTCGGTACAGATGCAATAATGCTTGTACGTGACGGCAATTTAGGCACAATTTCTTTGGGAGACAGAAAATACCGAGGATATTTGGAATTGAGTAAAAATTCCGCCGCAGGAATTACCCCTGTTAATGTTTTGACCATGAATGAATATTTATATGCGGTGGTTCCGTCCGAAATTTATTCCACTTGGCACGCCGAGGCTTTAAAAGCCCAAGCAGTAGCCGCCAGAACCTATGCTTCTACCCAATACGGTGTACATTCCGAAAAGGGTTATGACCTCTGCGATACCATCCATTGCCAAAATTACATCGGCGCCGGAAACGAAGCACAATCCACCACCAACGCCGTTAATGATACCAAGGACAATGTTGTTATATATGACGGAAAGCTTATTAATGCCGTATATTTTTCCAGCTCGGGCGGACACACCGAGGATTCGGAAAACGTTTGGCAAAATCCCTTACCTTATTTAAGGGCGGTTGAAGAAGTAAACGAAACCGGGTACAAGGTTTGGGAACGAAGCTTTACCAAAGCCGACATCCAAGAACTTTTAAGCAAACACAAGGTTGAGATTGGCACCGTTCAAAACATAAAAATCGAAGAGACAACCAAAAGCGGCAGGGTAAACAAACTGGTTATTACCGGTACTGCCGGCCAAAAGATATTGGTTAAGGAAGAAATCCGCACCTTCTTCTCCCTTGCGGAAGGCGGAAGTTTGGAAAGCCGTATGTTTACCTTAAACGGCCAAAATACCCCTCAAACCGGCGCACCGATTTTTATTTATAATTCCGTTACTCCAAAAACTGTTTATGCCATAAACACCGAAGGAACAGTTACGCCCGTATCCTCATTTTGGGTTATGGGTAAAGACGGAGTTAAGACCATTATAAACGCAAACGGACAAGCCCCGGTAACCGGTGATAAAATTGTTATCAGCGGCAAAGGCTACGGCCACGGCGTGGGCATGAGCCAATACGGTGCAAAGGGCATGGCCGAAAAAGGTTACACATACGAACAGATTCTTGAATATTACTATACGGGAGCAAGCCTACAATGAGTTTTTATACAAAAGATTATTATTTCCATTTACCTGAGGAACTGATAGCGCAAAGCCCGGCTGAGGAGCGTTCCTCCTCAAGATTGTTGACCTTAAATCGTGATACCGGTGAGACAGACCACCTGCGTTTTTCGGATATTGCGGATTTATTGACACCCGAAGATTGTTTGGTTATAAACGATACCAAGGTTATACCGGCAAGACTTTTAGGCAATAAAAAAGACACCGGCGGCAAGGTTGAAATTCTTTTATTAAAACGCCTTGAAGATGACTGCTGGGAAGCCATGATTAATCCCGGCAGAAAAAACCGAGAAGGTTCTGTAGTGGAATTCGGTAACGGAATGTTGACAGCTACTGTTTTATCCGTACTTCCGGACGGTAACAGGGTAGTTCAATTTGAGTATGACGGAGTTTTTGAGCAAGTTTTGGACAAACTGGGACAAATGCCCTTGCCGCCGTACATTAAAAAAGAACTGACAGAACCGGAACGTTACCAAACCGTATACGCAAAGCACGAAGGCTCTGCGGCGGCTCCTACAGCCGGTCTGCATTTTACCCCGGAATTGCTGGAGAAGCTGGAGGCAAAAGGCGTGAAGATTGCCCGTTTGACCCTTCACGTAGGGCTTGGAACTTTCAGGCCGGTAAAGGCAGAGCATATTTCCCAACATATTATGCATACGGAATCTTATACTCTGGAACCCGGTCAGGCTGAAATTATCAACCAAACCAAGCAAAATGGCGGTCGTGTAATTGCTGTGGGCACTACTTCCGCAAGAACCCTGGAAACTCTGGTCAATACCAAGGGCGAAGTAATCCCCGGCAGCGGAAGTACGGATATTTTTATTTATCCCGGCTATAAATTTCATGCCATAGACGCTCTAATCACGAATTTTCATTTGCCAGAATCCACATTAATAATGTTGGTAAGTGCCCTTGCAGGACGTGAAAATGTATTAAACGCATACAACGAAGCAGTTAAAATGGGATACAGATTTTACAGTTTCGGCGACGCTATGTTCGTTTACAATAAACTTTCCTGAACATACCCGTGAAAGGAGCAATGCATGAACTTAAAACGTATTGTTTATTTTTTGATAGGACTTATTGTTTTATCGACATCATGCTCTTACCCGGAAAACCCTAACAACGGTTCTAATATTTCGGATATACAGTCCGTGTGGTCGGAAACGGATACAGCAAAAGAAATACCCGCAGATACAGCTATTATTACACCGCTTGATTTTTCCGGGGCCGCCCAGATAAATCCCCGAGAAAAAAAGCTGTATACAATTATGATTTATCTTAACGGCTCGGATTTGGAAAGCGGCGATGGGTTCGCCACGGACGATTTAAGTGAAATTTTAGAATCCGGATTTGATGAGGAAAACATAAATGTGCTGATAATGACCGGAGGTACAGAAAGCTGGCAAAACGATTTTATCCCGGCGGATACCTGCGTTATTTATAAGGTAGAAAACGGAGATTTGACGGAAGTTGCCGACGTGGGAATGCAGGAAATATGCAATCCCGAGGTGCTTTCCGGTTTTATGAACTTTGGGTACGATTATTTCCCGGCGGAAAAATACGGCCTGATTCTTTGGAACCACGGTGCCGGGTCGGTGTACGGGTTTGGTTACGATGAATATAATCCGGAGGATTCTTTATATTTATACGACCTGGATTCGGCTTTGGCTTCCTCCAAATTTGAAAATAAGCTCGAGTTTATCGGCTTTGATGCCTGTCTTATGGCCAATCTGGAAACGGCATACATATGCGCCCGTTATGCCAATTATTTAATAGGCTCGGAGGAATTTGAGCCGGGGTACGGTTGGAATTATTTGTTTTTGGCGGATATAAACGCTACTTCTCTGCCCGACGGCAAAGTTATAGGAAGTTGTATAGCCGACAGATTTTTGGAGTTTTATAAAGAAAACATTCCGGATGAACAGGCAACCTTATCTGTAATAGAATTAAGCCGTGTTTCACAAGTGGCGAAGGCCTTTGAAGATTTGGCCGTAGCCGCAGACGGTTATCTGAATAAGGGCGGATACAATACCATTGCCAAAAACCGGGGCAAAACCAAGTCCTTCGGATACATGGGCGAACAAGGCGGTTCCTACGACATGATAGACATAGGCCATTTTGCCCAAGTACTAAGCAGCCAATTCCCGGAGGAAACAGCAGAATTAAAGCAGGCGATTTCGGCGGCGGTGGTAAAGGTGGAAAACCTGAATGTAGAGAACGCCAACGGTATCTCGGCCTATTTTCCTTTTGATGACAAGGAATCAGTGCCGGAGTCATTGGAAATTTACAAAAGCAACGGGATACTTAACAAGTATACAAACTTAATCACCGATTTTTCCGAGATATTAACCGGAGAAAATTTGCTTCAGTTTAACACAGAAAGCATAGTTCCCGAAGAAACCGAAGCCGGAGATTATCTGATTAAACTTTCCCCGGAAGAACTGGAGAATATCCGAGAAATATATTTCACAGTTTGGCAACAGGAAGAAAACATAGCGAACGGCGTAGACTACTACATACAGCTTGGTGAAAGCACCGACATTTCCATAGACCCGAACGGTACAATAACCACTGATTTTGACGGCTATTGGACCACGCTAAACGGATACCAAGTATGCCTATATGAATTGGACTCTAATAATTTCGGTACAAGGTATGCAATTCCGGCGGTGTTAAACGGTCAGGACGTAAATATAATTGCGCTTTACAGCAACTACTACCCGGACGGTAAAGTTCTGGGAGCCATACCAAACTCCAACGAAAACAATAACGTGGCACCGAAAAACCTGATTACCATAAAAGACGGCGATGTTATCCAACTTTATTATTATGCAGAATTATTCTACGATGATGATGTTGATTCGGACGATTTAGACCAATTTGAATACGAAACTTGGTATGCCGGTGACGAATGGACGGTAGACGGAGAATTGAAGTTGGATGTTTATATGGTAGACGAAGGAGAATTTTTATACGGGTTCACCATAGTCGACCTTCAAAACAATACTTATTATACGGATTTTGTTTCGGTTGAATATTATGGAGAGTAGAAGTTTTATAAAAGTTCATCTTTCAGAACGAAAAACCTTGGGGAAAACTTTTTCTGAATAAAAAGCTTTACCCAGACCCCTTTCAAAAAGACTTTATAATTTTGCTAGGGCATCATTTTAAAGCTACTTTACCATATATGATAATTTTCTTTGAAGGTTCAGGGCAATAAAAAAGCACCTCTGACAGGATGCTCGCTCTTAAATGCTATGTACGTACCGGTTGATCCCGGTACTTTTTTTATGTTACGGTTTAAACTCAATGTTGGCTCCCAGAGAGCTTAATATTTTTTCTATGTTTTCGTAGCCACGTTCCACATGGTAGGAGTTGGTTACGACCGTTTTGCCTTCTGCTGCCAAGCCGGCAATAATTAGCGCCGCACCGCCTCGAAGGTCTGTGGCTTCTACCGTTGCGCCTTTTAGCTGTTTTACGCCCTTGATAACCGAATTTGTACCGTCATAGTTGGTTATATCGGCACCCATCTTTTTAAGCTCGTTAATATGCATGGTACGGGACTCGAACACAGTCTCGTTTATTACGCTTGAGCCTTCCGCAAGGCAGAGCAGAGACATCATTTGCGCCTGCATATCCGTGGGAAACCCGGGATAGGGTTGCGTAATAATGTCAACGGGACGCAATTTCTTGGGTGCTTTTAAGTAAACCCGGTCTGCGCCCTCTTTTATTTTGCAACCTGTCTCTCTTAACTTTGCGGTCACGGATAATATTTTTGACGGCTCTATATCCACCAATTCAATTTCGCCTTTGGTAATGGCCGCCGCCGCAAGGTAGGTTCCGGCTACTATTCTGTCCGGATCCACAGTGTAATCCACGTCTCGGAGTTCATCTACCCCTTCTATGGCCACTATTCCCGTTCCGGCACCCTTAATTTTTGCACCCATTCCGTTAAGGAAATTTTGCAGCTCCACAATTTCCGGCTCTTTTGCTGCGTTGGAAATTACGGTGTGGCCTTTGGCTTTTACCGCCGCAAGCATAATGTTTTGCGTTGCCCCAACGGAGGGAAAGTCCAGGTTGATTTTGTCGCCTACAAGCTTGGTTGCCGTACAGTTAATAAATCCGCCGTCTTCGTTTATTTCCGCACCCAGTTTGCTTAGCCCTTTAAGATGGAAATTAATGGGCCTTATGCCCAACCTACAACCGCCCGGATAAGATATACTAACCTTACCAAACCGGGTTAACAGGGCACCCAAAAAAATTATGGAGGAACGCATTTCCTTAACCAAATTTTCCGGCACATTGCTGTTGTTTGCCGTGCTTGAGTCCACCGTAATAACCGAGCCTTTCACGGTTACCTTGCAGCCTATGGCCTCCAGTATTTTTATTGTGATTTGGGTATCGGATATTTGCGGGCAATTACGGATAACGCATTTGCCCTTGTTTAGTACCACAGATGCCAGTATGGGTAATATTGCATTCTTTCCGCCGTGAACCTTGACTTGACCTTCAAGTCTGTTGCCGCCGATAATATGATATTCGCCCATTGCATACTCACCCCTACAATGCAATATACTGACATACTATGCTTGGTTGTGGTGATTGTTGAAGGTTTTGGTGGGTGAAATGAAAAACCGCCCGAGGGTTCGGGCGGTTTTGGGTGGTTTGTTGATGGATTAGCGAGTGCCGTCGACACCTACGCCAATGTCATCAAGCCTGTTCAACAGTATATTCGATGGAGATGGCATTACGTTGTGTATGTGCAATTGCGCTTTCATCATCACCTTTTGTTACTGTAAATTTAACAGTAACTGTATGTGTACCGACTGTAAGGGCTATATCTCCCCAGTTTTCATTAGGTGCTGTAACTGTAAATTCATTTCCAACAATACTTTGTGCTGCAGCTATAATCGCATTTTTTAAAGCTGCGGCATCATCATTTGTTGTTACTGAAATATTCTCAAATTGTGTTGCTGTTGATACAATATTAGCTAATTCAGCTCTAACAGCTTTTGAGTCTTCAGATTCAGTATCTGTAATAGTGATTGTTACATCGGCGTCTGTATCTTCTGTAACGTCATCGAATTTAACTGTTAATACCAAATCCTGATCGGCATTATCTTCATCATCATTGTAAGCAGCAAGGTATTCATAGAACACTACTATCTTAGAATTAACTGCATCGATAGAATAGTCTGTATCTTTGGTTAACAGGTCATCGCCTTTTTTAATAGTAAACCCGTCTACTTGCAATCTACCTTTACCCAAGTCAAATTGGATACCTAAATCGCCGTTGTCTATGTCGTGTACAAATTTTGTATCGGGAGTGCCGTCTCCATCTACATCAGGGAAAATAATGCTTGGTGCTTCTGATGTATCTTCGACTGTGATAGTTACCGGTACTTCTTCATCGT
>CAYMOU010000057.1:0-10772 GCA_964392115.1 uncultured Defluviitaleaceae bacterium | reverse complement strand
TAACTAAGTCGAAAGACAATGTATCTTCATCAATACTTGGTGCTTCTGATGTATCTTCGACTGTGATAGTTACCGGTACTTCTTCATCGTTATCGAATACTACAGATAATTCTAATGCCGGTATAGTACCGTCACTAGAGGCTGCTAATTCAGTATCATAGTAATCTGCAAGGTAGTCATATGTAATTATTATAGGGTTAGATGATATGTCGGCATTAGTATCTAATGATTGGTCTTCACTATCTACAACAGAATCAACACCCACTTCAGCAAATCTACCTGTTCCTAACTCGTAGGTAATTTCCAATCCATCTGATTCTACATTAACTAAGTCGAAAGACAATGTATCTTCATCAATACTTGGTGCTTCTGATGTATCGGTGATTGTAACTGTTACAGATAAATCTGTTTCACCACCGTCGAAAGAAACTTTAAACTCTAATGTTGCTTCACCTTCTGCAGCGGTATCATCGTAGATACCTGCAAGGTAATCATAATTGATGGTTAATTTACTGTTTTCGTTAGTATAATTAGCTTGTGCAAGTCCGGTAACTGTAAGCGCACTTGCTGTTAAAGTACCTTTTCCCAAGCTGTATTCGATTTCCAAAGCTTCCCCATCAGCTAAGTCGATTTCTACTTCTTCAGGAAAACTTGGTGCTTCATCTTCTTCTTGGCCTTCTTCAACTACTTCATAATTAACAGTAACGTTAATAGCATTGGTTACTCCATCTGCAGCCTTAGTTACGGTAAATTTAGCTGTAGTGGTGTGTGCACCAACAGTTAAGGGAATTGAACCCCAGCTAGCTACACTAACTGTGATACCTGCTCCTGCTGTAACTTTTGCTTGTGCTGCCGCTATAATTGCTTCTTTGATACCATCTGCATCAACTTCAGCTTCTGCTATTTCAACAGTACCTAAAGCCTGTGTGGTAAGTTTAGCTAATTCAAGTCTTAAATTGTGTAATTCAGTGCTTTCAACAAAGATACTGAAAGATCTGCTTGCGCTGCCGATTTTTACAGTAAACTTATGCTCTCCTGTTACTGCTTCAGCAGGCATGGAATAAGTTACTGTTGCTTTTCTATCTGCAATTGTTACATCAGGAGCAGGAGTTGAAACAGCTGCAGTTCCGGGTTTAGTATAAGTAACAGTTGCGGATTTTGTACCTGAAAGTCCGGATGTAGTAAATTCCATAGAAAGTGCTGCGTTAGCTGCAATTGCTTCAGATAAGTAATACTTTCCTTCAAATGGTTTTACTTCAGTTTTTTCGTTAGTGCCATATTTAATTGTATTCAGACTAATTGAGGGAGAAGAATCTGTATCAGTAGAACCGCCGGTAGAACCACCGCCTCCACCGCCGCCGCCTGAGCCGCTTGTTGTGCCCGGAAGATCGCCGGTAGCTGTAGTTGTTTTTCCGCCATCAACATTTTTGTCGCCGGCTACTGTATCTTTTACGCCTGTAGCTACAGTAATTTTGGTTCCGGGTGTGTCGATAGTGTTTCCGTTAGCGTTAACTGTTACACTTTCACAACGGCCGTTGCCGGAAATTGTAACATTAACAGCATTGGAAACAACTGATTTAACAGTAGCACCTTTTGCAAGGTCAACTTTAGCATCTTCTGCATCTTTGGAAAGTGTTACATTAGTAACGCCGGAGTTTCCGTCAACGGAAAGTACAGCGCCTTTGGTGGTAACATTAATATTTACAATAGTTGCGCCTACAGCTGAAACGGCTGCATCTGCAGCAACATTAACAGTTGTGATTTTGCCGGATAAATTAACTTCTGTAGAACCGTCAAGCACGTTTAAGGTTTCAATGGAGGTGGTTCCTGTAGCTTTAAGAGAAACGCCTTTGCCGCCTTTGAAAACATTAACTTTACCTAATTTGGTGTTGCCGGATAATATTATAGAGTTTGTGCCGCCGCCACGGATTTCTGTAACACCGCTAACGGAAACGTTTTTAAGGGTAACTTCGCCTTCGCCAACGCCTTCGGCGATGATAAGGTTACCTTTGATTGCTATGTCTGAAAGGGTAACGCCGGGAACGTTTACTAATACGTTACCTTCGTTTAAGGTTGCGGATGCTACGGAGGTAGCTCCTGTAGTTATGTAATTTGCAAGGCAGTTATCCAAAAGTTTAACTGTTTCTGCACGGGTCATTACTTTAGAAGCATTGAAGCCGTCTTGGAAAAGGCTATCAAGTAAACCGGCTGCTTTCATACCGTTTACGGATTCAAGCGCCCAAGAAGAAATGCTTTGTCCTTCGAAAGCAACTGTTTTGGAAGGAGCAACACCGAATACACGTGCCATAACTGTAACCGCTGTTTCACGGTTAAGTTGAACGTTGGGTGTCATGGTGTCGTCGCCGTTGCCTAAGAAGATTTTTGCTGCGTTAGCTTTAAGAATGTCTTGGTAGAACCAATCGGTTGCCTTAACATCTGTGAAAGTGTTTTCCGCCATTTCTACATAACCGTTAACACGGGTTAAAATAGCGGCAAGTTGTGCTCTTGTTAAAGCACCTTCGGGTTGGAATTCTGTTGCAGTCATTCCACGGAAAATTCCCGCGTCTGTCCAGCGTTCGATTTCCGCTGCGTAAGGGTTGCCTTCCAGGTCAGTGAATTTTGACGCCGCAAAGGCAGTTGCAGTAAACGTTGTAAACACCAACGTTACCGTAAGAAGAAAAGCCAGTAATTTTCTTTGCATAAGATTAATACCTCCTTGCAATTTTTTATTACTTATGCAATAACTTTGTTAATTATCCCCTGATTTTGGGGAATATTGCGTAATAAAACTTGTGCTGTTTTCCTATTATAAACAACTTGCAAAACAGATTTTTCCTTCGAAAAATCATGGGCAAATATAGCCAAATGGGTTTCCAAAGAAATCTGTAATTTCATCATTGCTAATAAAAAACAACACTTAATACGCAACAAGTGTAGACGTGGTATAAAAAACCTATATTAAGTATGTAAATTAATGTAATAGGTATGATACCAACTATTTCTATTTTATATGGAAAACGGTAATTTGTCAATATTCGTTATGCAAACCAACTAGAATATGCCGGTTCAAGCCTATTTTAGAGATATATTGAGATTTTATTAGGAAGCTATAATATTTTACTTATGTGAAAATAATAATTATTTAACATATAGTAAAACATGCTTAACGAAGTATCGTAAATTGTAAATTTTATATTGCATTTATACCAAAACCAAATCTTGGGCATGCCGTAAAGAATTTAGCTTGCGTTAATGAAAATTCTGTAAACCGGGCAAAACTTTACTAAAAGTTTGTGAATTTAACAGTTAGTAATTGTAAGATTATAAATTTAATCATCAGCGAATTCTATGTTAATAATTTATAAACAAGCTTCATATTTATGTTGTTTGATTGTTCAACATTAAGTTTACATTTTATCATCCGGATGCGAAATCCGTCGAAAGTAATCCAAATAGTTTTATTACATTTTAATTACTTTTTTGTGCTGTATTTAAGGTTTTTTTGTCGATAAAAAGACCCTTCCGCCGATCAAGTGACGGAAAGGTCTTTTTTAATAGTTATTATCTGCTGAGAATTTTGTTAAGATCGTTTTCGGGAGTGCTTATGGGTGTGAGGTTAAATTTTTCTACCAAGGTATTTAAAATTCCCGTGGAAACAAAGGCAGGTATAGAGGGTCCTATATAAATATTTTTTATACCCAGAGCCAAAAGTGTAAGTAAAATACATACGGCTTTTTGTTCATACCATGACAGAACCAAGGTCAAGGGCAATTCGTTAACAGAACAGTTAAATGCTTCGGACAAGGCTACCGCAACTTTTATGGCACTAAAGGCATCGTTGCATTGCCCCATATCCAGCAATCTGGGAATTCCGTTGATGTCGCCCATGTCAAGGTCGTTAAATCTGAATTTTCCGCAAGCAAGGGTTAAAACCACTGTGTCTTGGGGTGTTTGTTTTACAAAATCTGTATAATAGCTTCTTGTGGAAGCAACACCGTCACAACCGCCTACCAAAAAGAAATGTTTGATTGCTCCTGATTTTACGGAATTAATGATAGCTTCCGCATTTGACAGTACTGCATTATGAGCAAAACCGGTTGTAAGGCTGTCTCCGCCGTTAATGCCGGTCATTTTTTGGGTTTCGGTATATCCGCCCAATTCCAAGGCCTTGTTTATTACCGGGCTAAAGTCTTTTTTGTGGTCAATATTCACCATATTCGGGTAGGAAACTCCGGATGTGGTAAATACTCTGTCAGAGTAAGAATCTTTTACCGGCATTAAGCAGTTGGTGGTAAACAATACGGCGCCCGGAATGTTGTCAAATTCCTTTTGTTGGTTTTGCCATGCTGTGCCGAAATTACCTTTTAAATGAGGATATTTTTTCAATTCGGGATAACCGTGAGCAGGGAGCATTTCGCTGTGGGTATATACGTTTATGCCCTTGTTTTCTGTTTGTTGCAAAAGCAGATGCAAGTCATGCAAATCATGGCCGGAAACCACAATAAAGGGGCCGCTTTCTATGTTGCAGGTTACTTTGGTGGGCACGGGGTTTCCGTAGGCGCAGGTATTGGCTTTGTCCAGGAGGCCCATGCAAGTTAAATTTACATTACCCAGTTTAAATACAAGGTTTAAAAGTTCATCAACCGGGGTTTGTTTACCCAAAGCGGACAGACCTTCCAAGAAAAATGCATTAACTTCGTCGGAGGTTTCTCCAAGCACCATAGCGTGTAATGCGTAAGCCGCCATACCTCTCAAACCGAATAAAAGCAGAGATTTTAAAGAGCGAATATCTTCATTGTCATTCCAAATTTCGTTCATATCCGTATCTTTTACTGTTGCAAATTTCTGCATTTCTCGGTCTATACCTACGCAGAGATTGTTTAGGGCATGGTTGTCAAAGTTAACGTTTGTAAGAGTGGCAAACATTCCGTTGATTATAACCTTTGAAGTTTCTTCGTCACAATTTCCGCCGGTTGCTGTTGCCAATGCTATTAATTTACCTGTTAATTTATCCTGTAAATTGGACGTATCGGCTTTTTTTCCGCAGACACCGCCGGTTGTACAGGCAACACCTTTTGCAGTTTGTTGGCATTGAAAACAAAACATTTGAGACATATTATTTCCTCCTCTATAAAAAAATTAATCGTCAAATTAAAGCTGTGTTTTTGAGATACTTGGAATTCTACAGTATAATGTTCCAAATATCTGTTGCAATTGCAACAACTAATTAATTTATTTGGATCAAAAAACGTGCCTCATCTACACCTATTTAAACATGCTGTCATATGATAAAAAGCATAAAGACAGGGCATTTAAGAAATGTCCTATAATACGACGAGGTGATAGCTATGGCGTTTTTCAGAAATATCAAAAACTTTTTTATGCATATAAAGCTCATAGATAAGTGCCTGATTTTTTTTATGTTCATATTTTTGGCACAATCAATTTACAGCCTGTTTTCGGGCGAAAAAGAAACCTATTATACCAGTTCCATAGATATAGTGGTGAGAACAACTTCGGCGGCCATATTCGGTTATTTTTTAAGTGCTAATTTTATTAAGAAAAGTACAAACGTAAATTCCGGTTCAAATTCTCCGAATACCATAATTACTCCGCCTCCTGTCAGTATTGAAGGAGAAGGCAAGGATGCTCCCGTAAACGGCGTCGTCAAAAACAAAATAGGTTTTACCGGCAATACTGTTCAGCCGGATATACCGGAACTGCCCACTCATATTCAAAGCAAAGATGATTCGGACAGTACCAGCAATCAACAAATAATTATCACAACCATTATAGGTGTGGTTTCGCTTTGTGCTATTTTAATAGCCCGAAATACTATTCCGCTTACAGCCGCTTCTACTCCCGTTATTTCACATTTAAGAGACTTTGTATCGGGTTGTGTGGGATTTTTGGTGGGTTGCCCTGTGGGTGAAATCGGAAATAAGAAAAAATAGAACCCGAAATTGAGAAATTTTCGGTGTCATAAAGTAAGTGTTTGAATATGATACTGAGGATAGACCACTAAAACTATATAACCGGAGGATTTCATCATGGCATACATTAAATTTGACGCTTTAGGATTGACTTACAGTAACAATTTCAATATGCAAGGTATGCATGAGAAAGCGTTAACCTTACTCTTTCTCAAGTTACCAATACTCAAACAACCATTATCGGTACGGTAACAGACGGAACCAATCCTGTGCCCAATGCCACCGTTAAGGTATTTGATTCAAACGGAATGCCTTATCAGCATACCTAGACCGATGAAAACGGCCGCTATTCCTTTGAGGGGTTGCCCGTGGGAACTTATCAATTGGCGGTAGCTTGCGCAGGTTATCGTATGAGCAATTTTCAAGGTGCATCGCTTTCTAACAACTCTACTGTAACTTTGAATTTTTTAATTACAGCGGACAGCACGCTAAATTTGGGTGCGGTTGCAGGTGTAGTAAACTATACAAATACCGGCGGTGTTCTTGTACCCTTAGGCTCTGCAAAGATTACACTTTTTGACAACAACCATAGTGCAGTGGCGGTTACTTACAGCGCAGACGACGGTGAATTTGCTTTTTACGATGTGGAGGACGGTAACTATACACTTATCAGTACAGCCAACGGTTATATGGAGTCCGCTCCCATGTCAGTTAATATAGTTAACGGTTCTATTGTGAACATTCAAATGACAATGGTTTTGGATTACCGTGTATATAACGGAACGGTAAACGGTGTTATCACTAATAATGCCGGTAACATTGTGCCCGGTTGTTTTGTAGGCTTATATGAAGTTTCAACAAATGCTTTGGGCCACCAAACAGAAACTCTTGTCGCTGTAACAAAAACAAATGCAACGGGTCAATACCTGTTCGGAAATGTGCTTGCAGGAAATTACATTGTAAAAGCAAAACTCAACGCATAAAGCCGGTAGATTTTTACGGCCTTAACAAATCCAAACCGTTTAATCTAACCGACGAAAAAGACGTTTTATGCAACATCAAATTTAATTATAATTGCAAGTTATCGAGTATTTGCGTTATCTCGGTTAATGATTGTAATTTTTACGACTATATAAAACTCAGCAGCTGTAACAGGGTTTCTCACACTACTCATTTTTTCCATTGCCCTCAAATCATCTTGGGTGGTTTGCAGGCGGGAGAATATAGACTAACTTCTTTTATCTCTCGACGAAAAAAAGAGTATTCGGTTTCGTTAACACCAAACACTCATATACAACTTTATATATAAAACCTTCTTGACCGGTTAGCCCACAAGAAGGTTTTTTTATGTATATTTCAGTTCGAACAAAAAATTCTTAAGCAACCCGGGACATATTTGACTTTATACAAAAATTCCGGTATAATCTCATTTGAACCTGGGGTGCTGCATTTGCGGCTGAGAGAGGCTTACAGCCTTAACCCATGAACCTGATTCGGTTAATACCGACGTAGGGAGGTACATACAGTAAACGTATTGCCTTTATCCCGGGTTACACTTGGAAGGAGGCTTTTTTTATGCCTAAAAATAATCTCAATTGGGGATGCGGTGCAAGTTTGGATATTACCGGCTGCAGATTTTTCATTGCCCCAATGTGTAACGACTATGTAGAAAGAATTTTAGGAGCAGTGGAACGGGTAAACACCAAAAAGATTTGGAGTGCAACCGACGCCACGTCCACAGTTTACCGTGGTAAGAGAATTCATGTGGTGGACTGTGTTAAGGCTTGTTTTGTTCAAGCTTACCACAAAGACATACACATGGTTATGGAGGCAACTTTTTCAAAGGGCTGCCCGGGAGATTCGGATGCAGACTGCTTTGTTTCTGAAGATGATGTATTGCTTAATGCCTGTGAACAAAGCTTTAATGTGTTGGCAAAGATTGCTTTTTATCCTTTGGGTATACCCAACTATATGGAGCATATTGCAAAGGTAGTTAACATAGCTGTTGATATGGGTGTTTACGTAAAAAGTTCACACTACGTTACCATATTGGAAGGCGATGTTAACGATGTATTTACGTACATAGAAAAACTTTTGGCGTATGCCGATGAAAATATTTCTCATCATGTACTTGAACTTACATTATCCGTTAACAGTCCCACAAAGGAGGTACGCTAAATGTATAACTGGAAACTGAAAGACATAATTATGGCAGGCATTTTATCGGTGCTGTTTGCCGTTGTATATTTGGGTGCCGTTTATGTGGGGATTTTCCTGACAGGAGGGCTTACGCCTTTTGGGCTTGCACCCTTGGGTAATGAAATAGTGTTCGGTATTTGGTTTATGGCGTCTACTCTGGCGGCGTATATAATCCGCAAGCCCGGTGTTGCCACTATCACAGAAATGTGTGCCGCTCTTTTGGAAGTATTAATGGGCAATATGTACGGCCCCTTGGTTTTTGTGGCCGGTTTTTTACAGGGAATAGGTGCAGAATTTGGCTTTATGGTCTTTAAGTATAAACGTTATGATTGGTTGAGTATGGGGCTTGCCTGCCTTGGCAGTACTGTACTTAGCTTTATTTGGGGCTTTTATCGCTCCGGATTTTTTAATTTGCCACCCACGCTTTTGGTTGTAATGTTTATTATCAGGTTTGCCAGTGCCCTTGCATTCAGTATGGTTATCAGTAAAATTATGGGTGATAAATTGGCTAAGGCCGGGGTATTAAACAGTTATCCCATAGCTGCGGAGACGGAGAAGAAGTTCCGTGGATAATATACTTTCTGCTAAAGGTATAGTTTTTTCTTATTTTGACCAAACCGGGCCTTATGTGCTTGACAATATAAACCTAGAATTGCAACGAGGCAGCGTTACTTTGTTATCCGGAAAAAGCGGCTGCGGAAAAAGCACTCTTGCTTATGTTTTGGCAGGGCTTTACCCGGAACATAGCGGAGTGCTTGTATCAGGCTCTGTATTGGTTGACGGAATAGACATTCATAAGCTTACACCCCGAGAACGAGTTGCCTATGTGGGAATGATGTTCCAAAATTGCGATTTGCAGTTTTGTATGGATATACTAAGAAAAGAATTGGAATTCTGCGGCGAAAATATAAGCGTGAAAGTAGATGCAGAAAGCATAGCCCGGCGTGTAGGCGTTTTGGACTTGCTTGACAGAAACTTTTACGAACTTTCCGGAGGAGAGAAGCAAAAATGTGCTTTTTGCTGTATTTTGGCCATAAACTCCAAGGTTGTTATTTTAGACGAAGCTTTCGCCAATGTAGACGAAAAAGCCGCAAAAGAATTGATAGGGTTAATTCGCAAATCCGGGCTGACTGTGCTGGCAATAGACCATAACATTGATTTGTGGGAAGGAGCATATGACCGAATAATTCATTTGGGAGAAGCTATGCCTTTAAGGGATTTTCCTTCTAAGCAAGAAAGGTTATTGTGTGAAAGTATACTTGAAACCCGGGGATTGTCCGTGGGAGATATATCATATCCGGATATTTCGGTTAAAAAAGGCAGTATAACTGCATTACTTGGCAAAAGCGGAGCCGGTAAAACCACCTTTTTTAATGCTGTTATAGGTAAACGTGCCTACAAGGGCAGCCTTGTACTTGAAGGCAAAGAGGTAAAAAAAACACCACGCCGTCAGTTATTTTCCATATGTGGTATGGTGTTTCAAAACCCGGCTAATCAGTTTGTTACCATGAAAGTATTCGACGAGGTATACCACAGCGTTTCCCGATGGAGCAAAACCAAGGATACGTCTGAATTAACCCGGCGTACAAATGAATTGCTTGCCCTTTTTCAGCTGCAAGAATATGCAACATGGCCGCCTTACCGCCTTAGTCAAGGTCAGCAACGCAGGCTGGCTGTGCTGTTAATGAGCGCCGGCGGACAGGAAATCCTACTGTTGGACGAACCTACTTACGGGCAAGATTTCGAGAATATCTGTGCCATTATGGCTTTGTTGGAAGAACGAGCAAAAGCCGGGCTTACCGTTATTATGAATACTCACAGCCGAAAAGTTGCCGTGGCTTATACAGACCAAATTATTGAAATAGATAGGGAGTTAAAGCCGGTATGAGTAATTTCTTATATAAACTCAATCCCTTGTATAAATGTGTAGCGGTTCTTGCGGTGGCTGTAATATTTTCTTTTACAAACTCCGTTATGATTAATTTGGCGGTGTTTGGAATTTCAATGCTTGCCATAGTTTTAGGCTCTAAAAAATTCCTTAGAGGGCTGTTTATACTTTTGCCGCTTGTTCCGGTTGGGGTAGGTTTTTTGGTAACCGGGCTGTATTTCGGTACGGGAAACGAAAACGCCGGAATGATTTCTGTAGCCTCCTTTGAAACAGGACTGCAATTAGCCACCAGAATTTTTGCCTTTGCCGGGCTGGGGTTGGTTTTTTCCTTAACTACCAACCCTACGGATTTTGTTAAGGCCTTGCACCGGCAGGCAGGGTTACCGAGGAAATTCGCCTACGGGTTGCTGTGTGCATTAAATATTCTGCCTTATTTAAAAAGAGAGTATGAGAATTCACGGCTTGCCATTGAAATAAGAGGAGAAAAGTTACACCCTTTATCACTAAAGCCGGTTTTTGCCACTTTGGTAAACTCGATTCGATGGTCAGAGACGTTGAGTATGGCCATGAAGTCAAAAGGGTTTGAGGATTAATTTCAGAAAATTATATTTACCGTAAACGAATACCCCGTCGCACTGCGGCGGGGTATTCGTTTGTATCTTATACTAATTCCATATTTAATGAAGGATAAAAATTCGCAAATTATCCTTGAATCTTTGTCTAATTTGCAAATTTTTATCTACTGTTTTAAA
>CAYMOU010000056.1:0-18165 GCA_964392115.1 uncultured Defluviitaleaceae bacterium | reverse complement strand
GAAGATGAGTTGCAGAATTTAAAAACGGTTAGGCGTAAAGATGTAGCCGAAAAAATCAAAGAGGCCAGAGGACAGGGCGACTTGTCCGAAAATGCCGAATATGATGCCGCCAAAGAAGAACAGGCAGAAATCGAAGCAAGAATCGTTATTCTTGAAAAAATGCTGCGTAATGCGGAATTAATCGACGAAGACGACTTGGACAAAACCGTAATAGGCGTGGGCAGCAAGGTAACCATACACGACAAGGAATTTGACGAAGAAATGCAGTTCATTATAGTAGGTTCCGCAGAGGCCGACCCTGTTCACGGTAAAATTTCCAACGAATCTCCTCTTGGGGTTGCTTTGTTGGGTCATGCCGTAAACGACGATATTTTTGTTGAAGCACCGGACGGTATTGTTCAATATAAAGTACTTGCGATTAGCTGAGAAAGAAGGATAACATAATGAATTTACCCAGTCATAAAGTTTTGAGAGGTGCTGAATGTGCGCCTCAACGTTCTTTGTTTTACGCTTTGGGACTTACAGAAGAAGAAATGTCTCGTCCTTTAATTGGGGTTGCTTCCGCTTTCAGTGAAATAGTACCCGGACATATGCACCTTGATAAAGTTGCCGAAGCTGTTAAAGCCGGTATACGTGCGGCCGGCGGTACGCCAATACTTTTCCCGGCTATAGGCGTTTGTGACGGTATAGCAATGGGTCACGAAGGTATGCGTTATTCTCTGGCTTCCAGAGAGCTGATTGCAGACAGTGTGGAAACCATGGCTATGGCCCACTGTTTTGACGGATTGGTATTAGTTCCCAACTGCGATAAAATCGTACCTGCCATGATGATGGCGGCGGCAAGGTTGGACTTACCCTCCGTAGTGGTTAGCGGCGGCCCTATGCTTGCCGGTAATATGGACAACAAAGATTTAAGTCTTACCAATATTTTTGAAGGCTTGGGTGCAAGAAAAGCCAATTTAATAGATGATGAGCAACTTACGGAAATCGAAAAAAGCTGTTGCCCGGGCTGCGGAAGCTGTTCCGGTATGTTTACGGCAAACTCCATGAACTGCCTTTCCGAAGTTTTGGGCTTGGCTTTGCCCGGAAACGGAACAATTCCGGCGGTAATGGCAGCTAGAATTCAACTTGCCAAAAAGGCAGGTTCTGCAATAATGCATTTGGTTAACAACAATATACGTCCTTCCGACATTTTGACCAAGGAAGCATTTTTGAATGCTTTGACTGTGGATATGGCACTGGGTTGTTCTTCAAACTCTGTTCTTCACCTTCTTGCCATTGCACACGAAGCAAAGGTTGAAATCGACTTAAACCTTATTAACGAAATCAGCCGCAAGACACCTAACCTTTGTAAATTAAGCCCTGCCGGAAGCCATCATATACAAGACTTATACAGAGCCGGCGGAGTTCAAGCGGTTATGGCTGAACTTAACAAGAAAAACTTAATCAACAGAGAATTGTTAACAGTCACAGGCAAAACCGTAGGCGAAAACCTTAAAAACGTTAAGAATTCAGACAACAACATCATCAGAGACATCGAAAACCCCTATTCCGAAACCGGCGGAATTGCAGTTCTTTTCGGCAATCTTGCAACAGAAGGTTGTGTAGTAAAACGCTCTGCGGTTTCACCGAAAATGCTTGTACATACAGGCTCTGCCAAGGTTTTTGATTCGGAAGAATCGGCTATCGAGGCTATTTTTGCAGGCAGAATAGTTGCCGGAGATGTGGTTGTTATCAGATACGAAGGCCCCAAAGGCGGCCCGGGTATGCGTGAAATGTTGAGTCCCACATCTGCCGTTGCAGGCATGGGCTTGGATGAATCTGTTGCTTTGATTACCGACGGTCGTTTCAGCGGAGCAACCAGAGGTGCATCTATAGGGCATATTTCACCGGAAGCCGCAGAAGGCGGTTTAATCGGATTGGTTCAAGACGGAGACAGTATTTCTATCGATATTCCAAACGGAACCATTACCTTAAACGTTCCGGACGAAGTAATCAACCAAAGAAAAGCCAACCATCAAATCCTTGTAAAACCCACAAAAGGCTGGCTTACTCGTTATCAACGCTTGGTTTCTTCTGCATCAAAAGGTGCGGTTTTGAAATAGTTTATAATAGACAAATAAAAAAACAGAGGAGACTGAGTCTTCTCTGTTTTTTGTCATTTTGAGGGAAACATTACGAACGGTTTCCCTCAAGCGTCTTTCAATAAGCCTTGATTAATTTATATAAAAAAGCTCATCAAACAGGAAATTAATTGTCATACTAATTCAATATTTTTTATCTACTGTTTTAAATGGAATTAATATCCGATACAAGCACGGGAATTAGTCTTCACAGCAGTGCTTTTGTTTTTTGCGAGGAATTTCGTTGGTGATACCGGCAAGGAATTCGGGTTTTTGCGGCGGTGCAAAAATGTCCATGGGGAATGCCAAGGTATCGAAGAATTCGCAGGGGTTAACCGGGCAGTGTTCTTCGCATTCTTCAGGAATACAGAAGCCTCTGGATTCAACGGTAAGGTTAACGATGCGATAAAGTTTGATTATGGTGAACAAACCGATGGTAACAAGAACTTCATTGGGTTCACAGTGATGATGTTCTTCGTGGCAGCCATGACGACGTTTTTGATGACGAAGTTCTGCGCACAAAGGAACAGCTTTAGCTTCAACCAAGATGAACGGATCGGCATCAAGGGTGGTGGATTCGCTGTGATGTTTGAACAGGTCGGTAGCGATAACAAGGTCGGAACCGATGGAGCCGAACAATGTTACTCTTTTGCTGAAGCAGTTGGTTGCTCTTAAAGAACCGATAATGGAACCGTCGCATTCTCTGAAAGTCAATCTGTATTCAAAGATATATTTCAGGTCTATGTCCCAGTAGCCTTTTTTGAAGGGGTTGGGTTCTTTTTCAACGATGACGATTTTTTTGATTTTCAATCTGTCGATAGCTACAGCTGTTGCATTTTCGGGCGGTTCAATAACATCGCCTTCACGAAGATGCTCGTCTCCTATGCAAACACATTCCGCTGCACGAGCCGGGCCGATTTCGCAAGCTGTTAAGCAATCTTGTTGACCGGACCGGAGGTTACTGCAACGTCTAAAAATATTAAGAACTTGAGGGTAAAACCTTTTTTCTACGGCAATATAGGGTTTTTTCCCTCAAACTTTATTTCTCCAAAAAGCCGAGCATAAACCATATGTTAATGTTATGTTTTGGACAATTTGTCTGTTCATATAATATATGGGTGATGTTTGTGAGAGATAAGGAAAAACCCATAGTCAGAAGGTATATTGTAAAACAGGATAGCAATGATCGAAAAGAGGAAGTAATAAGTTTTGATGATTTGTCTGTTGAGGAACGCCGAGAGCTACTTAATACGGTGTTTTCTCAAGGTTTGGAGAGATTGGGTTACCGAAAAAAGAACCGGTAAATGCGGAGAGATTTAAGTGAAAAATGCGGCAGTTTATATTAGGGTTTCTACGGAAGACCAAACCGAATTTTCACCTGATGCCCAGCTTAGGGAAATAAGAAAATATGCGGAAAAGAACAATCTTATTATAAAAGACCAAAATATTTTCAGAGACGAAGGGATTTCAGGACGCCGGGCAGATAAGCGGCCGGCTTTTCAGAAAATGATATGTTTGGCAAAGGCAAAGCCCAAGCCCTTTGATGTAATTTTGGTACATAAATTCGATAGGTTCGCCCGGTCAAGAGAGGACAGCATAGTATATAAATCCCTGCTGAGAAAAGACTGTAATATCAAGGTTATCAGTATAACCGAGCATATGGAGGACGATAAATTTTCGGTAATTCTGGAAGCCATGTTGGAGGCTATGGCCGAATATTACAGCCTGAATTTATCGGAGGAAGTAAAAAAGGGTATGACGGAAAAAGCCCGCCGGGGTGAGTTGCAGACCCCGGCGCCTTTCGGTTACAGAATGATAAACGGTGTCCTCACCCCGGAAGAGGACGAGGCCGAGATTGTCAGACAAATATTTGATAAATATGTTACCGAAGGACTGAACCTTAGGTCAATAGCCAAGTACGTAAACTCCTTGGGTTACAGGACAAAGAAAGGCAATGTTTTTGACACAAGGCTCATAGAATACATAATCTACAACCCAACATATATAGGAAAAATGCGCTGGACGCCTACAGGCAGCGTAGTCTGTAAACATGATTTCGATAATCCGGATACCTTTATAATTAAGGGTAAGCATAGGGCTATAGTTGACGAGAATTTATGGCAGGAGGCTAATAAACTGATCCGTTCAAGGAAAAAAAGTAAGATTCCCTACAACTTCACCGGTGACGAAATTACTACTCACTGGCTACGAGGAATTTTAAAATGCTCGGCTTGCGGCACAACCCTTTCCTTCGGAAAAGGAAAAAACGGCAGGCAAGGCGCATTCAGGTGCAATAAATATTTAACCGGCGGATGCAGTGA
Organism: uncultured Defluviitaleaceae bacterium; assembly: GCA_964392115.1. GTDB lineage: Bacteria > Bacillota > Clostridia > Lachnospirales > WRBF01 > CAYXWM01. The sequence goes on along the minus strand of CAYMOU010000056.1, from coordinate 13,721 downwards.
ACCCCAAAGAATAACCGAAAGTAAAATTGAAGAAGCGGTTTTGGGTGCATTAAAAGAAGATTCAGCTTTAATAGAACAAGTCGAATATTCAAAATCCGGTTGTGAAACTAACAACATCCAAACAGAGTTACAAAACTACAACAAACGCTTAGAAAAGCTTAAATTACAACTGGTAAGGGCAAAGGAATTGGTTTTGAACGGCATAGATTCTCCCACAGAATATAAGGAAACTAAGGAAAATATACAGATTCAAATTGAGGATATTGATAAAAAAATTATGCAACTGCAAAACACAGCAAAAAAAGAATCAACCCTTGAAGTCAAAAAAATAACCTCAATTTTGGATATATTAACAGGTGAGGTTAGTCTTACAGAAAAAAACAATGCAGCAAAGCAAATTGTTCAAAAGATTGTATACAATAAAAAAGAAACTACAATAGATTTATTCTACCGGCTAATGCTTTAGTGATTTTGTACGCCTTTTTAGAAAAAATTTTAGGGAGAAAACCTATTTTCACCGTTTGAAAAAGGCTTTCTCCCTTTACACATTTTTTTTATTTTATTACCTTACCCGGATTAAGTATATTGTTGGGGTCAAAAGCCAGCTTTATATTTTTCATAAGGTTCCAAACGGCCTCCGAAACGTCCTTTTTAAGATAAGGCAATTTTGCGTAACCTATGCCGTGTTCCCCGGAAACCTTTCCGTTAAATTCAATGGCTTTCCGGTAAAGGTCATCAAAAACAGCCTCAAGCTTTTTATGCCATGTTTCGTCGTCAAGTTGGTCTTTCAGTATGTATATATGCAGGTTTCCGTCACCGGCGTGACCGAAACTTTTAATGCGTATATCGTGTTTTTGTTTCAGTTGGTAGGTGTAGTTCAAGAATTCTGCCACTTTGTTTATGGGAACCACCACGTCACATTCGTCCATATAGGTGGTGGAACCTTTGATTGCCTCCAAAAACGCACTGCGAGCCTTCCAAACCGCTTCTTTTCTTTCGTCCGTATCCACAATCAAAAGGTCGATTGCGCCGTTTTTAAAGGAAATATCCGCAACTGTGGGGTAGCATTGTTCTATTTGCTCCTTGCTGTTGCCGTCATATGTAAGAATAAGATAGGCGTCGGAGGATTTGTCGGGGAATTTTTTGCCCAGATATTCCTCTGCGTCCAAAATAACTTCACGCTCCATAAATTCTACAGCGGTGGGAATTATTTTAGTCTTCATTATTTCCGGTACGGAACGAATGGCGTTGTCTATGTTGTTAAAGGGTATCAGAAGGCTTATTGCTTTTTTGGGCAAGGGCAGCAACTTTAAGATAGCCTTGGTAATTATACCCAGTGTTCCTTCGGAGCCTACCATTAAATCCTTTAAACTGTAGCCGGAAGAGTTTTTCACAACCTTGCCGCCAAACTCCACAATCTCACCGCTTGCAAGCACTACTTCCAAACCTCTGACAAAGTCTCGGGTTACGCCGTATTTTACAGCCCTCATGCCGCCGGCGTTTGTGGCTATGTTGCCGCCTATGGTTGCGGCTTTTTCGCCCGGATCCGGAGGATAGAAAAGGTCAAAGCCTTCCACATGGGCGGAAAGCTCCATAAGTAAAGCGCCCGGTTCAACGGTGGCAACAAGATTGTCTTGGTCTACCTCGAGTATTTTGTTCATTTTAGAGGTGCATATCATTATTCCGCCGTAAATAGGCACTGAACCGCCTACCAAGCCTGTGCCGGAACCTCTGGCAACCACCGGAATAAGGTTTTCGTTGGCATAACGCAAAATTTGAGAGATTTCTTGTGCGGACAAGGCCTCAACCAAAACATCGGGGTAATGATGAACGTCACCCAGTTCGTCATGAGAATAATCCTCGTTTATTTCCTTGCCTATGTATATTCTTCCGGCCGGAATGACTGATTTTATAAACTCAAAATCCTTCTCATCCATTTGCTTGTAAGGGCTCATTTAATTCACCTCTTTTAATGTTTTCAATTAACTTTGGAACCACCTCGTAAATATTACCTACAATCGCATATTGGCAAACGTCGAAAATTTGGGCGTTTTCATCACTGTTAACGGAAATAATCATATCGGAATTTTCCATGCCCGCACGGAATTGCACCGAGCCGGAAATACCCAGGGTAATTATCAATTTTGGTTTAACGGTTCTTCCGGAAAGGCCGATTTGTCCGGAAACTTCTACCCAACCGGCTTCAATCAAAGGCCGTGTGGCGGCTATTTCCGCACCCAAAAGGTTGGCAAGTTCATAAACCATATCCAAATCTTTTTGGGATTTCAAACCTCTGCCCACAGCAACAATAACTTCCGCTTCGGATATGGAAGCCTTTTTTTCCGGTTTAGTGCTTTGAATAATTTTTACTCGGCTTTTAAGTTTGTCCCGGGAAATTTCACAGGCAGTAATTTTTCCTGCGGTTTCTTCACTTTTTTCAGGTATGGAAAAAATTTTGTATCTTACCGTAGCCATTTGGGGCCTATGATTGGGAGTGTTGATTTGTGCCATAATGTTGCCGCCGAAAGCCGGTCTGATTTGCACCAAATCGGTGTTTTCTTTAATGTCCAGCTTGGTACAATCGGCGGTAAGGCCGGTTTTGCATCTTGCGGCTACCCTGGGTGCAAGGCTGCGTCCGGCTGTTGTGGCTCCTACCAAAATAGCAGAAGGTTTGACTTTGGCAATAAAGTCTTCGAAAACGTTTGTAAATGGCTCCACAGAGAAATGTTCAAGTTCCGGTTTGTCGTATGTAAATACCTCATCAACCCTGTAATGAAGTAATTCTTTAGCGGCTTGTGAAATATTGTGGCCTATAAACAAGGCATAAACCGGATGATTGACTTTATCCGCCAATTCCTTTGCCTTGCCCAGCAGTTCAAGGCTGACTTGGTGAATATGACCTTCGGTGTAATCCACGTATACAGCTATGCCCCTGTATAAACTTTTGTCTACAGCCGGGGCCTCGGCGTCCTCCTCAAAAGCAAAAACGCCTTCCGGTCCGTCTTTAACACAAATTTTACACACTTTGCAAGCGGAATTGATTTCAAGCTTTCCGTCAACCAGCTCTATGGCCCCGAAGGGACACAAGCTGACGGCGGCTTCTTTTTGTTCCGTATTCAGCATTTCTGCCGCTTGGTTGTTGATAATGATTCCTGCCATGATAAACCCCCTAGTTTTGGTTTTATCCTATATAAATTTATTTTCCGAAAGTAAACTATGTAAAATCTCGGCAACTTCATGGGAAGTTCCTTTGATTATTTTCTTTTCCTTGTCGGTTTCCGGGGTGAAAATACGCTCAACTTGAGTGGGCGAACCGTTTAAACCGTAATGTTTGGGGTTTTTATTGTCCAAGTCATTAAGGGTGACAAGCATTACTTCCTTGTTTAAATTGGCAAGTTTAAGTTTATAGGACGGAAGCCTGGGGATATTTATGTCTTTTTCAACTGTAATCAAACAGGGTAAAGAAATATCCTGAATTTCAAGGCTTTCACCTACAGCGGCTTCAACTCGAATGGTGTGGTCGGTTACGTGAATGATTTTGGTGACGTTGGCACTGTGAGGAATATCCAGATTTTCAGCCACTTCCGGCCCTACTTGGGCGGTGTCGCCGTCGGTAGTTTGTTTGCCGCAGATAATTAAATCTGTTTTGCCAAGCTTGCAGATGCATTGGCTGATAGCGTAGCTTGTGGATAAAACGTCGGCCCCGGCGAAGGCTTTATCCGATAGAATTATGCCTTCATCGGCTCCCATCATATAGGCTTCTTTTATCACCTCAACCGCTTGCGGCGGGCCCATGGTCATAACCTTTACCATGCCGCCGTGCTGTTCTTTCAGTTTCATTGCGGCTTCGATTGCAAACAAATCGTAGGGGTTGAATTTGGAATCTACACCGTCTCTTATCAGAACGCCGGTGGTTTCGTCAATATCCACCTTTGTGGTTCCGGGTACTTGTTTGATACAGACAACAATGTTCATATTTTCCTCCTTATTTTAGCAATGGTAAAGGAATTTATAAATACAGCGGCTATAGTAACCCGAGGTATGGGCCGAAATGCCGGTGCGAAACCTTCCAAAACAGCCATGGCTGCAGATAATGTTATATAACCCTTCATTTGAATACTCAATGTAATAATAAGCCAAAACTAAAGGTATTAATGCTATAAAAATTAATAAGTTGAGGTTAATTGTTGCCACCTAAAGCAGAAACTGCGGTGTCGGTAAAACGTAAACTATAGCTATTCTTCGTAATGTGTAATTCTACATAGTGCCGATTATTTATATAAACATACTCATTGGTAAGACAATAACTTAGGTCGAATGCTTGGTAGTAGGTACGGTGGTCATACCGTATATACACTAATGCGATTCCGGTATTATGGTCAGACCGCTATGTCAATGGTTATATAATTAATATTCAGTAAGGGAAATATTTGTTTTGGATATGAATTTTTGATTTTATGTTGCAAGGCAAAAGGTTATGTAAGCTTTTTAATCTCTTCCTTAGCATATGTAAGATGCAATTCCATTATTTCGGCTGCTCTGTTGCTGTTATTTTCAAGAAGAGCTTCCAAAAACAATTTATGCTGCATCATAATTATTTTTTCACTTTCGGGTATCTGCAAGAGTTTGGAACGATTGTATTTTACAGACCGGGATAAGGCTATGGTGACAAAATTGCCTAAAGTCTCAAAAATCATGTTTCCGGACAGTTCGTAGATAACTTTGTGTAACTCAATGTCAAGCCGGGTACTCTCCAAATAGTCTTGTGTGTTTTCTGTAGCTGTAATAATGCTTCTTAGATATTCAAGTTTATCGGGATGATTTTTTATATTTTCAGCGGCGTTCTTTGCACAGGCAACTTCCAAAAGTATGCGTAAATCTATAATATCTTCTTCAATTTCTTCGCTTTTAAGCAATAAGGGCATAATAAGGTCTATAAAAGGCATGGGGTTAAATTCAGAAACAAAAGTACCTTCGCCGGAACGCACATTTATAATACCCAAAATTTCCATTACGCTTAAAGCCTCTCGGAGGGAGCTTCTGCTGACATTTAAAGTTTCCGACAGGCTTCTTTCCGGAGGTATTTTATCGCCTTTATTAATGGTACCTTCGGCAATTTGCTTTACGAATTGTTCTATAATATATTGATAATTTTTTTTATTGGTAACGGGTTTAAATGCCATAAATTCACCTAATCAAATTCAACCGTCAAACAAATTTATGCAAAATCATGAATACTAAGTGAATAATTGCATCAATACTGTTGAATTATGTTTTTTTATTAAAAATCAATATAATGTCTAATCTAATATTTGTCAAGGTTAGTTATTATTTTATCAAATACTTTTAATATTCGTTTGTAATGTTATAAATATGGCTTGTGTTTTGTTTTTTTTGTACATTTAGATTAAACAGGGGTTAATCGGGATTATTTCAAAATTTATCGTTAATAGTTTTGCCTAATGTAACCGACAATTATTATCCGATATAAATACAATACATTACATAAGTAGGTTGACCGACATTAAGCTAATATTTTCCTTGAAAGTTTTATGTCGTTATAGTATTCTTTCCTTAGTAAAGCTAATGAAAATTTAATCATTGGGAGGATTTTATGAGAAGAAGTATAAAAGGTAAACTTCTTGTATTTTCTGTAATTTTGTGTGTGGTTATGATGGGTGTCAATTTTTTAATTGCGGCTACCGCCATGGGAAAATTAGAGTCATCTGCACTAAATAAACAGAGAGAAATTTTACAGAACGATTTTGATAAAATGATAAAGGACCAAGTAAATTCAGTAATGAGCCTTTTGAATAATATAGGGAAGAAAGTAACCGCCGGCGAAATAACGGCGGAAAAGGCTAAAATTCAAGCGGCGGATATGATACGAAATATTAAATACGGCGATAACGGTTATTTCTGGGTAGACACCTCTCAAGGGGTTAATGTGGTGCTTAACGGAACGGAGACAGAAGGAAAAAACCGCATAGATACCCAAGATGCCAACGGAGTTTACTTTATTCGAGAATTAATTAATGCCGCAAAAAATCCGGACGGCGTATATGTAGATTACGAATTTCCCAAGGAAAACTCATCACAGCCGTTACCCAAACGTGGTTTCGCCATGTATTATCAGCCCTTTGATTGGGTAGTGGGTACGGGAAATTATATAGATGAAATAGATACCTTCATTCAAAAAGCTACGGACGAAATAGCCACCGAAAACAGAAATACTTTGATTTTGGCATTAACTCTTGGTTTGGCTACCACGGCTTTATTTATTGTAATTTCAATTTATTTTGCCGGAACAATTACGAAGCCCATTCGCAAGTTAGCGGATATTGCCGTTAATGTTTCCAAGGGTGATTTAAGCGTAAACAATCAGGCTAAGATTCCCAATGACGAGGTAGGAACTTTAATTCACAATTTTAACGCCACCATTAACGTCATCAAAAATCTGATGGATGACCTTTATGACCTGGAACATCATCATAATGACATAGGAGATATAGATGTATTTTTGGACGAAACAAAATACTTGGGTACATATCAAGACGTTGCAAGCTCCATAAACAAAACCGTAATGGGTCACATTAAGGTTAAAAAGCAGGCTGTTGCTTGCATAAACGAGATAGTCAACGGAAACTTCAACGCTCCAATGGAAAAATTGCCGGGCAAAAAGATATTTGTTAACGAAGCCATAGAAGGAATTCGGGAATCTATAAAACATATAAACAGCGAAGTTCATTCATTAACCGAAGCCACCAAACAGGGTAAGCTTCAAACTCGCATAGACGTTACTAATTTCAAGGGAGACTGGTCAAACCTAATGCACGGGCTAAACGACGTTTTAGAGGCTGTGGCTACACCCATAAAGGAAATGTCTGACGTGCTTTTGGCTATGGCTAAAGGCAATTTAAGCACAAAAGTCACCGGTGATTATCAGGGAGACTTTGCTTTAGTCAAGAATTCGTTGAATACAACCGTATCCGCAGTGTCTTCTTACATAGTTGAAATAAATGAAATACTGGCGAAAATGGCCAAGGGCGACTTAACAAGCAAAATAGACAGGGAGTATATGGGAGATTTCAGTTCTATCAAGGAATCTATCAATAAAATTAATTTAGCTTTGAACGACACTCTAAAGGAAATTGTGGTAGCGGCAGAACAGGTTCTGGACGGTGCCCAACAAATCTCCGTAGGCTCGGTACATATAGCAGACGGTGCGGCAGAGCAGGCAAGTTCTGTTCAACAATTATCTGCATCGGTAGAAATGATAGACAGTCAAATTAAAATTAACGCTATAAATGCATCGGAGGCAGAAAATCTATCATCCCTTTCCTTGGAGAACGCAAGCAAGGGCAACAAGGCTATGCTGGACTTGTTGGAATCCATCAACGGCATTAAAGAATCCTCTGCGGATATTTCTAAGATTATTAAGGTAATAGAAGACATAGCATTCCAAACAAATCTTTTGGCACTTAACGCAGCGGTAGAGGCAGCCCGTGCAGGTGAGCATGGCAAGGGATTTTCAGTAGTAGCCGAGGAAGTGCGTATGTTGGCGTTAAGAAGCCAAAATGCCGCCAAGGAAACCACAGAATTAATTAACAATTCGGTTTCGGAGGTTAACAACGGGGTTAAGATTGCAGATGAAACGGCGGAAGACTTTAAAATAATAGTAAGCAATGCCTCGGAGGTATCCGGCATTATCAAAAACATTGCAGATGCTTCTACCAATCAGGCAGAGGCAATCTCTCAAATAGGTGTGGGTTTATCGCAAATTTCGGCGGTTGTTCAAAATAACTCCTCAACCTCCCAAGAAGCCGCTGCCGCTTCTGAGGAATTAAATTCCCAAGCCCAATTCCTTATAGATAAAATAGCTTATTTCAGACTGGCGCCTTAATTGTGCTTATTGATTGAAATATTAAATTAACACAGAAAACCCTGAGGTAAGCCTTTCCGGGAAAGACCTTATCTCAAGGTTTTTTGTTTTGGATTATTTTATAATGTTGCAGTACCTTGCATTGCGGTTGACGACAGCTATCATAAACCTTCAGGGCGATGATACATTCTTGTCTTAATCTGTCATGTGCGTGTTTTACATCTTTATCGCAGTCGAAAGATCTATCCTCATCTTTTTTTAATTCAAAAGCACTCATTATTTTTCCTCCTTTTAAAGTGCTATGTCTCTCCTGATAATATAATATGTACAAGAACTGTTTTGGTGAACGATTTATTACGTTTGGAAGCGGTTCTGTTTTTTTACGGCTTTTCGTAAGTTTTTAAGGGTTTTATCTTTACAAGACGGAATGCATAACAAAATAGGATATAATTAATATACTGTTACAGAGGCGAAAAGATTCGAAACTGTACAGAATTGTCATGGTCGGGCAGATATGAGGTTAAGACTGCCCGTTATACCATTGTTTTTTATTACGACGTTTTAATCCACAAAAAAGCAGCATAATTAAGTAAAGGTAGTTTAATGCATACTATGGTCTGACGGGTTAAAATGAGATTAAGATTTTACCTTACTAAAGGGGTTTCTTTAAATTAATTTGCTATATATATTGAATATTTTATACAATTGGTTTATTATTATAGTAATACGGCATCTGTAGTTATACTCAAATAATATGAATTGGCCACAATACAGAGTATAGCCAAAAAACGTTTCACTGCCGGTCATACTGTACGTAGTTCTGAATCGGTATTTTGCAAAGATTAATCAAATACCCACAAATCGTTAGGTAGTTTTATGAGCAAAAATCATTTGAATTCATGTTCGCTGATATTCAGCGTACAGGCGAGTTTTCAAAGCAATTTCGCTTCCGCCGTAACTCATGAAAGGAGGTAGGTATGAATGGGAAATAAGCAACCGTTTAATTTGGATTATGTCTACACACCTGTCAATACCGAGGATTTACGTTCTGTTAATATCAGTTTGAAAATCAACAGTGAAACAATGGAATTTTGGGTAACTACGGAGCAAGAGCTGGCTTTTGAAGATTTGGAAAATATAATAAAATCTATTCAAGAAGTACAGTTTAACTCCATGAGAATAAATATAACTGAAGATTGTAAGGTGTTTTTAATGTTGGGCGGAAAACAACAAGAGGTGATTTTTGCCGGGCAAAAAGTAGAGCGAGCAATACCTGTCTAGGACAAAAGTTGTTTAACTTACGGAGGAAGAGATGCAGTCTGTAGCACTAAGCAATTTGATGAAGGCGTTTAACCTGAAACTGGTATCAAAGCAAGTTAACATAACCACAAAACAAATCCATCATGCCGAAATTAACCGGCCGGCACTGCAATTGGCAGGGTTTTATGACTATTTTGCCCAGGGTCAATGCCAAATAATAGGCATGGTGGAATACACTTATCTTAAAAAGATGTCAGTGGAGGACAGAACCCGGGCATTCGATACTTTTTTGGAACACGACATACCATGTATTGTTTTTTGCCGCAGTTTGGAGCCTTTTCCCGAAGTGATTGAAAGGGCTAATAAAAAGGACATTCCTATTTTATCCTATGACAGTAATACCACCGAATTTATGGGCGAACTCATACGCTATTTAAGGCTGCAATTTGCTCCGCAGATACGTTTGCATGGGGTATTGGTGGACGTATACGGCGAAGGCCTGCTTATTATAGGCGAATCGGGCGTTGGTAAAAGCGAAACCGCTTTGGAACTTATAAAGCGTGGGCACAGATTGGTTGCGGACGACGCAGTGGACATTAAAAGGGTTTCTAAGGAAAGCCTTGTTGGTTCATGCCCGGAAGTTATTCGTTATTTTATAGAACTTAGGGGCATAGGTATTATTGATGTAAAGCAGATGTTTGGGGTAGAGTCCATAAAAGATTCTCATTCCATAGATTTGATTATAAAACTTGAAGTCTGGGACAGTGAAAAAGAATACGAACGTCTGGGGCTTGAGGAGCAGTATATGGATATACTGGGCAACCGTGTTACCTGTAACTTGGTTCCCATTAGACCCGGCCGAAATCTTGCGGTTATATGCGAATCTGCCGCTATTAATCACAGGCAGAAAAAGATGGGCTATAATGCAGCCAAGGTTTTGGACCAGAGGGTTAATTCGTTACAATACGGTTTTTAGGTGCGTCCGGAAGCAAGGGGCTTTCGGTTACACCTTAGCAAGGAGGTGTGTTTTTGCCGGATTTATTCAAAATATTTAACGAAACTTTCAATTCCAAGCAACTGATGACAAACGTAAGTATGAAAGAACATACCTCTTTTAAAATAGGCGGTAACTGTGACTTAATGGTTTTTCCGCATAATGTTGAAGACGTAGTTTCTGCCGTAAGATTATGCAAGGCCCATAATATACCCTATTATATTTTGGGCAACGGCTCCAACCTTTTGGTTAAGGATAAGGGATTTAGAGGAGTAATGATTAAAATTTCCAATTCCTTTTCCGAAGTAAGATTGGAAGGTAATTGCATTTATGCACAGGCAGGGGCTTCTTTGTCAAGCATTGCAAACATTGCAAAAAAGCATAGCTTAACCGGATTTGAGTTTGCCTCCGGCATACCGGGCACCTTGGGCGGAGCAATATGCATGAACGCCGGTGCTTATGACGGAGAAATAAAAAATGTGCTTGAAAGCGCCCAAGTATTAACCCCGGAGGGTAATGTTTTGACCCTTTCCGCCGAGGATTTGCAACTTGGTTATCGCAGTTCCGTTATACCCAAAATGCAATATATAGTATTATCGGCAAAGCTTGTGCTTAAAGAAGGCTCTTTTGACGAAATTACAGCAAAAATGAGTGAATTTAATCACAGCCGCAAAACCAAGCAACCCTTGGAATTGCCTTCTGCCGGAAGTACTTTTAAGAGACCTACCGGGTATTTTGCCGGTAAGTTGATTATGGATTGCAATTTGGCAGGGTTCAGCGTAGGCTCGGCACAGGTTTCTCCCAAACATTGCGGTTTTGTGGTAAACACCGGTAACGCTACAGCCGCAGATGTTTTGGAATTAATAGAGCAAGTAAAAGAGCGGGTTTTCAGCACCTTTGGAGTAATGCTGGAACCTGAAATAAAAGTAATAGGCGAATAAACACTGCCCGAGTTTTCGGGTACATAATTATAAAACAAAACATATTTGCTGTGTTTTTTTGCATAATAAAAAATAAGAGTTTGATGATTTTGTTTGCATAACCACATTGCAAATAATTAATGAAGAAACCGTATTCCTTAGGAAGTTATTGATAACCGAGATCAAATGAATCCCATATTAAAATCTTTTTGAAGGGAGTTTGAGGGAAACCTTTTCTTCAGAAAAAGGTTCTCCTCAAGGTTTAATTTCTTAATCCGTCGGACTCTTTTTATTCGGAGGTGCATATGCAGTTTGTCATAGTAACGGGTATGTCGGGTGCCGGAAAGTCCACAGTGTTACGCTTTCTGGAGGATTTTGGATTTTTTTGTGCCGATAACCTTCCTCCGTCATTAATCTCAAAATTTGCCGAGGTTTGCTTTAGAGCAGGCTCGGATATAGAAAATGTAGCTTTGGGCATAGATATTCGTGGAGGCAGACTTTTCGACGACCTTTTTGAGGGCTTGTCCTATCTGACCAATTCGGATTACAAAACCTGTATACTGTTTTTGGATGCCTCGGACGAGGTGCTGTTAAACCGTTACAAAGAATCTCGTCGTTCTCATCCGTTGGCAAAGAGCGACCGGGTAATTACCGGCATAATGAAAGAGCGTGAGTTGCTGGAGGAAGTTAAAAAGCACTCTACCTTTATTATGGATACCTCGTATATTCTGACCAGGGAATTAAAGGAAAAACTTAGGGGTATATTCCTGGAGAACATACAGTTTAACAGCCTGATGATAACGGTGCTGTCTTTCGGCTTTAAATACGGTATGCCCTCGGATTCGGACTTGGTTTTCGATGTGCGTTTTATTCCCAATCCCTTTTATATTCCCGAGCTGAAACATCTTACGGGTAACGACCCACAGGTGCGAGATTATGTCTTTAACTGTTCCGAGACACACGAATTTTTGAAGAAATTAACCGACATGGTTTCCTTCCTTATACCGTACTATATAAAAGAAGGCAAAAACCAATTGGTTATAAGCATAGGTTGCACCGGCGGTAAACACCGCTCGGTTTCCATTGCAAATGCTCTGGTTGACGCTTTGCATAATTCCGGAAATTCGGTATCGGTCAATCACAGAGATATTTCCAAAAAATGATTCTTCCTGTTGGACAAGTAAATAAAATGAGTTTGGGCAGAATACTATAATTCATTGAATTCCATTAAAATAATACATTTGTATAACAAGGTGATGGCGTGTCATTTTCCTTTGATGTAAAAAGAGAACTGGGTGCTCATTTCGGTGCGGACCGTCACTGTTATATTGCGGAGCTTGCGGCTATCATCAACAGCTGTGCCGCTGTTGGTTTCAGAGAAAAAGCCGGCATAAATATTTCTACCGAGAATGTTATAGTTGCAAAAAAATGCTTCGGTTTGCTAAAAAAAGCCTTTAACATAGTAACGGAAATATCTGTTACCAAAGCAAGACAATTCAAAAAAAACAGGCTTTACAGCCTATATATAAACTCTCATGAGGACGTGGTTAGGGTATTGTCCGCCGTGGGATTGTTGACAGACTATATGCCCACCGGGCCATCGATAAATCCCTTGGTTGTAAGCTCCGGCTGTTGCAAAAGAGCCTATATCCGTGGTGCGTTTCTGGCCTCCGGTTCCTTATCCACGCCGGAAAAAACCTACCACTTGGAGTTTGTTTGTGCCTCTTTACGCCTAGCCAACGAGCTTTCGGCTTTAATAAACTCCTTTGGACTGAATTCGAAAGTAATTAACCGCAAAGGTTATTATATTGTATATTTAAAAGAAGGTTCTCACATTGTGGACCTCTTAAATATAATGGAGGCTCACGTTTCCTTAATGAACCTGGAAAACGTCAGAATCCTAAAAGATATGAGAAACAACGTCAATCGTAGCGTTAACTGCGAAACGGCCAATATTCGAAAAACCGTGGATGCTGCTATCAGTCAGATAGAAAATATTGCTTACATTGACCAAAAAATAGGCCTTTCCAAGCTTTCCCGGCCTTTGGAACAAGTAGCAAAAGTACGCCTAAACAATCCCGGTGCCAGTATAAAAGAAATCGGCATGATGCTGACACCATCTGTTTCAAAATCCTGCGTTAATCATAGGCTACGCAAACTTCACGAAATTGCAGAAAACTTAAGGGGTGGTATTTCATGACTAAATCTACTTTCATAGTTGCGACTTGTATGGAAACAGGGCCGGCAGCGTTGTTCGTACAAAGAGCAAGCAAATTTTCCAGCAATATCAGGGTTATTATGGACAATAAAACGGTAAACGCCAAGAGCATAATGGGGATAATATCCTTAGGCATTTTGGACGGACAGGAAATTACGATTTCCGCAGAGGGCGAAGACGAAAAACAGGCTGTTTTCGAGCTGGAAAACATCCTTACCTCTATATCCAACAATAACGATTGATAAAATTCCCAAGACTGCTTTACGATTACTTTTACCAAAAGGGGTGCAAGTAACTTTTGCCAAGCTGATGTGGTAAAGCGGTCTTTTTTTGATTGCTTGATTACGGTTAATTATACTAATTCCATATTTATTGAAGGATAAAATTTGCAAATTATCAGAGAATCTTTGTCTGAATTGTAAATTTATGTCTACTGTTTAAATGGGA
>CAYMOU010000055.1:0-18477 GCA_964392115.1 uncultured Defluviitaleaceae bacterium | reverse complement strand
GTTTTCCTTGAAAAACACATGAGCGAACCGTTTACGAAGAATAGCTTTTGTTACTGTTCCTTGTTCATTTGAGTATAAGGCACGGTAACAAAATATGTTTATCAAAACAAACTATGTCTGTTTTTTAACAGTTACCGTATATTACATTTGAATTTATATTAAAACTTAAATGCAACTTTCAAATCACCATGTTTTCCGGTTGCATATTCAAATGCCTCTTCCCAGTCTTCCAATTGGAAGTACTTGCTTACAACGCCGTCTGTTTTGAGATTACCGTTATAAATATTCTCAATAACAAACGGGTAGCAATAAGGGCTTAAATGAGAACCCAGAACATCAAGCTCTTTGTTGTCCCCGATTAGGGTCCAGTCAACCAAGGTAGGTTCGCTGAATACACTGAATTCCACAAAACGTCCCAGTTTACGTATAGCCTGTAATCCCTGTACCACGCTTGATGGGTGGCCTGTTGCTTCTATGTAAATATCACAGCCGTATCCTTCTGTAAGGTTTTGTATGGCTTTTACAACATCTGTTTTGCCGGGATTCATAACAATATCGGCACCGAATTGTTTAGCCTTTTCCAAGCGCTCGTCCTTCATATCAAGAACTATAAGTTTAGCCGGGTTCATCATCCTTGCGTAACTTACCATTCCCAAGCCCAAGGTACCGGCACCGGAAATTACAACCACATCTTCTATGGTAATTTGCGCACGGTCTACAGCGTGTTTTGAACAAGCATAAGGTTCTATTAATAAGGCGTCTTCCAAAGCCATATCCGCAGGGACTTTATGTATTACCGCAGTTTTGGGATAGCGAACATATTCGGCCATACCGCCGTTATTTTCTTTTTGGAAACCAAAGGTAGCGTGAGGTTGGCACATCCAATATCTACCGGTTTTGCAAAATTTACAGTTTCCGCAAGGAACAATTTGGTCTGCAATAATGCGGTCGCCGATTTTATATTCTGTAACGTTACTGCCTGTTTCTACCACAACCCCCAGAAATTCATGCCCGGGAATAAACGGAGGGCGTACCCACATTTCATGGGTTTCGTCACCCCAAGTAGAATTTCCGTGATAACACTTCAAATCTCCGGCACATACTCCGCAGCCTTGAGTTTTAATAATAATGTCGTCCGGTCCACAGTCCGGCACGGGGTATTCCGGTTCGTAACGATAGCTTCCTTTGTCATAGGCTACAAGTGCTTTCATCGTTTTAGGAAGTTTAGTCAAAACAATCCTCCTTTTTTAATTGAGTTTTTTAAATATGTTTTATATAATAGTATTATATATCACGCTTAACATTTTCGTCAATAAGTTATATAAAACTTCTTTAAAAAATGTTTTTTGTGTTATAATATGCGGAAGTTGCGGAGAAACGGTTTTTCTGCACTTCGGATTTGTAAAATTGCTACAGTTTATGTATGTAATTGTAATTTTATTCCGTTAAAATGTTAAAAATCCAACCCGGAGCCGGTCCTCGGACGCTCTGACATATAGTCAATAACTCGATACTTAAAAAATTAAAGGTAATTATGTTTGAAGATGTTATTTCGGAAACTTTTTTTACAAGAGGTTTTTAGTTTTATTGAATTTGTTTGACTATTTCATGCAACAAAATATAAAAAGGGAGGACATTTTAAAATGTCAAAAGTCAATATGTCTGCAAAAATTAAAACGCAAAACAGGAAGCGGATATACCAGTATATCCGCAATAACGAGCCTGTTTCGAAACAGGAAATCGTGGTGGGTTTGGGGTTAAGCCTACCTACGGTTACGCAAAATATACAATTTTTGGAGAAACATAACTTAGTAGATACATCCAAAACCAAAAAAACCGGAGGACGAGACGCCACAGCTTATTCCTATAAAAGAGACGGCAGGCAGGCAGTGGGCGTTTATATGACAGGTAACCACATTAACGTAGTGGCGGTTGATTTGTCCGGTGAGGTTATTCATATAGGCAGGGAACGCATAAAGTTTGACTTGGACAGCGACGATTATCTAAAAAAATTGGGTAAAATGGTAGAGGAGGTTAAGCAAAAGGCAAATATTTCCGACAAAGACTTTCTGGGCGTGGGCATTGCAGTGCCCGGGATTTTATCCGACGACCGTGAAAGGGTGCTTTACGGCTTGACCTACAGCTTTTCAGGCAAAACCCGTGAGGAAATTTCAAAATATATACCCTACCGAACTAAAATATTCCACGATTCATATGTGGCCGGCTTTGCGGAGGTTTGGATAGATTCACACATACAAAATGCTGTGTATATTAACCTAAACAACACCGTGGGCGGTTCTGTGGTTATCAATCAAAACATATATTTCGGTGACGCAAATCGTTCCGGCGAAGTGGGACACATGACCCTTATTCCGGAAGGCGGAAAACTATGCTACTGCGGAAAGCACGGCTGCCTTGATACGGTGTGCAACGCTGAAATTCTGGACAGTTACACTAACGGCAATCTGGCGGAGTTTTTCCGTCTGTTAAAAGAAGGTGATAAAACAGCAAGGGAAATGTGGTCTGATTATCTTGATAATCTTTCTCTTGCCATTCATAATCTGCGCTTGCTTTTTGACTGTTCCATTATTATCGGCGGTTATGTGGGCGCTTATATAGAAGATTACATGGAAGAATTATATGCCAAGGTGGATAAAAGGAACTTCTTCGGCGATGCCGCAAGAAACTACGTGAAGCCTTGCAAATATAAAATCGAATCCACAGCCGCCGGCGGAGCTATACAGTTGATAGACGAATTTATCGGTAATATATAAGTTAAAAAATTTTCTTTAATATGACATACTGTAGTCATATAACCATGCTATACTGTAAAAAATACAGACTTGCGAAAGAAGGTTTATTATGAGTAAAACAGTACTGTTCGTTATTTTGGATAAATTTTCGGACTGGGAATCCACTTATTTATCAACGTTTATACTTGCTTTGGGCCGGAATGAATATTCCGTTAAAACCGTTTCCTTAACCAAGGAAAGCGTTAAAACCATAGGTGGCTTTACGGTATTGCCGGACTATGACATACAATCCGCTCCCAAGGATTTTGAGGCTTTGGTTTTGGTAGGCGGAATGAGCTGGAGAAATGAGACTGCCTTGCAGGTTAAGCCCTTGGTACAATATGCCTTGGATAACAACAAGCTTCTGGGTGCCATTTGCGATGCGGCAGGGTTTTTGGCTACACAGGGCTTTTTAAACAATGTTAACCACACCGCAAATGATTTGAATGACATTAAGAAATGGGCAAAAGAAGCCTATACCGGTGACGAAAAATATATTGCCCAACCGGCGGTAAGGGGTAATAATATAGTCACAGCTAACGGTACAGCAACTTTGGAATTTACCAAAGAAATGCTGCTTGCACTAGAAATAGCACCGGAAGATACAATTTTAGAATGGTATAATTTCTATAAATTGGGATTTTACCAAGCACCCATGCCGGCTATGGGGTAATTTTAAGGACTTATAAGCCTAATTAGACATTTTTCCATTGTTGTGTTATAATTCCCGTGAAAAAAAGAAATCACTTTTGAACCTACTGCTTGATTAATCAACTTTCATTTTTGAAAGCGGTTACATAGGTTCAAACGACGGATAATTTATAACACAATTATAGGAGAGCATCTATGGGACACAATATTGAATTAAGACCTAACGAATCAATCATTGAAGTAACCAAAGGCGACTTATGGACCGGTTGGTCGTTTTTTGCCACCCAAAACCGTGGTAAGTACACATTTACAGACCAAAGGGTTATTTTCACTCCCACAAAATTAATAGGCACGGGCACAGATATGGAATTTGATTATGCCAATGTGGAAAGCGTAGAAAAATGCACCATAGGCCCGTTTTTACCCTTTGGTATTAAGGTTAAAACAAAACAAGGCGAAAAATATAAATTGTCTGTTACCAACAGAGATAACAGGATTCAAATAATAAGCGAAAGAATGTTTTAATTATACATAAAATATAGAATTTGCATACAAAAAAAGCTTAGGATTACGGCGTTTACAGCTATAATTCGGGGCTTTTTTTATTTTTGGGAAACCGGATAATCATTGACATAAACGCTTAGATTTAGTAGTATTTAATAATTATGTTATTTGTTAGCAGAATTATATTAACTTGGAAAGTTAACAATTTAAGGGAGGAATTTATGTTTGGTTATACCGGAAAACTGTTATTTGTAAATCTGTCGGACGGAACTTATCAGGTCAAACCCTTATCCGAAAATACGGCAAGAGATTTTCTCGGCGGCCCGGGATTGGGTGCAAAAATTCTTTATGAGGAAATGCCGGCAAAGGCGGACGTTTTTGGCGAGGACAGCGTAATCGGTTTTGTCAGCGGGCCTTTAAACAATTCAGGATTAAATTTCGGCGGACGTTATACGGTGGTATCAAAATCCCCGGTTACCGGAGGGTTTAACGATGCCAATTCAGGCGGTTTTTTTGGGACTGTATTGAAAAAAGCAGGCTATGATGCCGTTTTTGTTAAGGGAATTTCCCAAAAGCCCGTGTACATATTTATCAACAATGAAACGGTAGAAATAAAAGATGCGGAAAACCTCCGGGGCAAAACAACTTCCCAAACCGAGGCGGAGTTAAAAGCAATACACGGAGATAAAATATGTGCCTCATTAATTGGTCCGGCCGGTGAAAACTTGTCCTTAATTTCAGCAGTAATGAATGACGGGCACAGAGCGGCTGCCCGGGGTGGTTCGGCTGCGGTAATGGGCTCTAAAAGGCTAAAAGCCGTTGTTGTCAACGGAAATATGAGTACAGCCCTTGCGGATTATCAACAACTGAATGCAATAAACAGAGAATTTTCTGATTATATGAGCAAAGATGCCCTTGTTACCGAGTTTATGGAGCTTGGAACCGGTCATGACTATCAAAAATCAGTGGCTTCCAATGATGCGGCCATAAAAAACTGGTTGGGTTCGCCGGTGGATTATACCCCGGAAGATGCCTATGAATTAAGCTCTCAGGGGCTTAATAAATTCAGAAAGAACAGATATTTCTGTGCGGATTGCACCATGGGTTGCAGTGTGTTTTTGAATTTAAAGTCGGAAAGATGGAATTTATCCAACTCTACCCGACCGGAATACGAAACCATGGGCGCTTTCGGTTCGGCTATGCTGAATAAAGATGTGGAATCGGTCTGCCGTTGCAATGATTTATGCAACGAATACGGCCTTGACACAATCTCCGCCGGGTCTACCGTTGCTTGGGCAATGGAGTGTTACACCAAGGGTATACTTTCCAAAGAAGAATTGGACGGTATAGATTTGCATTGGGGTAACGGCGAAGCAATAGTTGCAGTAATTGAAAAAATGTGCAATAACGAGGGCATAGGCAAGGTTTTGTTACACGGAACACAATATGCGGCTGATAAATTGCAAAAGGGTCACGAATGTTTGGCTGTTGCAAGCGGCATAGAAATACCCCAGCATGATTCAAGGCTTAATTACGGTTTGGGTCGTGTATATTTAAGCGATCCTACGCCCGGCAGACACGTTAAAGGCGGCTTGGGCGGTTCTACCATAGATAATTTTGACCCTGAAAAATCCATGCAACATACCGGCTTGGCGGATATGTTGGCGGTGGTGGAAACGGAAATAATGAATTCCTCGGGAATTTGTGCCTTTGGCTACGGCATGGTTAACCCCAACAATGCTTTAAGCCGAGCTATAACCGCCGTAACCGGCTTTCATTACACCTTTGCGGAGCAGATTAATCTGGGTTTGAGAATGTATAATATGCGTCAAGCGTTTAATGTACGTGAGGGCTTACGCAGGGTTGATTATTCAATGTCCGGCCGGATGTGGAAGGCGCAACCGCCTTTTGAAGGCCCTATTAAGGACGTAGACCTAGACTTTAATATCTTAATAGATAACCTGTTTAACGTAATAGGTTGGACAAAAGAGGGCGTGCCCACCAAAAAAGCCTTGGAAAATGTGGGCGGCTTGGATAATGTTGTGGAGGATATTTACGGGAAGAAAGAACCGGTAAAAATTTTGGAGGAAGATTTGAATGCAGATAGAAATAAATATTTTTTACGCCCAAGTGCCAATTGATAAAAGAAATGTAAAGTTGCAGGTGCCGGACGACAGTTCTTTAAAAACGGTTTTAAATATTTATTTCCGGGAATACAGCATAGAAATTACGGAACAGGAAGTGCAGGCACTTGTTTTTTTTGTTAACAACCAATCTTCGCCACCGGACAGAATCCTAAAGAATAACGACAGAGTAACCGTTCTGAACCCGGTTTTCGGAGGTTGATACCACGCTGTTAAATGAAGGGAGAATTCCATGAAAACCAAGCGAAAAAGCTCACATTACAAGACAGTCAGCGATGTTTTTGTTCCAACCGTCAAAAAGGCGGAGGCAAAAAAAGGTGTAACCGGCTACGAAACTTACGACATTGAAAAACTCTTAAAGGAACATACTCCGCCGGAGCAATGGTTGAATCATTTAAAAAATGACCTGTTACCCTACTGGACAAAAGATGCGGCAAAAACATTTGTATACAATCTCTTTCCCACATACAGAACCAATTCCGGTGAAAGTCTGCCGGCTGACGAAAAGGATTGGCCGGAGGAATTTAAGGCGGCAAAGGCAAACCCGGACACCGCAGGCTTGATAGAGGCCGACTTCAACTTTATAAAGGCACATTCCAGGCAGACTTATGCCTACGGTATAGCCTATAACATGACCGGTGACGAGGAATATCTGGAACTTTGCAGAAAGGGCACAGTTGCTCTTATGAGCGCCTTTGACCGCAATAAGGGAATGTACACAAGGCAAAATGCTAAAACCGGTGAATGGGGTGAAAATGCAACCCAAAGAACAAGCCAGGATTTAGCCTATGGCATCAGCGGAATGGCTATGTATTATTACTTAACCCACGACGAAAAGGTGCTTGAAAGCATTTTAAAGGCAAAGCAATATATTTTCGATACATATTTGGACGACGGTAAGGGAATTTTTACGTGGCTGCCCAAAATGTTGGAGGAAAACAACGTTGAAATAGTAGCCCAACTGGACCAAATTTACGGCTATATGATGTTTTTGACACCTTCTTTGCCGGAACCTCTCAAGACCCAATGGAAACAAGAGCTTAAATTCATAGCCAACATTCTTATTAAGCGGTTTTACAGCCAACGGTTCGGGTTTTTTTGGGGTACGGAGACCCAAAATGCCGCTAAAGACTTCGGCACGGCACACACCGACTTCGGCCATTCCGTTAAGACCATGTGGCTAATCTATCAAATAGGTATGCTGACAGACGATATATCCTATGTAATTTTCGCAAGAGAAAAAATAGACACCATACTTAAAAACGCTTTCGTTAAGGAAAACGGCTCTTGGGCAAGAAGGTTTGTTAAAAACCCGGTTACAGGCCAACGTGAACTTGATTTGGATAAAGAATGGTGGGGTCTTGCGGAATTGGACCAAGCCTGTGCCATACTCTCCTTAAACGACCCCAGTTATCTGTCCTATTTAAACAGAACTTACGAATACTGGTTTAACTATATGATAGATAAAAAGGACTTTGAAATTTGGCATTATGTAGCTGCTGCCGACAACAAACCTGTGTTGGATTACCCTAAAATACATATGTGGAAAAATGCTTTCCATAGCTTCGAACACGCCTTGTTTGGCTACCTTACATCAAGCGAAATGAAAAACAGAAACTTCGCCCTGTATTATGCCTTTGAATCGAGAGATGAAGTAAGCGAAAATACCGTGTCTCCTTATTTGTTTAAGGCCAATATAGTTAACGCAACCGAAAACGACAGCCTGAATGTAGGAGCCGGCAACCTTAAAAAAATCCAAGTTACGTTTAATATGTTGCATTAGAATGGGTACGAATTATAGCCGGCATGGAGAATGTCGGCTGTTTTTATCTTAATAATTGTAATAACTGCCGGTATACTGTTGTTATATCCAACATAACGTGTTAAAATTATACAAAGGTACATATATGAAATGGATTTATGATAAATTCCGGTAGGGCAATGCACCCCGAAAACCGCTTTTCTCTAACAGAATTTATTATAAAAATTACAAGCCGATACCGACGGCAGAACGGAGATATGTATGAGAAAAATAATCTCGGGTATTTGTATATTTATTTTTTGTATTTCTCTAATGACCGGTTGCAGTAAGGAAGAAATAGGATATTTGAACCTCTTGCGTGAAGCTTCTTCCGTAAATTCCCGGACGGGTACAGGAAGCATTGAAGTTGAGTTAGGTGATTTTTGGGTACAAAACGGTATATTACCGGCAAAGGAAAAGATTGTTATAGACTACAGCCTAAAATCTGATAGAACTTATCTGAATGCGAATTTGGGGATTAAGAATAACGGCAAAAAGATAGCCGATTTGGAAATAATCTTAGATTTTGAAACTGAATATAAGGCGTATATATCCACAAAGGGAATTTTAGATTTAACTACCTTCTATTACAATAAATTGGGAAACAAAGCCCCTGAAGGTTTTATGCAAGCGTTGAAAGATAATGACTATGTGATTTTCGATATGGGCGGTGAAGTGAATACAGCCACAGCCATTGATAAAAGTAAAAATTCGAAATACTTGTATGATTTCTTGCAGAATACTTTCCATAAGTTTACTACAGGTGTAGTAACAGGGCAAAACAGGGAATACAAAGTTTCCTTATCACCACAACAGGTTTACGGTTTAGTAAAAAACACTGTAGATTATATCTCAAAAGACCCTAAAGGTTTTTACGGTAAATACATTCAATGGTTGAAAGATATGAAATTGCCTCAAGATAACATAACACTTATTTCGTCAAAGGAAAAAGAGTTTACTGCAGTTTTGGCATCCATAAAGGAACAATTAGCCGAAAACGAGAAGGATTTTTCCGAATTTGTCACTTCTCAATTAGAGGGAAGCAAAATCGAGTATACTTTTAAAAAGGATTCGGGAAATTACGTTGAGTCCGCAAATTTAGAGCTATATTATATGGAAAAAGGATTCCTGAAAGTAACATATAAAGATACCAAGACACCAAGTGCCATATCCCGCAAGAAAATTTCGGGTAAAGTAATTCACGTAGATGAGCTGAATGAAATTTTAAACCAACCGGGCAAGTTTGAAACGCTGAGTTTGGATTGGGAACTGTCAGATTCGGAGGGTTTAACCAGCGCCATTGCAAGCTATGAAAACGAAAACGTCGCCGGAATATATCCTATGTTTTATTTTGTGTCTGACAACAGTCTGTATTTACCCCTGCGGGATGTTTGTCAAGCTTTAGGCGAGGAAGTTGACTGGGACGACCAAACCAATACAGCATACGTTATTCGAAACGGTACAAGGGTTGAAATGCCGGGTATAATGAAAGAGGGTACTACCTATATAAAAGTCCGTGATCTGGAAAAACTGGGCTATACTATTGATTACAAAGCAGGCGTTAACAGTGCTTGGGTTGTTATAAGCAAACCTGAATAAGTGCTAATTTTATAAAAGACTTCAACAATTCAAATAAGCACCTCTCGGCATATTCCGAGAAGTGCTTATTTTATTGCCATCATAATAATCCTCGGCAAATTGTAGGGTCCGGGCTCTGCTCCGACCGCTCTATAACCCTATAAAACCAACCCTTTGTTCAAATTCTAAACAACATGGTTTTTACAAATAAACGTATGTTCGGTTGTATTTCTCACTTAAAGAAGTTTATGGGATGAATTACATGCTCGTCTTTGGGATTTATTTTGGTTATGTTTTTATCCAAGAGAAACAACCCTTTCTTTATAGAATGATACCCGAAGCGGTTTCTTAAATTGTCCACCATATGCTCCAAATTCTCAAACTTGTCTCTTTTGCTCATATCGGTAAACAGGCTTAGTTGCACAAAGGCGTCTTTATCCACTAAATTGGTACCCCGAACACCCACGCTTCTTATGGGATGATACATTTGGTATTTGGTCAGAAAAATTTCCATGGCCTTTTCGGCAATTTCCGAAGAAATAAAGGTGGGCATTTTTAAACCGGCTTGGCGTTCGCAGGACATAAGGTTCTTGTCACGCACGTAAATTTGAACGGTGGTGCATTTCAGCCCGTGTTTTCTAAGCCTTGCCGCCACGCTTTCGGACAGCATATACATAACGATTTTTACGTCCTCCGGGGTAAGCAGGTCTCGGGGTGTTGTTATGGAGTTTCCTATGCTTTTTATAAAGGATTCCGGCGTGGCTGAGGACACCGGAGAATGGTCTATACCGTTGGCGAAACGGTGCAAAATCAAGCCCCATTTTCCAAGACAACTGTAAAGGTATTTATAAGGACAATTTGCCAAGTCTCCTATGGTGTTTATGTTGAGGCTGCGTAATTTTCTTGTGGTGGAGCGACCCACATACAGCAAATCCGAAGCCGGTAAGGCCCAGACCAGATTTTTATAATTTTCCTTGGTTATAACCGTGGTTGCGTCCGGTTTTTTCATATCGCTGCCCAGTTTTGCAAAGATTTTATTGAAACTTACACCCACAGAGGCGGTTATTCCCACTTCTTTAAGTATTCTGTGCCGGATTTCGTTGGCTATGGTTGTGCCGTTACCGAAAAGCCCTGTGCTTCCGCTAACATCCAGCCAACATTCGTCTATTCCGAAGGATTCCACTTGATCCGTATATTCCTCATAAATACTCTTGACCATTTTGGAAAACTGTAAATACAATGAAAAGTTCGCCGGCAGGCATATTAAACCCGGACATTTTTGCATGGCCTGCCAAATAGGCTCCCCGGTTTTTACGCCGGTTTTTTTGGCGGTTTGGTTTTTGGCCAGAATAATGCCGTGCCTTGCCTTTGGGTCGCCGCAAACAGCCACAGGTTTCATCCTTAAATCCGGTCTGAACAAACATTCAACCGCTGCGTAAAAGTTATTTAAGTCTGAATGCAGTATAACCCTTTCCACCGATTCACCTCCCGTAAAAACATATGTTCGGTTTTATTATATCCCTTTCGGCGGAAAATTCAACAGAAATATTCCGGCAGGTTTTCATATAATTTGACAATATTTAAACTATTTGGTTGGTAGCCAAAATAAAACCGGGTGAACTCAGTTCGCCCGGTAATACGGCATTATTTGCCGTCAATCCTCACATCTTTTCAAAACAAACCAAAACACACTACCCTTACCCGGCTGTGAGGCAACCCCGTAAAGCCCGTTATGGTTTTGAATAATTTGTTTCACTATGGATAAGCCCAAACCGCTACCGGTAATGGCTCGTTTATGGGTTTTGTCTACCTTGTAGTATCTGTCCCAAATGTAAGGCAGGCTTTCTTGGGCTATGCCTTCTCCGGTGTCTATGACTTCAATTCGGACGCTGTCTTCATAATCCCACTGCCTTACGATTACGGTCTTATCCTCGCCGGAATAGTTTATTCCGTTGCTTAAAAGGTTGTAAAAGGCTTGGGATATTTTGTTTTCGTCGGCAAACACGTGGGTTTCCCTTGAGTATTCGAAAATGATGGTGAAATTTTCGTTTTTGAGCAGCTCTCGCATACGGTCTACGGTGTTTTTTATACTTTGGGTTAGATTGTATTTACGCATATCCATTTGCTGTATGCCGGCTTCGGACTTGGAAATGTCCAAAACATCGTTTACCAGATGGGTAAGTCGCCTTGATTCGTCTACTATAATTTGAGCGTTTTCCGCATTGTTTTCCTCCGGCAAATCACGCATAATTTCTGCATAGCCGGAAATCAGGGTAAGAGGAGTTCGCAAGTCATGGGATATGTTTGCTATTAATTCACGCCGCAATTTCTCTACCTTGGATAATTCCTTAGCGGCGAAATTTAGTGTATCCGCAAGCTCGGTGATTTCTTTGTAGCCCTTGTCGTCAAATTGGGTGTCGAAATCTCCGGTGGCTAATTTTTTTGCACTTTGGTTTATGTTAACTATAGGTTTAGAGACGTTTCTGGCGATAATAAAGGCTAAAATCACCGAAAATATTAGCATTATGGCTGTTATATAATACAACTGCACCCTAAGGGTGTTTACTGTGGAATTAACCGGGGTGATTACGGAGTTCAGCATAACCGCTATAACTTCGTTTTCGTCCGTGGTAAATACCTTTACGTATACTATACTTTGCGGTATGGTAAAGCCGGGAAAAATTTTTATATCGCTTATAATTATATCGTCGTTGAAACTTTGGGATGGTTGGGTTTCTAATTTTACGGGACTGCGCCGGTCTAAAATTTGAAGAAGCTCGCCGCCTTTTTCTACGGTTTGAATTAACAGCAGAGCCTTTTCGTAGGAGGTTTGCTTGTGGATTATGCAATCACGCAAAATATCCGAGGAATAGACCTCCTTGCCGTTTTTGGTGAGTATCTCCACGCAAACGTCGTTACTTTCGGATATACGGTTGACCAGTTCCGGCAAATCTTTGTTATCCAAATTTTTTAAGATGGTGGAGGCGGCTGATTTAATGTCGTTAATTTTTATATGCTCATAGAAACTTTCCAAAAACACCGTCTGAAACAGCCAGAGTATTATTAACAAAAGCCCGCAAAAGCCCAACAAAAAGCTGAATATTTTCCATTTTACACTGATATTGCGTCTGTTTTTAACCTTCAAATCTGTAACCAACTCCACGTAGAGTTTTTATAAATTCCGAATATTTGCCCAGAGCCTTGCGAATCAGCTTAATATGGGTGTCCAGGGTGCGGTCGTCTCCGTAAAAATCATAACCCCAAACTTCCGTAATCAGCTTTTCCCGGGACAGGGCCACGTTTTTGTTTTTCACCATAAAAAACAACAGGTCGTATTCCTTGGGTGTCATGTTTATGTCCACGCCGTCCACCGAAATTTTTCTGGCGGTAAAATCAACGGAAAGCCCTTCTTTCACGTACTTGTCATGGGTAATATCATTGCCCTTTTTGGCACGTTTCATAATAGCTTCTATACGCATCATCAGTTCTTTGGGTGAAAAAGGCTTAACAACATAATCATCCACGCCCAATTCAAAACCGTGGATTTTATCGTATTCCTCACCTCTTGCCGAAAGCATAACCACCGGAATATCATGGGTTTTGCGGATTTCTTTGACGGCAGAAAAACCGTCCAGCTCCGGCATCATTACGTCCATAAGGATAATATCAAAATTGTCTTCTCGGCAGAGCTTTACAGCCTCCATGCCGTTGGAGGCTTCCGTAACCTTATGACCTTCAAAAACAGCGTATTTTTTTATTAAGGCTCTTATTTTTTCTTCATCGTCTACGATTAGCATGGAATACACATTATCACCTCTTTATGTTAGATTGCAATAGGTTTAACAAGGTAAAGCGATAAAGCAGAATTTTGTTGCTTTTTTAACTTAACCGGTCTATAATCGTCTTATATATTTTTGAAAGGAGATTGTACGGTTATTATACCGGAAAAATCAACGGATATAAAGAAAATGCCGGAACGAGTGTAAACGCAAATTAAGGACTATAATAGTTTCAACTTAAAAAAGACCGGCCTAAACTAAATATTTTTTATATTAGGCTTTTTTGGAAAGAGGGAGTTTGAGGGAGAAAACCTTTTTTCGCCGTTTGAAAAAAGGTTTTCTCCCTCAAGGTCTTAGTCTTTTTACGGTTCTTAGCCTTTACCCGGCCGGCAAGCCGGACAACAGAAAATATGCATACTAAACGTATAATACCTTGCCTGGACGTAGACAAGGGACGAGTAGTTAAAGGGGTTAATTTCGTAAACCTGATAGACGCCGGTGACCCTGTGGAAACAGCCCGGTTTTATAACGAATCCGGGGCAGATGAACTGGTGTTTTTGGATATAACCGCCTCGGCGGACGGCAGGGCAATAATGCTGGACGTGGTGGCGAAAACAGCCGAGCAGATTTTTATTCCGCTGACTGTAGGCGGCGGTATAAACTCTGTGGAGGATTTTAGGCGTATACTGTCAGCCGGAGCGGATAAAATTTCTGTAAATTCGGCGGCTTTAAAAGACCCTACGCTGATTACTCAAGCGGCAGAGCGGTTCGGCAGCCAATGCGTGGTGGTAGCTATAGACGCAAAATCACGTAAAGACGGCGGTTACGACGTCTACTTAAACGGCGGCAGGGTTAACACCGGCAAGGATGCCGTGGAATGGGCTATCCAAGCCGAAAAACTGGGAGCCGGCGAAATACTGCTTACCAGCATGGATTGCGACGGTACAAAGGCAGGCTTTCATATAGAACTAACCGAGACGATTTCCAAGGCGGTTTCCATACCGGTCATAGCCTCGGGCGGTGCCGGCACTAGGGAGCATTTTAAAGATGTGTTTACCCAAGGTTGCGCCGATGCGGCTTTGGCGGCCTCTTTGTTTCATTTCAGAGAGCTTGATATTAAGGATTTAAAAGAATATTTACATGAACAGGGAATATCTGTTAGGAGATGATGACGTGGAATTAAAATTCACCAAACACGGCCTTATACCGGCCATAGTTCAGGACAGCAACAGCGGCAAAGTATTAATGATGGCTTATATGAATAAGGAATCCTTGGAGAAAACCTTGGAAACCGGGCAGACTGTTTTTTGGAGCCGCAGCAGAAATGAATTCTGGCACAAAGGCGAGACTTCGGGGCATTTCCAAAACGTGGTTGATATACAGTATGATTGCGATGCGGATTGCCTGTTAATATTGGTTGAGCAAATAGGCGTAGCCTGCCATACAGGCGAAGAAAGCTGTTTCTTCCGCAGTATGAAAAACGAAAACCCGGTATCGCCAAAAAGCGCTGTGCTTGACCAGGTAATCAAGGTAATCAGAGAACGCAAACAAAACCCGGTGGAGGGTTCATACACCAATTATCTTTTCGACAAGGGCATAGACAAGATGCTGAAAAAGGTAGGCGAAGAATCCGCCGAGGTTATAATAGCCTCCAAAAACGAAGAAAAAGAACTTATAGCCGAAGAAATAGGCGATTTGCTCTATCATTTAAGCGTAGTTTTGGCAGAGAGAGACATGGACTGGTCAGAAGTGTTTACCGTACTGGGCAAACGCCGCAAGTAAGTCAAAAGATTAAAACCACGAGGGAAACTTTTACCGGATAAAAAGTTTCCCTCAAACTATTTTCAACAAGACTTTATAATAAAAACGGTGAAATTGTAGCTGTTTCTTTATTCAGATTTTTAAAACTTCTCCGGTTTTGGAAGAGAACAGGCAATTTATTTTCAAGCCCTCATAGAATAGATTATATAATCCGGCATCTTGACAGAATATTTCGGTACGGCGGAAGCGTCGTTATTTCTTATCCTGCCGGGTAAACAATCCATTCCGGAGGTGTTTGGCAATGAACCATGCTAACCATTACGAACATCACCATCAGCATTCCAATGACAATATGATGATGTTGTTAATGATGATGATGATAATGAACCCTATGATGTTCGGCGGCGATAATTCCATGATGTTTTTGATCATGCTAATGATGATGATGAATGAGGGTAGGTAGTACATAACGCAAGCCCCTGAAGAGATTTACAGGGGCTTGCGTTTTTTTGTTGCCTAAATATTATAAAATGGCCTTTAATTTGGCAATTAACAGTTCGTTATCAGCCTCGTCGGCTATGCAGATTCTGAAAAAGCTGTTATCCAGAAAAGGGAAGCTGTCGGCGTTTCTGATAAGTATACCCTCTTTGATAAGCAGGTCAAAAAGGATTTCTGCGTTTTTGGTAGGGTCCAATATTTTTATAAGGATAAAGTTGGAAAATGATTTGTAGTATTTAACGGAGCTTATTTCTGCCAGTGCGGAGCAGATTTTTTCACGCTGTTGGGTAATGAAACTTTTGGTTTTGTTGATAAAGGGTGTATCTTTAAACATACATTCACCGGCCAGGGTGCTAAGGGTGCTGACAGACCAAGGGTCTTTTACCTTTTCGGCAGTTTCCAGTACTTTTTCGTCGGAGCAAAGCCCGTAACCCAGTCTTAAACCCGGCACGCCGAAAAATTTTGAAGTACCTCGTATTATGAATAAATTTTTATGCTTTTCAACTAAGGGACAGGCGGAAACTTCCTGGGAGAATTCGGCATAGGTTTCGTCTATCATAATAAAGATGTTGTGTGCTTTGCAGTGGGTGATTATGGTTTCAAGGTCGCTTAAAGGTATAGCTGTGCCCGTAGGGTTATTTGGGTTGCAGATAACCAGAAGATTAATTTCCTCGGTCAGTATGGGCAGCAGGCTGTTTACGTTTAGTTGGAAATTGTCCTCCTCAAGCAAAGGAAACAACACGCAGGTTCCGCCGTTGTTGTTTACGGCTCGTTCGTATTCCGAATAGGCCGGGGATATAATCAAGGCGTTTTTGCCACGGTATAAATTCATCACCAGTGAAATCAGCTCGGTAGAGCCGTTACCGACTATGATGTTCCCGGCGGACACTCCGGTGTATTCGCCTATAGCCTGTCTCAATTTTAAATATTTAGCGTCCGGGTAACGGGTTATGGCGGCTACGTTTTCTATAATAGAATTTATAATACTTTCAGGCGGCGCCAATGGGTTGATATTACCGCTGAAATCCTTTATTTCGCTTTTTTTAATGCCGTATTTTCTTTCCGCTTCGTCTAAATTTCCTCCGTGTTGCATGGTTAACGTCCCTTCAAATTTTTATCAATAATATACCGGAACAGAGTAAAAAGACAAGGCCTTGAGGGAAACTTTTTCTGAAGAAATAGTTTTCTCTCAATCTCCCTTCAAAAAGACTTTAATATTTTTTATTATAATTCACACCGTAAATGGTGTATAAATTTGTTAAAAAAGAATTCAATGGACTACGGCTTTTTTGGAGAAATGGGTTGATGAGAGAACCTTTATTTGCCGTAGAAAAAAGGTTCTCTCGCCAAGGTCTTTTCCAAAAATTTTATGCCAATAACGTAAAACACGCATTGGCATAAAACAGAGGATGGTTATATGGACAGACAATACCGGAACCGGTATTGATTGCATATTTATTATATGCAATATTATGTTAATTATTTATAATTTTTACTCCGCACGCATAGCCGTAAGACTGCTTAGTTTCATGGCACGTCTTGCGGGTAGATAGCCTGAGACCAGACCCATAACAGTAGAAAGAATTATGGCTATAATGCAAAGCTCCGGGGTAATGAGAGATACGGTGGTTTGCATGGAAAATTCGGAGATGCTCGAAAACAGCTCTATGCCGGATGTATTCATTACATAGGACACACCCAAACTGCACAATACCCCTATAGTGCCGCCGATTAAGCCTATCATGGCGGCTTCCAGCAGGAAGAGCCATTGAATATCGCCCAGAGAAGCACCGATAACCTTCATAATACCGATTTCTCGGGTACGTTCATAAATGGCGGTAATCATGGTGTTGGCTATACCCAGCACCGCAACCACCAGCGAAACGCCGCCTATAAAGGAGAGCAGGACTTGCAGGCTGTTTGAGATATTCTCCATGGAATCCAAGCTTTGTGAAGGAATTTCCGTAAAGAAGCCCATGGCTCGTATTTTTTCGTTTACCTCTTTAACGGTTTTCAAGTCGTTGCATTTTACATAGGCTCGGACGTAACCTCTGTCGGTTTTGGGTTTGGAGCCACCGTTCCAGCCCCATTCCGCCTGTTGTTCCTGCTGCCATTTTTCCTGCTCGGCAACAAGGGCTTTCAGTTGGTTAAGGCTCATAAAGATTTGATAGTCTATTGAGGAGCCCTTCTCCTCCAAAACGCCCACGCCTTTTACGCCAAAGGTCTTTATGGGCTTATCGCCTTCTTGGGCGATGTAATAGCCCAGAGCTTGGTCTAAGAATCGCCAGTCGTAGGACATTTTTATTTTGGATTCCATGGGCTTGATTTTGGGTGGTTTGGATTCGTCTTGCATACCACCCCAGGAAAAACCACCGCCGCTACGGCTGATTTCTTGGAAGTTATAGGCGGCTTTTGCACCGAAGAGTATGTTTAGCTTGTCGTTTTCCGCCAACAAGCGGCCTTCGGCAGGCAAATAGCCCATAGCTTCAAAGGCTGCCGGGTCCATAGCCGAAACATTGGTATAAGGTGCAATGTATTTGCCCGAGGAAAAAGTGATTTGCATTTCCACTATAGGAGTGGCTACCTGTACTCCGGGGATTTTTCTGAATGAGGAGATGGCGTTGTTGTCTAGGCTTGGTACTTTGTTTTGGCCTTGGGGTCTGCCGTAGTAGTTGTTGTTATGGACGGTGATAAGGGTTATATCACCCAGTTTGCCCAGCTCGTCCTCGAAGGTTTTGTTCATGGCAAGACCCAGAGAGACCAACACCACTATGGACAGGGTTCCTATAACAACGCCCAATATGGTTAAGATTGTACGGGTTATTCGTTTGAACAGGTTCCGCACAACCATTGTGATTATGTCTATAATGCTCATGGCATATCAACCTTTTCTTTCTTAAAGGAAAATAAAGACCTTGGGGAAAACTTTTTCTGAATAAAAAGTTTTCCCCAAACCCCTTTCAAAAAGA
>CAYMOU010000054.1:0-18604 GCA_964392115.1 uncultured Defluviitaleaceae bacterium | reverse complement strand
TGCCTGATTTTGTTTTTTCTTCAGCTTCAAGTTGTTTGATTACTACTCTGTCACCTAATGGTTTAAGATTCATAAATAAATATCCTCCTTTTGACGGTTGTAATCTAATTCCTACAGCGAACGGATGTATATAATAAACCGGAATTAGTTTTGTTTATTAGCACTCATGCTACCTGAGTGCTAACTGCTCCTATATATTAGTAAAAGGTATTACTTTATGCAATCCCCGATTACACGCAAAACTTACGGAAATTTTAAAATTTTTATGCCTTTTATACCTTTTACTTTTGTTATCTTTAATTATTACCGGATTTTAAAATATTATAATGCTGCCGGACTTATTTGCAGGAACATATTTCATCAAACAATTTAAAAAGAAATGATAATATTCAAACGTTCTACAATTTATGGTATAATTAACAAATAGTTATTTGTAGACTATTGCAATTTAATTTACATAGAATAAACTAAATAATAGGGTGTGATAAAATAGAAAAAAATATTGAAGTTGGTGTATACTCTTCTGATTTTAATTCTATACTCGGAATAGACATTCCTATATTAAAAATATATCGATCTAAAGGTTTAATTGCACATTTATTAAAGCATAAGCATGTTAATTGTATTAATCATATAGACGATATTCCCGATATTATTCAAAATCCTGATTATATCGGAATTAACAACAATGTAGATGGGGTGAGTTTTGAATTAATAAAGGTATACGACATAAATATAGTGATGGGTATTAAGTTAAATACCGGTGACGACTATTTGTATGTATCTATTATGTATGAAATACAGCAATCCAAAATTAATAGGGGGTTACATAGCGGAAGAATAAAAAAAGTAAATGAAGAAAATATAAACCAAGCGTAGCATACATAGTTTTCCGGATTTTTCTACTAAGCATAAAAATTTATAATATATAATGACAATAAAAACGTAACTCCGGCATAGTAACATTACTAACTAAATATACTGAAATAAGGATTATTGAGGTCGGAAACGGTTCCCGACGCACTCCCAAAAGAGTACCTGAGATGATGGATACACCGCCCATCCTTTAATCCTAAGCTTATTTAGGGCACTTGCAGAAATGCAGGTGCTTTTGCTTTGTTAAGTTTAAAAAATAATTAAAATTTTGTGCAATTTATCGCTTTAAAGAATTAAAAAAAATATTGCAAAACTTTCATCTTTGTTGTTATAATCAGTAATTGAGGTAAAATTACAAAGGAGTGAACAAAATGTCATACGCAAAACGTATCATTGAAAGCACTATCGCTAAAAACCCCGGACAAAGCGAATTTCATCAAACCGTAACAGAAGTTATTTCTTCTCTTGAAGCGGTATTGGAAAAAAATCCCCAATTTGAACAAAACGCAATTTTGGAAAGAATGGTTATTCCCGAAAGAGTAATCCTTTTCAGAGTTCCCTGGGTTGATGACAACAACAAAGTACAAGTAAACACAGGTTACAGAGTACAATTCTCTTCCGCTATCGGACCTTACAAAGGCGGCTTGCGTTTCCATCCTTCCGTAAACTTAAGTATCTTAAAATTCTTGGGCTTTGAACAAATCTTCAAAAACTCCCTTACAGGTCTTCCCATCGGCGGCGGTAAAGGCGGCTGCGATTTCGATCCCAAAGGCAAATCCGACATGGAAGTTATGCGTTTCTGCCAAAGCTTCATGACTGAGCTTTTCAGACATATAGGTCAAGATACAGACGTACCTGCCGGCGACATCGGCGTAGGCGGACGTGAAATCGGCTATATGTATGGTCAATACAAACGCATTGCCAACGTTTACGAAGGCGTACTTACAGGCAAAGGTTTAACTTACGGCGGTTCTTTGGTTCGTACCGAAGCTACAGGCTACGGTTTGCTTTACATCTTGGACGAAATGCTGAAAAACGCAGG
Organism: uncultured Defluviitaleaceae bacterium; assembly: GCA_964392115.1. GTDB lineage: Bacteria > Bacillota > Clostridia > Lachnospirales > WRBF01 > CAYXWM01. The sequence continues at coordinate 16,686 of CAYMOU010000054.1, read as the reverse complement.
CAAATCCATCGAAGGTGCTACAATTTCCGTTTCCGGTTCAGGTAACGTTTCCATCTTTGCTACCGAAAAAGCACATCAATTGGGCGGTAAAGTTGTAACCATGTCTGACTCCAACGGCGTAATCTACGATAAAGACGGTATCGACCTTGATGCAGTTAAAGAAATCAAGCTTGTAAAACGCGGACGTATCAAAGATTACTTAAACTACAGACCTCAAGCACAATATTTCGAAGATAAATCCGTATGGACTATCCCGTGTGACATAGCACTTCCTTGCGCAACTCAAAACGAATTAAACGAAGCAGATGCCAAAGAATTGGTTAAAAACGGTTGCTTTGCTGTTGCCGAAGGTGCAAACATGCCTTCTACAAACGAAGCAGTTGAAGTATTCTTGGCAAACAAAGTTCTCTTTGCTCCCGCAAAAGCAGCTAATGCCGGCGGTGTTGCAACTTCTGCTTTGGAAATGAGCCAAAACAGCTTACGTTTAAGCTGGACTTTCGAAGAAGTTGACGCTAAACTTAAAAATATCATGGTTAACATCTACAAACAAATGGCTGAATCTGCAGAAGCTTACGGACAAAAAGGTAACTTCGTTGCAGGTGCAAACATTGCCGGTTTCTTGAAAGTAGCCGACGCAATGATGAGCCAAGGCGTTGTTTGATAAATAAATATATACATTGCATAGATATAATTAAGAGGTATTGCCAAAAGCAATACCTCTTTTTGTGTTAATGATTAATCCATAACGGTGTAACCGGCTTGTTTTAAGGCGGAAAGTGCCTTTTGGAAATTATCCGATTTTGTGAGAATGTAGTCAGTGTTAAATGTAGAAACAGCGAAAATCCCAATTTTATTTTCAGCAAGAATTGCAGAGATTTTCGACAGTATACCTATCAAAGAAAAGTCCAACTCTCCTTCTATTCTGAATGCTTTCCAGCCATCGTCTCGCTTGTTTGTCTGCCCCGGAACTCTATCCGTAGGGCAAACCATAGAAATTTCCTCGTCTGTTACACCAACAAAGGTAAATTCCGCAGATAAATCAATATTTTCCGTCTTATCTAATTTGCAAACCGAGAAGTCTTTTTGTATTACTTTTAAAACCATAAGTACCTCCAAATATCAAGGGAGAGAACTCTTTCAGTCCTCTCCCGATTTTTTAGCCTTGTTTTCTGTATAAATCGAAAGGTGTTTCTTGATATACATAATAATTAAGCCAGTTGCTGAACATTAAAGACGCATGGGAACGCCAGGTGACTCTGGGAGTTTTATAGGGGTCGTCGTTGGGAAAATAGTTGTGGGGAATTTGGATTTTTAAACCTTGGGTTAAGTCACGGAAGTATTCGTTTTTAAGAGTGTCATAGTCGTATTCGGAATGACCGGTGCAGAATATTTGTTTACCGTCTTTTGTGGCTACCAAGTATACCCCGGCTGTTTCCGATTCGATTAGGGTCTCCAGATTGGGGTTTTTATCTATGTCGCAGCGTTTGATTTCTGTGTGTCTGGAGTGTGGTGCGTAGAAAACATCGTCGAAGCCTCGAAGGAGATTTATGTTTTCTTTGTTTTTATAATGAGGGTAAATGCCGAACATTTTGTTATCCAAGGGGTATTTCGGTATGTTATGGTGGAAATACAGGCCGGCTTGAGCGCCCCAGCAAATATGGAAGGTGCTGGTTACATTATCCACCGTCCAAGCCATAACTTCTGAAATCTCCTTCCAGTAGGACACTTCTTCATAGTCCAAATGCTCGATAGGTGCGCCGGTAATAATCATACCGTCGTATTTTTTCTTTTGAACTTCGCTCATGGTTTTGTAGAAGGTGTCCAGATGTTGCATGGAGGTGTTTTTTGAAACGTGGCTTTCCATGTGCATAAGGGTAACATCTATTTGCAAAGGAGTGTTGCTCAAGGCTCTGAGCAACTGAACTTCCGTTGTTTGCTTAATGGGCATTAAATTCAAAATAACTATATCCAAGGGACGAATATCTTGGTGATAGGCTCTTGTTTCGTTTATTACGAATATATTTTCCGAAATAAGCACGTCTTTAGCCGGTAGGTTATCCGGTACTTTGATTGGCATGGCGGCCTCCTGTCTGTCTATCGTGTAGTATGGTAGTGAGGTGAAAAAGATAAAGACCTTGGGAACTTTTCTGAAGAAAAAGTCATCCCCAAACCCCTTACCCTATTTTGCTTTTGCATTTTGTTCCTTTTTATCTTCGTTTCTTGGAAAGCGGACTTTGTTGGGGTTTTTGTTGCTGCTTGTTATGATAAATTCTACAAATCGTTTTATACTTTGCATGAACCTTTCGGTTTCCATGGTGCCTTTGGAGATGGAGGTGAGGCCTTTTTCCCATTTGCCGGTGGTTTCCGGCGATTTAATTTCGTCCGGCACGGCTTCTATAAGGAGCTTACCTTTTTCCGTGGGGATTAATGCTTTGCCTTTACGCTCTATGTAGCCCACGGTAAGCAGGCGTTCGATAATGGCGGCACGGGTAGCCGGGGTGCCCAAGCCGCAATCTTTGGCGTATTCCTCGGACTCTACAAAGCGGCCGGCGTTTTCCATGGCGGTAAGCAGGGTGGCCTCGGTGTAGGGTTTGGGCGGTTGAGTTTTCTTGTGTTGCACCTCTGTGGAGCGTACCTGTATTTTATCGCCTTCTTTAACGTTTGGCAACAGGGGTTCGTCGGAGTTTTTCATGCTGTCCTTGTACAGCTCCATATAGCCGTAAATTGCCACGGTTGTGCCTTTGGTAAGGAAGCGTTGATTTTCTGCCAGGGATATAATCTTGGTAACGTTATATTCGTATTGAGGATAAAAAACGCAGATGAAACGCCGGGTTATCATGTCATAAACCTGCAATTCGTCTATGCCCAAGCTTTGCGGGTTAAAGCTTATATCCGTGGGGATTATGGCGTGGTGGTCTGTGACCTTGGTGTCGTCAATAATTCTTTTGTTTATTGGCAGTTCCGGAAGATTAAGAACATAATCCGCAAAGGGCTTTAATTCCGGCAGGCGTATGGATTGCAGCGTTTTTTTCAGTTTGGGAATCATATCCGTTGAAAGGTGGCGGCTGTCGGTACGGGGATAAGTGATTACTTTTCTTTTCTCGTACAGGGTTTGGGCTATTTCCAGGGTTTGTTTGGCGGAGTAGCCGTATTTTTTGTTACAGTCCCTTTGCAATTGGGTTAGGTCATAAAGTAGCGGAACGGCTTGTTTTTTCAGTTCGTTTTCTATTTTTTCTACTGTGCCGTCCTTGCCTTTTACGGCTTTTTCCAAGGTTTTGGCTTGGGTTTTGTCTAATATTTTGGTTTCGTTTGTGGCAGGGTCGAACCAAGTGCCGCTATAATCCCCGAAGTCGGCAGTGAGCTCCCAATATTCTTTGGCGACGAATGCGTCGATTTCCTTTTGTTTGGCCACCACTATGGCAAGGGTAGGGGTTTGCACACGGCCCATACTTAGCAGGGTTTTATGGTGTATGGTGTAGGCACGGGTTGCGTTTATGCCCACCAGCCAATCCGCTTCGGAGCGGCATTTTGCGCTGTGGTAAAGGTTGTCGAACTCTTTGCCGTCTTTTAAATTTTCGAAGCCCGTTTTAATAGCCTCCGGGGTAAGACTGGAAATCCACAGTCTTGAGAAGGGTCTGCTGCATTTTGTTATGGTGTAGATGTAGCGGAAAATCAACTCGCCTTCACGTCCGCTATCTGTTGCGCAGATTATATGGGAGACTTCCGGGCTGTTCATTAGATTTTCCAAGATTTTCAGCTGAGAGCTTGTGCGCTCTATGGGTTTTAGTTTGATTTCATTTGGGATTATAGGCAGGGTGTTGCGGCGCCAGGGTTTAAGGTCGGTGTTATAGTCCTCCGGGTCACAGAGGGTTACAAGGTGGCCCAAAGACCATGAGATGACATAGGTATCGTTAAACAAATACCCTTCGCCCCTGGAGTTGATTTTCAGGACTTTGGCTATGTCCTTTGCCACGGAGGGTTTTTCGGCTATAATCAGAGTTTTGCCCATAATTCACCTTCTTTGCTGTTGAGTGTTAACAAATCAAAAGATAAGACCTTGAGGGAGAGGACCTTTTCAAAGGTTAAAAAAGAGGTTCTCCCTCAGACCGGTTCCGTTTAAAACCGGAACCGGTCATAAACTCTCTCTTTCTAAAAAGGCCGAATATAATTTCAATAAATATTAAGATTCTTCTTGAGGTTCATTGCTTTCGGTGTTTATATCGAACAGGGCTTGGGCGAAGCTTGTAGGGTCGAAGATTTGGAAATCGTCGATTTTTTCGCCAATGCCTATATAGCGAACCGGGATTTTCATTTCGTTGCTGATGGTGATAACTATGCCGCCTTTTGCTGTGCCGTCCAGTTTGGTGAGGACTATGCCTGTGATGTCGGCCACTTCGGAGAATAATTTTGCCTGTTGCATGGCGTTTTGGCCGGTGGTTGCGTCTAGGACGAGAAGGACTTCGATTTTTGCTTCCGGGTAGTTGGAGACAACGATTTTGTGGAGTTTTTTCAGCTCATCCATAAGGTTCTTTTTGTTATGGAGGCGGCCGGCGGTGTCACAAATCAGAGCGTCTACTTTACGGGATTTGGCGGCTTGGACGGCGTCAAACACTACTGCACCGGGGTCGGAGTTTTCTTGTTGGCGGATTACGTCTATACCGGCACGTTTGCCCCAGATTTCAAGCTGGTCGATGGCGGCGGCACGGAAGGTATCGGCGGCGGCCAGCAGCAGTTTGGCGTTGGGGTTTTCTTGGCGGATCAGGTTGGCAAGTTTGGGAATGGTGGTGGTTTTACCTACGCCGTTAACGCCGATTATCAGGTAGACCGTTGGAAAGGTGAAGCTGTGTTCTTCGGCGGCTTGGGTTAACAGGGTGGTAATTTCCTCCACTATCATGGTTTTTATTTGGGATACGTCCGTAACTTTTTCGGTTTTTACTCTCTTGCGGACAAGATCGATTATGGTGGACGAGGTGGTAACGCCCAGATCCGCCATAATCAAGGCTTCTTCCAGTTCTTCGAACAGTTCCTCGTCTATTTTGGTGAAGGACTGCAACACGGTTTCCACTGAGTTGACAATGGATTTACGGGTTTTGTCCAACCCTTCTATCATTCTGCGGAAAAATCCCTTTTTTTTCTCTGACATATTTTCTCCTTTGTGTGAGTGTGGGTGTGGTGGGTGTAAAAAGATTAGAACCTTGGGTAAAACTTTTTCTGAAGAAAAAGTTTTACCCAGACCCCTTTCAAAAAGACTTTAATATTAGTATAAGGGTAGCCGGTGATAAACAAGTTAAGACACGGCTTCGTCTTCGAATTTTACGGAGATAAGTTTGGACACGCCTTGTTCCTGCATGGTGACGCCGTAGAGGACGTCGGCGGCTTCCATGGTGCCTTTCCTGTGGGTAATAAGGATAAACTGGGTGTTGTATGAGAAATTTTTTATATAGTTTGCGAATTTGTAAACGTTTGCATCGTCCAGAGCGGCCTCTACTTCGTCTAAAATGCAGAAGGGTGAGGGTTTCATGCGGAGTATGCCGAAAAGCAGAGCAACGGCTGTCAGCGCACGTTCGCCGCCGGACAGGAGCAGCATACTTTCAAGTTTTTTGCCGGGTGGTTGGGCGATAATGTCTATGCCGGACTCCAAAATATTGGCTTCGTCGGAGATTCGGAGGAAGGCTTTGCCGCCGCCGAACATTTCGTTGAATACTACGCTGAAATTTTGGGATATAATGGCAAGTTGCTCACGGAATTGGTTCTCCATAAGCTTGGACAAATCCTTGATAATGACCAACAATTTTGACTCGGCATTGGTAATATCGTCACGCTGGGCAGTTAGGAATTCGTAGCGTTCCTTGACGGCCTGATATTCGTCGATGGCGGAGACGTTAACCTCGCCAAGTTCGCCGATGGATTGTTTGACCTTTTTTTCTTCCTGTTTCATTTGGATAAGCGGAAGGTCAAGCTGTTCAAAATCTCGGGCGGTTTTTTCGGTAATTTCGTATTCTTCCCACATAAGGTCGTAAAGACGGCGGTTTTCGGTTTCTGCCTGCTCTTTTTTCATGGAAAGTTTGGTGAGTTCGTTTTCGAATTTTACCCGTAATTCGTTGGTTTCCCGGGCTGATTCTTCGGTTTGTTCCAGTTCGGCTTGCAGGGCGGTTTTGGTTTGCTCAAATTCTGCTCCTTGGGCCTCCATGCTTTCAAACAAGGCTTTGTCGGTTTCTGTTTCGGCCTGTAGGCTTATTATATCGCCTTTCTTGTTTTCCTTCAATACCTGCTTTTGGCTGATTTCGGACTTTATTTGCTCAAGCTCTTTTTCCGTCTGGGAAATCAGCGTTAGAAAGCGGTTTTCGTTGTCCTTGGTTTGGGAAATTTTCTCTTCCAAACTGCTTATAGCTACCTTAAATTCGGTAATTTTAGCGTTGTGTTCCTCACGCTCCTTGCGGCCGCTTGCCAAGCCGGCTTGGTTGCTGTTCAGCACGTTTTGCGCCTCGGAAATTTTTTGCTCCACGGATTTCAATTCTGCTTCGCAAGCCTTAATTTCAGTTTGGGTGGCGGTGAGTTGTTCGTTTAACTGGCTTAATTCTATTTGGGCGTATTTGGTTTTTTCCTTAATTTCAGCCAGTTTTGAGTTGCTGTCCTTGAGAATTTGCTCATTTTTTGCGGATTCTACGGCAATTTGTTGAACAGTAACGGTAACCTCTTGGATTTTTTCGTTGACGGCATGTTGTTTGTCTTTGAGGGCAGAAATGTTGGCTAGGGCTTGCTCGTTTTCCTTTGTAAGCTTTTTGACAGCTTCTTCAAGCTCTTTGATTTCTCGGGAACGACCCACAATATTTTCGGTTTTTCCCTTGCTGCCGCCGGACATGGAGCCGCCGGGGCTTAGCAGTTCGCCTTCGAGGGTAACAATTTTTACGGAGTGGTTGTACTTCTTAAATATTTTAACCGCATTTTCTAAATTATCTACAACGGCAACACGTCCCAGTAAATGGGAAAACACCGGCTCGTAGACGGCTTGGTATTTAACCAAATCTTTGGCAACGCCCAAAAAGCCGGGTTCTGCTTTCAGTTTGGCAAGTTGATTGCCGAAATCGCTGCTTTTAACGGCGGTTAGGGGTAAGAATGTGCATCTGCCGCCGCCGGTTTTTTTTAGGTATTCGATGGCATAACTTGCGTCAGCTTCGGTTTTGGTAACTATATTTTGGACGCTACCGCCAAAGGCTATTTCTACGGCGGTTTCCAGGTCTTTTGGCACTTCAACCAGTTCCGCAACCGCACCGCAGATGCCTGTGGCCAGTTTTTTGTCGTCTTTTCGGCGTTGGAGCAGTAGTTTTACGGATTTATAATAGCCCTGATAATTGTTTTCCAATTCGCTTAACAATTTATGCCTTGAGGCAGTATCGTTTAAAACCTTGTTCAGTTGGGATTGATTGGCCGATGCCTTTTCAAACTCGGCTTGAAGCTTATCACGGGTTTGGGTCAAGTCGTTCATTTTTTGGGATAACTTGTCCCGTTGTTGAGAGGTTTGGTTGATAACATCCTCCAAGGCGGTAATCTCAGCTGATTGTTCGGCTTCTTTTTGGGTGGTAAATGCGATTTCCCGGTTCAGTTGTTCTTTTCTTTCGTTAAATTGTTGATACATACCGGAAAATCGGGTGAGTTGGCCTTTAATTTCCGAGGTATCCTTTAGGTATTGTATGATTTCGCTGTTTTTCTGTTCTATTTGTACTTCGCCTTGGTTAAGGAAAGTTTGCAGCCCTTCAAAGTCACTTTGGGTGGTTAGTAGACTTTCGTTGATTTTTGCCAGCTCCGCTTCCAGGGCTTGGCGTTGTTGGGTTTCTTGTTGGGTTTGGGCTTGGCTTTGGCTGATAAGCTCCTGCTTTTTAGAGATTTCCTTCTCCAGACGCTCCAGCTCGTTGCTCAAATTGCGGATTTGTTCTGTGGTTAAATTAATAAGATTGTGCTTTTGCTCCAGATTAATCCGCAGGTCGCTTTGTTTGCTGTTGTGCGCCTTTAAATCCTGCTCGGTTTTGGCGGTGTTTCGCTTTAATTCAGCTGTTTTTTGGGATAAGGAGTCAGCGGTTTTTTCAATATCGGACTTTTGGCAGTTTAAGCTTTCGATAGACTCGTCCAAGGTTGAAAGTTGTTGGGATAGTTGTTTTATATCCTGTAAAAATATATTTATATGTAAAAGTTTCAAACGGTCACGAAGTTTCAGATAGGTTCTGGCGGTTTCGGATTTTTTTGCCAGGGGTTCTACCTGTGCTTCCAGTTCATTGATTATGTCGTTGATTCTGACTAGGTTTTGCCGTTCACGTTCCAGTTTCAGCTCGGCTTCGTGCTTGCGGTTTTTGTATTTAACTATGCCTGCCGCTTCTTCGAACAAAATGCGGCGTTCCTCCGGGCGGTTGCTTAAAATTTCCTCAATACGGCCTTGGCTGATGATGGAGTAGCCCTCCTTGCCTATGCCGGTGTCCATAAAAAGCTCGTGAATATCACGTAAACGGCAGGTGGTGCCGTTTATTTTGTATTCGCTTTCGCCCGAACGAAAGACACAGCGAGATATGGTAACCTCGGAATAGTCCAAGGGCAGTCGGTGTTCGGAGTTGTCTATGGTCATGGAGACTTGAGCAAAGCCCAGAGAGCGTCTGTTTTCCGTGCCGGCGAAGATAATATCCTCCATTTTACAGCCACGTAGGCTTTTGGCGCTTTGCTCGCCAAGCACCCAACGTATGGCGTCGGCTATATTGCTTTTTCCGCTGCCGTTGGGGCCTACCACCGCCGTAATGCCCTTGTCAAACTCCAATTTTATTTTATCGGGAAAGGACTTAAAGCCCTGCAGTTCCAATTTTTTCAGGTGCATTAAAAACCTCCGTAGTGCTTTCGTTTGTATGGAAAAAAGTCAAGACCTTGAGGGAAACTTTTTCTGAAGAAAAAGTTTCCCTCAAACTCCCTTTCAAAAAGACTTTATTATAAAAAAATACTCAATTTAATTCTATCAAAGGCATCCCGAAAATGCTATAATGTTTATATTACAAAAATAGACTACATATTATAACAAATATAAACAGCTTTTACCGGTAAAATCAGAGGTGTTTTTATGAGCAACAGGTATACAAGGAATATTTGCACGTTGAGCCGAGAGGAAAACGAGGCTTTGGCTGAAAAACGGGTTTGCGTAGTGGGCTGCGGCGGACTTGGAGGATACGCCGTAATGCAACTGGGCAGACTGGGAGTAGGGCATATTACGGCGGTGGACGGCGATGTATTTGAGGAAAGCAACCTAAACCGCCAGCTTTTTTCCGACGAAACCGCTTTGGGAAGAAGCAAAGCCCTTGTAACGTCGGAAAAAATGACTGAAATTAATTCACAAGTGGTGGTTACCCCGAAAAACCTTCTGCTTACCCGGGATAATTGCGAGGAAATACTTCGTGGTCACCACGTGGTTATTGATGCTTTGGATAATTTGGACTCACGGAGGATTTTAGAGCGTTGTTGTGCCGGGTTAAATATTCCCTTGGTACATGGAGCCATAGCCGGTTGGTACGGTCAGGTTTGCACCATACTGCCCGGTGACAATATATTCGATATAATTTTTAACGCCCAAAATAAAGGCGTTGAAACTAAATTGGGCAATCCGGCATTTACTCCGGGTTTGGTGGCAAGTTATCAGGTTGCGGAGGCTGTGAAAGTTCTCATAAACAGAGGAGAGTTGCTGCGTAAGAAATTGATGATGATAAATTTGTTGGAAAATGAATTTGAGGTTATAGATTTAGGTTAGAAATGTAAACTTATTGTCTTAAACTTTTTAGAATAGAAAAGAAAGGACGATTAAATAAATGTACAAGGTTGGAATAATTACTGTAAGCGATAAGGGTTCACAGGGTTTGAGAAATGATGAAAGCGGCCCTGCCATAGCAGAAATTTTAAGTAAGGCTAACGAGGAAATGGGGCCTATATTTGAAACGGCAAAACAAGTAATTTTGCCTGACGAACAAGATGTTTTGGAGACGGAAATGAAAAATCTCTCGGACAAGGATAATTTGCATCTGATATTGACCACCGGCGGCACGGGTTTTTCCAAGAGAGACGTTACACCCGAGGCTACCCTGGCGGTTATTGAAAGACGTGCGGACGGTATCCCGGAGGCTATGCGGGCGTTTAGTTTAACAATCAGCCCCAGAGCAATGTTGTCCAGAGCGGTGGCAGGAATCCGTGGTAATACGTTGATTATCAATATGCCGGGCAGTCCCAGAGCGGTACGGGAGGTTTTGCCGTATATTTTGCCACAGCTTGTACACGGGCTGGATATACTGAATGCAAAGGCGACCGAATGCGGTTCGTGAAATTGTAATTCCCGGATTTGCCGGGCTGTATGGGCGAACTTTGTTCAATGTGGCTTCTCGAATCGAAAGACCCACGAAGGTGCAGTATTTTAACTGTAATGTGCTGCCACTTATGGACTCTCGTCGGTCGGAGCAGAGCCCCGACCCTACTAAAAGCAACGACATTAACTGTGTTCGCACTTTTTACCCCACACAAAAACCACCTTCGCAAAGGGTTCGAAGGTGGTTTTTGTGTATTATACAATCAAAAATATAGGTTGATTGTACTCCAATATTTGTTCGTTTTCTGCGTAAATTTCGGCTATAACGCCGTCGCAGGGTGATTTTACTTCGTTCATAACCTTCATAGCCTCGATTATGCAGAGAACATCGCCCTTTTTCACTTCTTGGTTAAGCTTAACGAATTTCTGTGCCTCGGGTGAGGGTGCGGAATAGTAAGTACCTACTATGGGTGACTTAACCACAAAGCCGTCTTTTGGCTCGGGCTTGGGTTGGGGTGCCTGGGTCGGAACGGGCATACTTACGGGTATGCTTTCCTTATCCCCGGCAACGCTTTCCGCAACCGGTGCAACCGCCGTGGTAGCAACCCCGGCTGTTTTGCTTAATTTTAAAATAACCTGTTCAAATTGTAACTCAAATTGAGTTATGGAAGAAAGATTTACAATATTGATTAATTCTTTTATCTGATTAAAATCCATGCAACCACTCCTTGATTGCTTTATTTGTTTGACCGAAAACAAAATGCTTTAGCATTCGCTATGTCTATATATAATTCGTTTTTCGGATTAATATAACCCGGAAATTAAATTATCTTTGAAATATCTTTATATTATTCTTCCCATTTTTTAATGCAAAGAACGCCGTTATGTCCGCCGAACCCGAAGGAATTACTCAAGGCATACTTCATCTTTACGCTTCTACCCTGATTGGGTATGTAGTCAAGGTCACATTCCGGGTCTGCTACTTTATAGTTAATGGTAGGCGGTGCAAAATCCTCTGCCAGTGAGTAAACGGTGGCTATGGCCTCCACAGCGCCTGCCGCTCCCAGAAGGTGGCCTATCATGGACTTGTTGGACGAAATGGGTATTTTATAAGCCAAATCGCCGAACACTCTCTTGATGGAGGCAGTTTCTGATTTGTCGTTTGGCGGTGTGCTTGTGCCGTGAGCGTTAATGTAGGTGATTTCGTCTTTGGAAATACCGGCTTCCGCAATAGCGTTTTCCATAGCCATAGATGCACCGAAGCCGTCCGGTAACGGGCTGGTCATATGGTAAGCATCGCAGGTTGTGCCGTAGCCTACAACCTCAGCGTAAATTTTAGCACCTCTTGCAAGGGCGCTGTCAAGGGATTCCAAAATCACCGCTCCTGCACCTTCGCCCAATACAAAGCCGTTACGTTCCGCATCGAATGGGATAGAGGCACGTGCAGGGTCGTTGGTTTCGGAAAGAGCAGTCAGAGAGGTAAAGCCTGCCATGCCGACTTGGCAAACAGCGGCTTCAGCACCGCCGGCAATGATATAATCCGCATAACCGTGCTTAATTTGTCTGAAAGCTTGACCTATGGAATCCGTTCCGGAGGCACAGGCGGTGGTAACACAGGCAGTAGGGCCTTGGGCGCCTACAACAATAGCGATGTTGCCGGCGGCCATGTTGGAAATAGCCATGGGAATGAACAAGGGCGCAACTCTGTTTGGACCTTTTTCAGTCATTCTCATTACCTGGTCTTGAATAGTGGTAAGGCCGCCAATTCCGGAGCCCATCATTACGCCGAAGCGGGTTTTGTCTATGCCGGACAAGGGCAGTTTGCTGTCCTCAACCGCTTGAATTGCCGCAAACATTGCGAATTGGCAATACAAATCCATGCGTTTAATTTCTTTTTTGTTAATGTATTTTTCGGGGTCGAATTGTTTTACCTCTCCGGCAAGTTTCACTTTAAAGTCGGTAGTGTCATAGCGGGTAATTTCGCAAATACCGCTTTTACCGTCCTTTAAAGCCTGCCAAAATTCAGTGGGAGAGTTGCCAATGGGTGTTATGGCTCCCATACCTGTTACAACTACCCTACGATTCATGTTATAGCTCCTTTCCGGTTAAGAGCAAGTTACGCTTAAACCGTCAGAAAATGTAGTGTTGATACCTCTCCGGGAAAAGTGGTTCCGGGAGAAATAAGTTTGTTGGGTTTATGAAAACTGTGTTTATTTTAGTATGCCATACCGCCGTCTACGCACAATACTTGACCGTTAATGTAAGTGTTTTCCGCCAGGAAAACAGCTGCCTTTGCTACGTCGTCCGGAGAGCCGAACCTGCCCAGAGGGATTTTTGACAGGAGTTGCTGTTTTACTTCATCGCTTAAATTTTCGGTCATATCGGTTTCTATAAATCCGGGTGCTATGGCGTTGCTGGTTATGCCTCTGGGTGCAAGCTCGATTGCCATGCTTCTGGTCAGGCCTATGATGCCTGCCTTGCTGGCAATGTAGTTAGCCTGACCCATATTGCCCATAATTCCCACGACGGAGGAGATATTTATAATGCTACCGGATTTTTGTTTTAGCATAATTTTTGAAGCGTGTTTAATGGTGTTGAAGGTGCCCTTTAGGTTAACGTCCAGAACGCTGTCAAAATCCTCCTCGCTCATACGTAGTATAAGAGAGTCTTTGGTGATACCGGCGTTGTTGACCAGTACGTCCAAACTGCCAAAGGTTTTTACGCTTTCTTCGATCAAATTTTTGGCCTGTGAAAAATCCGACACATCACATTTTACTACAAGAGTCTTAACATTAAAAGCCTCAAGTTTTTGTAAAGTTTGGGTTGGCTCGGATTTATTTGTATTTAAAACGATGTTTGCGCCTTTTTGGGCAAAGGCTACGGCTATAGCTTGGCCTATGCCACGGCTTGCACCGGTTATTACTACGGTTTTGCCTTGCATATATTTCAACTCTTTTCTTGTGGAAGATATAGTCAAATGCTAATTAAAGAGTAACAAAAGCGTATATTCGTAGTGGTGAGCGACCGGTGGTTTTCTTTGAAAAACACATGAGCGAACCGTTCACGAAGAATAGCTTTTGTTACTATTCCTTATTCATTTGAGTATAAAGATATAAGGCCTTGAGGGAAACTTTTTCCGGAGAAAAAAGTCTCTCTCAGACTCCCTTCAAAAAGACTTTAATATTTAATTAATTATATATTTTTGCCTAAGACGGAAAGGGTGCTTTCCAGGGATTTGCTGTCCTCTACGTTGGCAATTTTAACGTTGCCGAAGCCGTTGTCTTTTGCGATTGTTTTTATAAAGGAGGACAGAGTTTTTCCGGGGCCCAGTTCTATAAAGGTATCAACGCCTAAGTTCAGCAATTTATTAACAGAGCTTTCCCATAAAACGGAGGACATAACCTGTTTGGTTAAAATATCAACCAAAGCTGATTCTGAGGGTACAAAATCGGCGGTTACGTTGGATATAACCGGGGTTTTTAGGGAAGACAAGGTTAATTTTGAAAGTTCGGCGTTTAATTTTATGGCGGCAGGTTCCAAAAGTTTTGTATGGAAGGCTGATTTTAAGTTCAGTCTGATACAGCGTTTTGCGCCCTTGTCCTTTGCCAATTGTTCCGCAAGGGCAACGGCTTTTTCTTCGCCGGCGATTACCGTTTGGTTTTTGGTGTTGTAGTTTGCCGGGACTACAAAGCCATCTGCGGAGGCTTCTTTGCATACTTCATCAACCACCGAGCTGTCAAGGCCCATTACGGCGGTCATGGCGTAGTCGCCGTTTTGCAGGCATTCGCTCATAAAACGGCCACGTTTTTGTACCAAAGCCACAGCTTCTTCAAAGCTGAAAGCACCGGCAGAAACCAAGGCAGAGTATTCACCCAGGCTTAAACCCATGGCATAATCCGCAGAAACGCCGTAGCTTTGCAGTAGTTTTAAGGCGGCTGTGCTTACGGTTAAAATGGCGGGCTGAACAAATTCGGTCTGTTCAAGCTTTTCGCCACCGTTAAAGCAAATATCCGTTAAGGCATAGCCTAGGACCTTATCTGCGGTGTCAAAGACTTCTTTAGCAAGCGGAAAGTTGTCGTACAAATCTTTGCCCATTCCTGCATATTGTGCGCCCTGTCCGCTAAAAATAAAAGCTATCATCATATCACCTTTTTCGGTAAGTGGTGTCGGTAAAAAGGATGAAAAGAGTAAGACCCTGAGGGAAACTTTTTCTGAAGAAAAGGTATCCCTCAAACTCCCTTCAAAAAGACTTTATAATTTATTTTAACTTGTGATAAACAATAAAAGATTTAGTTAAGGGTTACGTTAGGTAACAGGTTTTTGAACTGTTCCATAATTTCTTCCATAATTTCTTTGGCGGTTTGTTCTTTGTTTACCAAGCCGGCAATTTGGCCGGACATAACGGAGCCTGTGTCTGTATCGCCGGAGATGGCGGCTCTTTGTAAGGCGCCGCTGCCCAGTTCTTCGAATTTTTGTACTGCGGCTTCTACTTGGTCTTTTGCTACCATTTCAAGGTCCAGCATTTGGCGGGCTATTTTGTTGCGTAAAACACGAACCGGGTGGCCGGTGATTTGGCCGGTAATTACGGTGTCTATATCTTTGGCTCGGAGTATGGATTTTTTATAGTTTTCGTGGACGGTACATTCTTTGGCTACCAGAAAACGAGTGCCGATTTGAACGGCTTTTGCGCCCAGCATAAAGGCGGCTGCCATGCCTCGGCCGTCTGCTATACCGCCGGCGGCTATAACGGGGATTTTTACGCCGTCTACAACTTGAGGAACCAGAGCCATGGTAGTGGTTTTGCCTACGTGTCCGCCGGATTCCATGCCTTCGGCAATAACTGCATCTGCGCCTGATTTTGCCATACGTTGGGCCAGAGCCACAGAGGGAATAACCGGGATTACCTTGATATTGTGCTTTTTAAAGTTTTCCATGTATTTTGCCGGGCTGCCGGCGCCGGTGGTTACTACTTGTACGCCTTCTTGGCAGACTACTTCGGCAACTTCGTCGGCTGCCGGAGAGAGCAGCATAATGTTAACGCCAAAGGGCTTGTCCGTTAGTTCTTTTGCTTTGCGAATTTCAGCACGGACTATGTCCGCAGGTGCGTTACCGCCGGCTATGATACCAAGGCCGCCTGCGTTAGAGACGGCGGCGGCCAGAGAGGCGTCGGAAATCCAGGCCATAGCGCCGGAAAATATGGGATATTTAATGCCTAAGAGTTGGCAGATCATATTTTACCTCCGATAGAGTATAGTGTAGGGATAGAGATTAAAAGAATAAGACCTTGAGGGAAACTTTTTCTGAAGAAAAAGTTTCCCTCAAACTCCCTTCAAAAAGACTTTAATATTTTATTATTGATAATTTACGTTAAAGGGTTAGATGTCTGTTTTTTTATAGGGATAGAAGTAAAGAACCCCAGGTTAGTCCGCCGCCGAAGCCGGAGATGATGATTTTTTGGCCGGAGCCGGGTTTAAGCATACCTTTTTGTTCCATTTCGCAAAGGGCTATGGGTATGCTTGCGGAGGAGGTGTTGCCGTAGTCGCCTATGTTTACGAACATTTTGTCCGGTGATACTTTAAGTTTTTTGATTATACCGTCAACAATACGGCTGTTGGCTTGGTGAGGGATGATATAATCTATATCGTCAAGGGTATAATTTGTTTTGGACAGCAGGTTTAAAATGCTTTGTGGAACGGATTTTACGGCGAATTCGAAGACCGTTCTGCCGTCCATTTGTATATATTTGCTCCACGGGTTTTCCACGTAGCAGTTGCTTGTGGGCATGGAGTTAACCGTAAGTTTTGACCATTTTTCGCCGTCGCTGTGGATGTCTTCGCCTAAGAAGCTTTCTTTATCGCCGGCGGTTAACAAGGCACCGCCTGCGCCGTCTCCGAACAGAACGGCAGTAGAGCGCTCATCCCAGTTTGTAATTTTAGAAAGGGTTTCGCCGGCAAGAATCAAGGCGTTGCTGTAGGCCCCTGAGCGTATTAATTTTTCTCCTACGGACAATGCGTACACAAAGCCCGAACAGGCGGCATTAATATCGAAGGCCACGGCTTTTTTGTTGCCAAGCAGGTTTTGAACCAAACAGGCTGTGGACGGCACTGCAAAATCGGGAGTAACAGAAGCCGCAATAATTAATTCTATGTCTTCTGCCTTGGTTTGGGTCTTTTCCAACAGTTGAAGGCTTACCTTGTGGCACATGGTAGAAGTAGAATCCTCTACGGCTATATGACGGTTTTCTATACCGGTTCTGGTATAAATCCATTCGTGGCTTGTATCCAAAAATTCAGATAAGTCATCGTTTGAAACGGTTTTTTCCGGTACATAACAGGCTAATGATTGTATTGTGACCATAATTTAGC
>CAYMOU010000053.1:0-18659 GCA_964392115.1 uncultured Defluviitaleaceae bacterium | reverse complement strand
TTATCTGATTGTTTCGTTCAAATCATCTCCTTCAACAAGTCATGACCACAAATTC
The DNA here is from genome assembly GCA_964392115.1 of uncultured Defluviitaleaceae bacterium. Classification (GTDB taxonomy): domain Bacteria; phylum Bacillota; class Clostridia; order Lachnospirales; family WRBF01; genus CAYXWM01. Next base: position 18,604 of record CAYMOU010000053.1, on the reverse strand, counting down.
TACTTCGCATTATTGCTATAATTTGCAACTAACAAGCCAACCATCCCCACCCCAAATCAACAAACCCCTTTAACACGACCCACCTGACCGTCCTCCAGCATAACTTTTATACCATGAGGGTGAGTGGTGCTTTTGGTCAGTATTCTTTTAACCTTTCCGTGTGTCAGCTTGCCTGTTCTTTGGTCTGCCTTTAGCACAATATCTACTTCACTACCGATTTTTATGTCAGCTCTGTTTTGTCCGTTCATATATTCTCCACTTTCTCAAAGCGTTTTACTGTTTTGCCCTTATGCTCTATAAGTTCATTCCACATGGATAAGGGTCTTACCCAAATACCACCCTCACCGTAAAGCGCCTTGTAAACTACCATAGATTCTAAAGTTTCGCTGTGTTTAGCAATGTATAAAAGTTCATATTCGTTGCCCTTGAAGTGTCTGTAAATACCTTGCTGCAAAAAATCACCTCGTATTTTCTTTTAACCTAAATATTTGCAATATAGCTCTATCAATTCCTTGCGAAATTAATGACAAAGTGTTCTTTTTGTCATGTGAATTGATCCTGAGGCGGACACTGCCAATAGTAGAAGTTAATTCCCAAACTTTTGACGGTATTCTCGTCCATGTCATGATGCATATGGGCCGGATAATCATTATATTTTGCATCATCATTGTACACGGTCAAGCTGTCACAAGAGTGTGCCATATCAACAAATCCATCCTCGTTTGTACTGATAAGAAGCGTTTTTCCGTTGGTTTTCACATTCAGCCGATGCCGGGTTTTCCACCCCGGAATATATCCCGCAGGAAGATGGGCGCTCCGCTCTGTTATGCCGCAGGTGTATGTTTTTATGCTCAGTGCAGTTTTCAGGTCTTTAGCACTGATTTGCAGTTGACTATAGTTAATCAGGGCTATGGCTGTGTAGTATTCCCTCATGCCGGCATGAAAAACCTTAATCCCTTCTATGTAAGCAAAATCCGCCGGCAGATAGATTAACTCATCCTTCTTTAGCTCTGCGGCCATAAGGAGCAATTTTGTGAGCAACTTAAATCCTGTGCTGTTAGCAAAGGCATAGTAATTGCCCCAGCTGTCATGGGCAGCCGCAATACTGTCACACCGCTGCTCCGGAATAAGGATATATATTGTCCTGTCGCCATGAAGTTTTACAGACCTCTTTACAAAGTTCAGATGTTACACGTCCTTCCTGTTAACTAAAAATATATTCTGCGAAATTAAAACCATTATTTAACATACTGTACCGCATATCGAAAAACTTTTCAACATTATTCAGATAATTCTTACAGTTTTTCTGCTTAAAAACGTATAAAATAGCACAAATATTATTAAGCAAAAAAAGGACATTATTTTCCGCATTTTAAGATGTATAGTCCCAATTTGAACCGGTACGGATTAACAATGAACACTTCAGGGTTTTCGCTCCGGGCATTAACAATAAATTCAATAGGATTATAAACAAGGGAATCTTTAGGATTTACTTTCGATAGAAATAAGTTCGTGAGCATAAAGGGGCTGTTGCAAAACGATTTAGTAAATTGTTTTGCAACAGCCCCTTTCACAGTAAATTATTTGATAATACCGGTTCTTTAGCTATATACGTAAATACTCAGACACGCTCTAGCTACTTTGAATCTTAACTGTATTGCTATCTCCATCCCAAATAACTTCTAAACCAAATGATTCTGCAACAAACCTAACAGGTAACATTGTTCTGCCCTCAATAATTTCGGGTGCTACATCCAAAGAAACTTCTGTATCATCCACATATGCAGTAGTCGAGTTTATAAATATACTAATTTTTCTACCATTAAATGTAGATGTAAGGCACTTTGAGCTATCATCCCAGTCAATAGTTGCATTCAAAGCTTCTAAGATTGCTCTTAAAGGCACAAGTGTACGTCCATTCTTTATGATAGGCGGTGTATCAAAATTCACTTTAACATCATAAACAGTGACATTTATAGTTTTTGTCACTTCATATGTAGATTGACCCTGTGATAATAAGCCGATATATCCATATTTTCCTGAAAGGATTACAGCTGCTCTACCATTTGAGAAATTACCACATGCCTCAAATTGGTAAGGTATAATGTTTTTGCCGCTCTTATCAATGTATCCCCATTTATCCCCTTGTTTTACAACTGATAGCCCTTCATGAAAATTCCATGCAGTATCAAATTGATAATCAATTACAGTATTTCCTGTAATATCAATGTATCCGAACTTACCACCCTTTTTTACGGCAGCCAGACCTTCATAAAACGCACGTGCCTCTTCAAATTGAGCTTCTATGATAGTATTGCCTGTTTTGTCAATATAACCCCATTTACCATTAATCTTAACTGCAGCTATTCCATCATTAAAATAATCTACTTCATCAAATTTATATGGAATTACAAGTTTATCGTTTTTATCAATAAATCCCCATTTACCGTTAGATTGGGTATGTACAGAATAGGTCGTTGCACTACTAACCCCGGCCATTCCATCATCGAATGGCTTAACAACAACATACTTATATGGAATCACCATCCTACCAGTACTATCCACAAAGCCATATGTATAGTTATTATTAATATTTTTGCCAACAAGCCCCAAGCCGTCACTGAAATTATTGGGTAATTGGAATGACTCTTTTGTTATTAATTCTCCTTTCTTATTTATATAAACCCATTCTCTTTGCCCAAGATCAACACATGCAACACCGCTTTTAAACGGATTGGCATTAAAAAATTTAAAGGGAATAACAGTGTTACCTTTCTTATCAATATAGCCCCATTTACCGTTTTGATTAACAGGAGATAAACCCTCTGAAAATGATTTTGCTTGATCAAATTTAAAATCAATGATTACGTTATCGTTTACATCAATGAACCCCCATTTACCGCCTTTTAAAGCAGGAGCAATACCATCCTCAAATAAACCGATATTGTCATATTTACAAGGAATAATCTGTTTAAAAGATTCTTTGGCATAGACTGTAGTAAACGCAAGAAAAACAAAAACTGCACTTACAAGCAAACAGAAACTCTTCTTCATTAAAATACCCCCTGATCATTAGTTTTAAAATTTCCACAACCCACCATAATTCTGTTGTTGTAAAGCTTTGTTATTATAAGTAATCCAAGCAATAAAATTTGGTGCTGTCATAAATTAGATGATTTTTGTAGGTCGGATGTTACCGCCTTTGCACAATATACAGTGGTTATTTCGGGCGGTTACTCCCTACAGTTATACGCTTTTATGACACTACCCAATTTTAATTCAAGTGTATATTAATCATAGATAATAATAGTATATTTGTCAATATATGTTGTAATTTGTTTTATTTGGGTAGCAGGAACCGTGAACTATTTATAACACAACCTCTCTACTAAGTTAAGAAGCGGTTATAATCCGAATTTCTTGTATTGTTTTCAATACTGCAACTCAGGTCCCACAGGTGATACCGGTCCTACAGGCTTTACAGGCCCCACAGGTCCTACCGGAGATACCGGTCCTACAGGCCCTACCGGTGACACCGGCCCTACAGGTCCTACCGGAGATACCGGCCCTACAGGCCCTACAGGCGATACAGGTCCTACCGGTGATACGGGCCCATTAGGCCTTACAGGTGACACAGGCCCTACCGGACCCACCGGTGATACCGGTCCCATAGGCCCAACAGGCGATACAGGTCCTGCAGGTATAGCAGGAACCACCGGAGCTACCGGTCCCATTGGCCCCACAGGTCCTACCGGTCCCGTTGGTGATACAGGTCCTACCGGCCCTGTTGGTGCTACAGGCGATACCGGCCCTACAGGCCCTGTGGGCGATACCGGCCCTACAGGCCCCGTTGGTGATACAGGTCCTACAGGTCCTGTTGGTGCTACAGGCGACACAGGCCCTACAGGCCCTGTGGGCGATACCGGCCCTACCGGCCCTGTTGGCGACACCGGCCCTACCGGTCCCGTTGGCGCAACAGGCGATACCGGACCTACCGGTCCCGTTGGTTTTACCGGTCCTACCGGTCCCGTTGGTGATACAGGTCCTACAGGCCCTGTTGGTGCAACAGGTGATACAGGCCCCACCGGTCCCGTTGGTTTTACCGGTCCTACAGGCCCCGTTGGTGATACAGGTCCTACAGGTCCCGTTGGTTTTACAGGTGACACAGGCCCCACAGGCCCCATAGGTGCTACAGGTCCCACCGGCGCTACAGGTGATACCGGTCCTACAGGTCCTACCGGCCCTACAGGCGACACCGGTCCTACCGGACCTACAGGCGATACCGGTCCTACCGGACCTACAGGCGATACCGGTCCTACCGGTCCTACAGGCGATACCGGTCCTACCGGCCCGACCGGTGATACCGGTCCTACCGGTCCTACAGGCGACACAGGTCCTACCGGTCCTACAGGCGACACAGGTCCTACAGGCCCCACAGGCGATACCGGTCCTACAGGTCCTACAGGCGATACCGGTCCTACAGGTCCTACAGGTGATACCGGTCCTACCGGACCTACAGGCGATACCGGTCCTACCGGCCCTACAGGCGACACCGGTCCTACCGGCCCGACAGGCGATACCGGTCCTACCGGCCCTACAGGCGATACCGGACCTACAGGTCCTACAGGCGATACAGGTCCCACCGGCCCTACAGGCGATACCGGACCTACAGGTCCTACAGGAGATACAGGTCCCACCGGCCCTACAGGCGATACCGGACCCACAGGCCCTACAGGTGATACCGGTCCCACAGGCCCTACAGGTGATACCGGTCCTGCCGGTGTTGCAGGTATTGCAGGTATTGCAGGTGCCACAGGACCTACAGGTGATACCGGACCTACCGGTCCTGCAAACGGTTTAGCCGCATTCGGTGGTGCATTTAATGATACCGCTCCTATTATTGCTACAGTTGGCGGAGTCCCAAGTGTTATTCCTTTTTCAGCACCGTTACCTTCTTCAAATGTAGCACCCGGTGCTGTTTCAATTACTGTTGGTCCGGGTGGTGACTACGATATTTACTACGCTCTATACGTAACATCAGCCGCAGGAGTTGCGGTAACTGCTGAAGTACGTTCAAACGGTGTAGTTCTACCTCAAACTTCCGTTACAGTTACAATTGTAGCTGCAACAGAAGCATTGGTTACACTTTCGTCTATTGCAACATTAATTGCGGGTGATGTGCTTGATTTAGTAATAACAACACCGATTATTTCATTAATTTCTCTTTCTACAGGCGTGGGTGCTTTGTTGAAAGCTGAAAAATTAGACGCTTAGTAAGAGCTCATTTTCACGACATCATGGTGGATTTTAGTATTGAAATACTCGGTCTCATGTGAATATTCTGAACCTATAAATATGTAAGGTAACCGCTGACTCTTGTATATCATTAAACAAAGGTCAGCGGTTTTTTATACAAACCTAAGCCTGTACTACAATTTTAAGGAGGGTGATTTCTTGGGTAAATATAAAATCTGTGTTTATGCCATAGCAAAAAATGAAGAACAATTTATAGACCGTTGGATGGATGCCGTCAGCGAAGCTGATATGGTAGTGGTGTTGGATACCGGCTCTGAGGATAATACGGTAGAAAAACTTAAATCAAGAGGTGCAGAAGTTTACAGCGAGGTTATAAAGCCTTGGCGTTTTGATGTTGCCCGAAATAAAGCCATGGATAATATTCCGGAGGATTACGACATTTGTGTGTCTAACGATTTGGATGAAGTTTTTGAACCGGGTTGGAGAGAAAAGCTGGAAAACGCCTGGGATCCGGCTTGTACCAGGGCAAGATACTTGTTTACTTGGAGTTTCAACGAAGACGGTACACCCTGTAAACAGTTTACTATGGAGAAAATCCACAGAAGAAAGGATTTTAGATGGGTTCATCCCGTACATGAGGTTTTGGAATACAGCGGAACAGATGAGGAAAAATCCGTTTGGGTAGAAGGAATGGTTCTGAATCATTACCCGGACCTTTCAAAACCCCGTTCACAATATTTGCCGCTTTTGGAACTTTCGGCAGAGGAAAACCCAACCGACGACAGAACAATATTCTGGCTGGGTAGGGAGTATATGTATTACGGGCAACATGAAAAATGCATAGAAACTCTAAAGAAACACCTTGAACTACCCACGGCTGTTTGGAACGAAGAGCGCAGTGCCTCCATGCGTTTTATAGGAAGCAGCTATGAATCTATGGGTAACTTAAATGAAGCAAAATTATGGCTTTACAAGGCCATAGCTGAGTGCCCACACATCAGAGAACCCTATTTAAAAATGGCCCGTTTGGGTTACAAGGAAAGTGACTGGCCCTTAGTCTACTCTATGTGTAAAAAAGCCCTTGCAATTACTTGGAAAACAGGCAGCTACCTTGTAGAACCGGAAAGCTGGGGCTGTTCTCTGTATGATTTTTGTTCCATAGCCGCTTACCGGTTGGAATTATACAAAGAATCCTACGAGCTTGCAAAAAAAGCCGTAGAATTAAGCGAAAATGATTTACGTTTGCAAAGAAACTTAGAATTAATCGAGGAAAAATTAAAAGAGGAGGGTCTGTATGAAGAACTTTAAAGTATGCGTATACGCCATTTGCAAAAATGAAGAATCATTTGTGGACAGATGGATGGATTCCATGGGCGAAGCGGACGAAATTATAGTGACTGATACAGGCTCTGAAGACGGTACTGTGGAAAAATTAAGGGCTAGAGGTGCAACGGTTTATGTTGATATTGTAAGACCTTGGCGTTTCGATGTTGCCCGAAACATTTCTCTGGACCATGTACCGGAAGACGCAGATATTTGTGTTTGTACAGACCTAGACGAACTGTTTGAACCGGGTTGGCGTGAAAAATTGGAAATCGCCTGGGCTGAAAATAAAGCTAGAGTTATTCATCAGGTGTGCAGAACCGGCCGATATTTGTATAACTGGAGTTTGAAGCCTGACGGCACTCCCGATGTGCAGTTTCATTATTTCAAGGTACATGAACGCCAAAACTTCCGCTGGTTTTATCCCATACATGAATGTATAAAATACCAAGGAACCCTGCCTTTGGAAACTATTTTCATTGAAGGCATGGTTTTAAATCATTATCCCGACCCTACAAAATCCAGAGGCTCGTATTTGGGGCTTTTGGAAATTGCTGTGGAGGAATCTCCGCTGGATGACAGAATGACCTATTATTTGGGCAGAGAATATATGTATTTCGGTCAATGGGAAAAATGCATCGAGACCCTAAAAAGACATATTACCATGCCCACCTCCTATTGGAACGAAGAAAAATGTGCTTCCATGCGCTGGATAGCACGGTCTTACCATAGAATGGGGCATATTACCGATGCCTACAGCTGGTATTACCGGGCAATAGCCGAGGCTCATTATCTCAGAGACCCTTATGTAGAGTTTGCAAAAATGGCTTATGAGTTGCAAGACTGGCCCATAGTATTTTTCGCAGCGGAAGCAGCATTAAATATAAAAAATAAGTCCACAACCTATGTAAATATGGGTTATTCTTGGGATTATACCCCTCATGATTTGGCTGCCTTAGCTTGTTATAATCTAAAAATGTATAAACGCTCGTATGAACACGCAAAAGCTGCGCTGGAATACAGCCCGGATGATGTTAGACTGCAAAATAATCTGGAACTTATAAAAATTGCTATGGATTCGGAAAATAAAGCCACGGCGTAAAAACTGAAAAACCGGTCCGGAAAGTTTCCGACCGGTTTTTGAAGTTTTGCTCTTTATAATAGCTATACAAATGCCCAATTATGTGATAATATAAACATTTGAAAGATAAAATGTCTGAAATTGGCATTATCGTTTGTTATCGGAGGCAGGGATGAAAAAAAACTACGCTTTTATCTCTCAAACAGTAGGGTTTTTTCTTGTTATAATTTTGTCTTCGTTATTCTTTTTGCTTTTACATAACTTTGATAATAAATATACATATTTTTCACCCCAAGCCATAAGCGGTACTCTTTACATAGAAAATGATGATTACGAAAAATATCCCTTGCGATTTTTAAACGCAGGTTGGATTTTTTATCCGAATGTTCTGCTTACTCCGGAACAACTTGAGCAAAAGGAGCCGGAATATCAGCGGCATATAACTGTTGGGCAGTATACTAATTTCTCTTTGAATAACGAGCTGCAAAGCCCTCATGGTTTTGGAACTTATGTAATGAAATTGAGGCTTCCTCAAGAGAAACGCAGCTATTCTATAGAGTTGCCGGAAATATTTTCGGCTTACAAGTTTTATATAAATGATAAGCAGATTCTTCAAACCGGCAATCCCGAACCCTATAATTACAAAGACCTGATTCATACTCGTCTTGTTACCTTTGAAGCCTCCGGAAAAACTACGCTGATGATTGCTGTGGCTGATTTTTCGCATTTTTACAGCGGAATGATTTATCCCCCGGCGTTTGGAGAAACCGCCCATGTAGAAACGGCAAGAGGTATACGCATGGGCTTAAGTTTGGTTGCAACCACCGTTGCTCTGCTTACGGCATTACTATCCTTTTACCTTGCCCTTAAAACGAGACAGTGCAACAAAAACGCAGGTTTGTTTGCATTGCTTTGTTTGTCCCTTTGCGGATATACCTCCTATTCTGTTGTGCATTTTCTCCCTCTTTCTGTTCATCCTTGGTATACGGCAGAGCTGTTTTCTTCATATTTTATGACCTTTCTGGTTTTGTTGCTACATAACAGAATTTGCGGAATAACCGGAAAGGTTTCCGGGATAAGCAGTTTTATTTCGGGTATTTTTTGTGTGGTGGCTTTGGTTTACGGAACATTTTCAGCGGAACTGACCTTTGGGGTAATTCGAGATTTCTCCACGGCAGTGTTTATCTTTAAAGCTGCGGTTTCTGCCTATCTTTTGATTACGGCATGGATTACTCTGCAAAAAAATGCCGGTTTAACCAAGCTTCTTTTTTATGCAACCGTAGTATATGCATCTGCCTTTGTTTGGGATAGGCTGATGCCGGTATACGAGCCTATTTACGGTTGGTATTTTGGCGTTTGGGGTGGATTTGCCATAGTTTTTGCTCTGGGAACCCTGCTTTGGAAGGAGATTACCGAGGGCTACCGTCTAAGCTTTGTTTTTGCCGAAGAACGACGACAAATGGAAAAGCAACTTGCCATTCAAGTGGAACATTTACGGCAGATTTCCGAAAAGGTAGAGGAAAGTCAGCGTATAAAACACGATATAAGGCATCACCTTCGTACCCTATCTACCCTAGCGGCAAAGGCCCAACAAGAGGAATTGATTAAATATTTAGGCGAAGTTACAGAACTGAACACAGGCACAGACCATATAGCCATTGCCGAAAACCCGGAACTTGACGCACTTTTACATTATTATTATAGCTTGGCAAAGGAGCATAACATAGCCCTAACCTTTCGCCTTGAATTGCCCGGTGAAGTACCCTTTCCCATAGCGGAATTATGTACAATTCTGGGTAACTTACTTGAAAATGCCTTCGAAGCCTGTATTCGCCAACAAGACGAAAACAAATTTGTTTTTATAGGCGGCAAAATAATGGGAAACCGCATAATTTTTGCTGTGGATAACAGCTTTGACGGTACATTGAAAAAGCACAGGAGTTTATTCTTGTCAAGCAAACGCCCCGGGCCGGGAATAGGCATAGAATCAGTAAAGGCTACGGTTAAAAGGTACGACGGTATTATAAATATAAAGCCCCAAGGCAACCGTTTTCAAGTTGAATTGGGATTACCCATAATATAGAACTGTGCAACTCTTTTCATTTGATTAAATCGTTGGTTGAAAGATTGCCTATTTAACCCGAGAGAGATATAATGTAGATTAAATATAAAAAAGACAGTCTGTTATCAACATCCACGGTGAAATAATGGCTAAGAAAACCAAAGAGCAAATCAGCTACAATATGAAAAGGGTAAAAAACAAAGACTCCGCCATAGAATTAATCCTACGGAAGGCTTTGTGGGAAAGAGGCCTGCGTTATCGCAAAAACGTGACGGGAATTGTAGGAAAACCCGACATAGTCTTCCTTAACAAAAAAGTAGCGGTGTTTTGCGATAGCGAATTTTGGCATGGATATAATTGGGAAGAACGCAAGAGGGATTTTAAATCCAACCAAGAATTTTGGATACCCAAAATCGAAAAAAATATTGAACGTGACCTTGAAGTAAACAACGAACTGAAAAAACAAGGCTGGACAGTCTTGCGGTTTTGGGGCAGAGAAATAAAAAAGAATCCCGGATTGTGTGCGGATATAATTGAAAGGGCAATAAAATTGAAAGATAAAAAGTACAAGACCATAGATTTATGTGCCGGTATTGGCGGAATACGCCGGGGTTTCGAAATGACCGGAAGGTTCAAAAATGTGCTGTCCGCAGAGATAGATAACTATGCCTGCAAAACCTATGAGCATATTTTCGGCGAAAACCCAAAAAATGATATTACTTCGGAAGAATTCAAACAAAAAGTCGCATCGCAGACCTACGATACCTTATTGGCCGGGTTTCCCTGTCAGGCTTTCAGCCGAGCCGGAAAAAAAGAGGGCTTTTTTGATGCTACCAGAGGAACCCTGTTTTTCGATATAGCTGACATAATAAAACGAACAAGACCTAAATCCTTCATGTTGGAAAACGTGGACAACCTATTTACTCACGACAAGGGTAATACTTTTAAAGTAATCCTAAACTTATTGATTAAAGAATTGGACTACAAAATAATAGGTGTCACCCAAGACGAAAACGGCAACTTGGTTTACGACAAAAGCGAATTCGTCCGCAACTCAAAGAACTTTGGCATACCCCAAAACAGACCTCGTGTTTACATTATGGGATTTGACAGAAAATATTTCGGAAAATACACCGACTTATTACCGAAAAAACATCTGCCCACAGAACGGCCGGGCGAACCAATTTACAACGACCTTAACGATTTACTTGAATTTAACGCTCCGGCGCAATATTACGTTTCCCAAGGATATTTGGTAACCCTGAAAGAACACAAAATCAGGCACAAAAACAGGGGCAACGGTTTCGGTTATATAATAGTAAACCGCCCGGAAACGGAAAACCCTTATTCCAACGCTATTTTGGCAACAGGTGGTTCAGGTAAAGAGAGAAACATGGTCTATGACCCTCAAGAAGGAATAGCCGGTTCTGTTTGCAGATATAAAAAAACACCCCTTAATAACGAGGGCATACGTCATATGACGCCCAGAGAATGGGGTAAGTTGCAGGGCTTTATAAATTACGCTTTTATGGACGAAAGCGGTAAGGACGGTTTTTCCCTTCCTCAAGGTTTAAGTAATGCCCAGCTTTACAAGCAATTCGGCAACTCGGTAACCATACCGGTAATTGAGCAAATGGCCTTATTTATGAGCGAATGTATGAACTTTATGGAAATAAAAATGAAGAAATCATCAGAGGTATAAACTTTTGAAAATCCTAATTGATGCGGATGGCTGTCCTGTAGTGGACATTACCATACAAATTGCAAAGAAATTTAATCTTCAATGCCTGCTGTTTTGTGATACCTCTCATTTGTTGCACAAGGAAGGTGCGGAAACCGTTTTTATCTCAAAAGGTACGGACAGCGTGGATTTTGCACTTGTTAATGCGGTGAGCAAGGGTGATGTTGTAATCACCCAAGATTACGGCTTGGCGGCTATGTGCCTTGCCAAGGAAGCAAAGGCAATTAGCCAAAACGGCATGATTTACAGCAACGAAAATATGGATTCTTTATTGATGCAAAGGCATACAGCTAAAAAAATAAGAATGAGCGGCGGAAAACTAAAGGGTATGCCAAAAAGAACCAAGGAGCAAGACATTGTATTTAAAGAAAAGCTTACCGGGTTACTTGCGCAATTACTTTAACGCCAAACACACATAAAATAGGAGGCATTACCGTGCCCTTTACTAACGAAACCCTACATTTCCTATTTGAAAACCGCCTTCAAAACAGCAAGGTTTGGTTTGATGAACACAAACCCCAATACCAAGAATTTGTAATAAATCCCTTAATAGAACTGGTTAAAGACCTTACTCCCACTGTTCTTTCCATAGACGACAGACTGATTTGCGAGCCGAAAATAGGTAAATGCATTTCTCGTATTTACAGAGACACCAGATTCTCAAAGGATAAATCCCTTTACAGAGATTTAATGTGGGTGGTTTTTATTAGAGATAAAAAACTGTTTTACGGTATGCCCGGCTTTTTCTGTGAAGTTTCAACCTCCGGATTTACTTTTGGTTGCGGCTATTATGACGCAGGCACCCAAACTATGAATTCTATCAGAAATTTAATACTGAACAACCACATTTCCTTTCAAGATGCCCTTGCGGCTTACGAAAGCCAGGATTTATTTTTCCTAACCGGTGACGAGTACAAAAAAAATCGCTACCCCGACAGTCCTGAAAATATAACAAACTGGCTAAACCGTAAAAACATTGCCTTTATCTCCGAATCCAATGATTTTAACCTGTTGTTTTCCGAGGATTTTGCCTCATATATAGCTAAAGGTTATAAGATTTTAGAACCGATCTATAAATTTCTGATTTCAGCAAATTAATTTCCGACCCAAAACGTAGACTTCAATTGATATTTACCGGTAAAACGGTCTACTTTTAATGCAACACTGAATCTTTATACTAATTCCATATTTAATTAAGGATAAAAATTTGCAAATTATCCTTGAATCTTTGTCTAAACTGTAAATTTTTATCTACTGTTTAAATGGAATCAGTATTATTAATCAAGGTTGGTATGCGGTAGATTTCTTTTTCAAAAAGTGAGGGTCCAAATGAAATATCAATGGAAAAGAAGCGAGAAACATCTTTATTTACCTAAAACACTGCCTCAAACTACGAATATACCGGCTTTTAAATTTTTTACTCTTGAAGGTGTAGGTAACCCCAACGATCAGTCCTTTGCGGATGCCGTTGGTGCTTTGTATTCCTTATCTTATGCGGTTAAAAATATGCCTAAAAAGTGTTTTACCCCGGAAGGCTACTTCGACTATAGAATTTATCCCTTGGAAGGCATATGGAATCTTCCGGACATTACTGACCCGGATCATATTTTTGACAAGGATATGCTTAGCTATAAAATTATGGTGAGACAACCAAATTTTGTGACTGACGAAATAGTATGCAAGGCTTTAAATATCTGCCTATCCAAGAAAAAAATCAATCCCTTGGTGAACAAGGTGGTTTTTGAAACCTTAACAGATGGCTTAAGTGTACAAATTATGCACCTAGGACCCTATGACAACGGGCCCGAAAGTTTTCAAAAGCTGACAGACTATTGCATAGAAAATAATCTAATTCGTAAAGATGTGAGCCACAAGGAAATTTATATTACCAACCCAAGAAAAGCCGCACCGGCTAATTTAAAAACGGTGCTCAGATATTTTGTGGAGCATATTTGAAGTTTTTGTATGCAAATAATCCCACCTGAGTGGAGGGAATGCAATTATAAAGTTAATTACTCTTTCAAGTATTAGCATGGTTTTATTCATAATGGGCCTGCGTATTTGAAGGAAAGAGCAGATTACATTAATCCATAGCTTTCATTATAAAAATGTTGCGGATAATGACAAAAAGGCCTATACCGAAAAAATCGGCAAAGCTGTTTTAACCCTTGGTATGGGCATATTTCTATGTTCGGTATTTGATTTTGCTACCGGAACTTCTTATGGTTGGATTTTTATAGTTGCATTCTTTACTTGGGGTTTCATACAAATTATCAGAACTCAAAAGAGGTATAACGGAAGTATACTTTGATTACGCTTCTTTTGTTGTATTAAGGATTGTTAAAATGCTGACAGAGTTACTGCCTGACGAATTCGACATAGTATATGATATATTGAAAAAGAGCTTTCCTATAAGCGAAAGGCGACCTTACCATGAGCAAAAAGCACTTCTGAGTAACCCACTTTACCGCATCTACGTTTGTAAAAGTGAAACCGGAGAAATTATGGCCTTTTTTGCGGTATGGAGTTTTGACGGCTTTGCGTTTATAGAACATTTTGCTGTAAATGAAAACTACCGAGGAGAGGGCATAGGGGCTAAGGTTTTGCAGGAACTTATTTCAACTTTGGATTGCCCGATTTGTTTAGAAGTAGAACCGCCGGATAACGAAATATCACAAAGGCGTATAGGTTTTTACACAAGAAACGGATTCCGTCTAAACGAATATGATTATATGCAACCACCTATTTCCAAAGGAAGAAAAAAGATACCGCTTATGATAATGAGTTATCCCGAAAAGATTTCAGAAGAAGTTTTTAAGCATTACAAAAAGGTATTGTATGCAGAGGTTTATAAATATAATTTCAATTTTGCTGAGGAGTGATCCTAATGGATTTTATATTAACTCAATGGGATTTGAAATACGTAGACGATGTGTCTTTTTATGCAAACAACAAGAAAATTGCCGATAATGTACGCAACTCCTTTCCACATCCCTATTCACAAGCAGATGCAGAAAACTACATTAAGGACTGTATAGAAAAAGGTGACGAAAACAGGCTTTGCAGAGCAATAACAATAGCCGGCAAAGCAGTTGGCAGTATAGGCATTTTTGTTAAAGATGATGTGTATTCAAAAAGTGCAGAGTTGGGTTATTGGCTTGCGGAGGAATTTTGGGGTAAGGGAATAATGACCGAAGCCATAAAACGCATCTGCAATATGACCTTTGAAAAATTTGATACAGTTAGAATTTACGCCGATGTATTTGCAAACAACATAGGCTCAAGAAGGGTATTGGAAAAGGCAGGGTTTAAGCTTGAAGGTGTGTTAAAAAACAGTGTTTACAAAAACGGGGTTATTTCCGATTCCTGTATGTATGCGCTTTTAAAGTGAATTTAGTCGAATGCTAATTAAAGAGTAACCAAAGCGTATATTCGTAGTGAGAGCGACCGGTGGTTTTCCTTGAAAAATACATGAGCGAACTGTTTTACCATTCCTTGTTCATTTAAGTATATGTAATAAACCGGCAATATAAAAAAAGACCTGTAAGGGTTGGCTGTATTTAGCAACCTAGACAGGTCTTTCGGCTATGGCGATTTTATAACCCAAACCCCAATCAACCATAGCGTCCAGTATGGGTTTAAGGCTATAGCCGGTTTCGGTTAGGGTATATTCCACTCGAGGAGGGACTTCGGCATAAACCTTACGGTTAACCAGACCTTTGTCCTCCATATCCCTAAGTTGTGCGGTTAATACCTTTTGAGAAACATTTCCTATGGAGTTGCGCAGTTCACCGAAGCGTTTGGTTCCTTCCATTAAATCCCGTAGAATAAGAACCTTCCACTTATTTCCTATAAGCAAAAGCGTAGTCTCTACAGGACAGCCGGGCAACTTTTGTTTCATGGTGTTCCTCCTAAAAATACTTAAATAACACAATAGTTTCCTATTGGTAACTATGTCACATTTTTGTGCCTACTTTACAAAGCTTCCGTTAATTTATATACTACAGTTAGATATTAAAAAAGTCAATAGCGTAAATACAAAGATGAACCGAGAAGAATAAAAGTCATCTTGATTGCAGAAGGAGGTAAAAGTTTGAAGAAGTTGTATAAAGTATTAATTTTGGGATTTATGTTATCGGCCCTGTTGCTGTTGGCCGGATGCGGAAGCAACACCGATAACTCTAAAATAACCGTGGCTATGGAACTGGCATATCCGCCGTTTGAAACAAAAGACGGCTCAGGCAATCCAACCGGAGTAAGTGTAGATTTTGCCAAGGCCCTGGGCGAATATTTGGGCAAAGAAGTTGTAATTGCAAATACGGCATGGGAAGGCTTAGTACCCTCTTTGCAAACCGGTAAAGCAGATTTGGTTATTTCCTCCATGACTATTACGGACAGCCGCAAGCAAGAGGTGGATTTTTCCGATCCTTACGCAAATTCTCTGCTGGCCATTTTGGCAAATAAAGATTCCGGGATAGTAACCATAGATGACTTAAACCAAGCCGGAAAAAAGGTAGCTGTAAAAACGGGCTCTACGGGATTTTTATATGCACAAAACAACCTGAAAAATGCGGAAATTATTGCTCTGGCAGATGAAAGTGCCTGTGTAACCGAAGTGTCTCAAGGGAAGGCTGACGGCTTTTTATATGACCAGCTTACAATATACAGGAACAATCAAAAAAATCCGGATACCACCGAAGCCATATTTATTCCCTTTCAAAATGTGGAGTATTGGGGTGTTGCGGTAAAAAAGGAAAATACCGAGTTGCTTGGTAAGGTTAATGAATTTATCGCCAAATTTACCGCCGACGGCGGCTTCGATAAACTCACCGAAAAATACTTGTCTGAAGAAAAGAAAGCCTTTGACCAATTGGGATTCAAATGGTTTTTCGACTTAGAGGATTAATATGAATGTATTCGTTTCTAAACATAACAAAATTCATCCGTTAAAAGCGGCAGTAAACCTGCTGCTTTTAACTATGTTTATAACAATTATTTTTTGGTTTTCTTTGTCGAAAATAGGCGTAACTTTTGATTTTTCGTTTTTGCCGGATTTCGATGAGAGGATAGTTAACGGCTTTTTAATGACCCTGTCACTAAGCCTTGTAAGCCTGATAGTCAGCTTGATTTTGGGATTGACCGGAGCAGTTATGCAATCCTCGAAAATCTTAATTTTGCGCTATCTTGCAAAGCTGTATGTAACTTTTATCAGGGGTACACCCATGATAATGCAGATTTATCTGTTCTTTTATATAACCGGGACGGCTTTTGGCATTGAAAACCGCTTTATTTGCGGGGTTCTTGTGCTGTCCTTGTTTGAAGGGGCTTATATAGCGGAGATTATAAGAGGCAGTCTTTTGTCTGTGGATAACTCTCAATTAGAGGCGGCCAAGGCCGTTGGATTTACAAAAAAGCAGACGGTTACCTTGGTGATTCTACCTCAACTTATCGCACGAACTCTGCCTGCGTTAACAGGGCAGTTTGCCTCTATAATCAAGGATTCTTCCTTACTTTCCATGATAGCCGTAATAGAATTAACCCAAACCATACGTGAAATCAGTGCCACCAATTTTAAGCTTTTCGAATGTTACTTGTTCTTGGGAATTTTATACCTTTGCCTGACCCTGCCCATAACCTTCTTCAGCAAGTTGCTTGAAAGGAGGTTTGATTTTGAACATTGAGTTAAAATCTCTGTCGAAACATTTTGAGGACAATAAACCGGTGCTTAAAAATATAAGCCTCACAGATGATATAAAAACTCTTGCCTTAATAGGCCGCTCAGGCTGTGGAAAATCCACACTTTTGAGAATACTTGGCGGATTGATAGAGCCGTCTTCAGGAGAGGTTTGGCTGGATAATGACCGGGTTAGAGACAGTGAGATGTACCGTAAAAATATAGGTTTTGTTTTCCAATTGGGTGGATTGTTTCGTCATTTAACAGCCAAACAAAATATAACAGTACCTCTTGTTAAGGTACACGGTTTATCTAAAGACGAAGCGGATAGACGTGCAGATGAGCTATTGTCACGTTTCGGGCTTGCTGATGAGGCCCACAAAAAGCCCGGAAAACTTTCCGGCGGTCAGCAACAGCGTATAGCTATAGCTAGAGCTGTGGCACCAAAGCCAAAAATCCTGCTTTTGGATGAACCTACTTCGGCACTTGACCCGGAATACACAACTGAAGTGTTGAGTATGATTAACGAACTGAAAAACGAGGGTTTGGGATTTATTATAGCCACCCACGAAATGGGCTTTGCTATACATGCCTGTGAGAAAATTGCCTTCTTAAACGACGGCAATATAGCGGAATACGGTAAGGCCAAAGAGATATTCGAATCTCCAAAAACCGGTGAATTTAAAGCCTTCCTTTCGAAATTGCTGGAATGGAGACTGTAAAGATAATGATTTATTAACGACCTAAGTTACAAAAAATAATAACTTAATATTTTTAGAGGTGAGTCAATGTTTAATCTTTACACGTTTTTAATCTACGTATTTCTTTCAGCATATACACCGGGGCCAAATAATATTATGTCAATGAGTAACGGGGTTCGATTTGGATTCAAAAAGACTTTTCGGTTCAATCTGGGGATATTCGCCGGCTTTTTATTGGTTGTACCCATATGCGCTCTGTTTAGTGCTTCCTTATTCAACTACATACCAACAATAAAAATATATATGCTTATTGTCGGAGCATCTTATATGCTGTATCTTGCATGGAAAACCCTAACAGCTTCTTCTGAAATCGATTTGAAAGAAACCAAAGGCGCAGGCTTTGTTTCCGGAATGTTACTGCAATTCATTAACCCCAAAATATACATATATTCAATAACATCCATGTCTACCTTTATTCTTCCGTCGTTTGATTCTGTTTGGGTTGTCTTGTTGTTTGCCTTGCTGATGTCTTTCGTGGGTTTTTCCGGTACAGTGGTATGGGCATTGTTTGGGTCTGCATTTTGTAAGATTCTTGCCAAGCATACCAAGGCAGTAAACATTACAATGGCTTTGCTGCTTGTTTACTGTGCTGTATCTCTGTTTTTAAAATAAGCTTGAGTTACTTAGCTTAAAATCCTATTTTAAACTCATTTATAGTAGTTCTACTTAAAAAAAGACAAAACCTTGAGGGAGAAAACCTTTTTTC
>CAYMOU010000052.1:0-18872 GCA_964392115.1 uncultured Defluviitaleaceae bacterium | reverse complement strand
GTTACTGTTTGACCTACATACCTCAACAGGCTTTCAAATAATTCTTCATTCATTAAAATATCCTCCTTTCCGAAATTACTTAAGTTTATTTCCTTTAAGTAATTTCCTCTTGGTACATACTATGATAACCAGTCCTAATTGGTTACTGTTTAGCAAGGTTTTTATGCCGGATAAAAATTAAAATATTTGAGCTTTTTTTGGAACGTAGGGTTAATTTCTACGGCCCGACTTAAAATTAATAGCGTAACCTGATGTCCTGTTAATTTATTTGTAAAATTTCAGTGATAAATCAAAGAAAAACTCAATATTACATATGTTGTAAAAAAAATGCTCCTATGCTATAATGGACAAGTCATAAATTGAAGGTGGTGAAGTCTGTGAACGATACGAAAAAGAATACGGTCAGAGTACTTATCGGTGGCGAAAACATAGAACTGGTAAGCGCCGAATCGGAAGAATACATAAGCAATATTGCTCAATATATAAATCTTAAAATAGCAGACGTTCAAAAAAGGACAAAGTCTGTATCCGTCAATTCCACCATGATGAATTTATTGGTGACCATAAACGTGGCGGACGAGCTTTTTAAAGTAAAAGACATTAACAATCAACTTTCCGAAGATTTAAGAGTTTGCACCGACCAGCTTTCCAAAACCTTGGACGAAAACAGAAAAATTCAAGACCTTTTGGAACAGCAGACAAAAATGCTTGACGACGCCAAAAAGGAACTTAAAGAATTTTTGGATACCTTCCAATAATATAATAAGACTTTATAGTCTAAAAGTTGACAAAATACGGTTTAGTTTTTGTTAGGATTTACAGCTTTTTTTGCAGTTGCATTTTTACGGCGAAAAATGTCGGTTTTATAAATATTTTGAGAATTGATTTTTGTTCCGTTTATACAAGAACTTTTTTTGTTTTATCTGTCGAAATTTGTTGAATACGGGAAGTTTATTATCCCTATGGCTAAAAAATAAAGGAGTCTGGCAATGTTTCAGCTTGTTGTCATACTGTCTCGATATTTATTTATATTTTACGGAGTATATTTCCTTTGGCAGGCAGTTTCTTATATACTCGGTGAGCGTAAAATAATGAAAGTTAAACCGAGCCTGGCTTTGTCTAAACAAAGGGTATGCTTGGTTTTTATGCATTTGACGGCGTTTTTGATATTGGCTTATCAGCCGGAGGGCTTTCCCTTAAATTTACAGACTCTACTTATAGGCACTGTGGGACTGCTCTTAATTCTTATGGGTAGAATTCTGGCTGTGAGAGTTTATAAAACCGGCTGCGAATTAATGTGGAACTCGGTTTTCTTTTTGTTTGATGTGGGGCTTATAACCATACACAGGCTTAGCAGCACCGATGCCATTAAGCAGTTGGTCTGGTTTATAGTAGGCTTTACCCTAATGCTTCTGATACCGCTGTTTCTTTGGATGATACCCAAATTTGAGAAATTGAAATGGATATATTTAATAGCCGGCTTGGGTTTGTTGGTTTCGCCCTTGGTATTCGGCAAGGCTGTATACGGAGCTATGAACTGGGTTTCTTTCGGGGAATTTAATTTTCAACCCTCGGAAATAGTAAAGTTTTTATATGTGTTTTTTTTAAGCTCGGTTTTCAGCAAGTCTGTATCTCTTAAAACCATACTTTTTGCGGGCTCGGCTTCGGCAGTTTTTGTAATAGTATTGGTTATACAAAACGACCTTGGCGGTGCATTGATATTTTTTATGACCTTCCTAGCCTTGCTCTATATTGCAAGCGGAAATGCGGTACTCTGCCTTTCCGGTTTGGCAGGTTTGGGCGTGGCTTCCTTCTTGGCATACAACTTGTTTGGTCATGTTAAGATAAGGGTTGCGGCTTGGTTAAACCCTTGGGGTGATATAGAGGGCGGTGGCTACCAGATTATTCAGTCCCTATTCGCCATAGGCACCTGGGGCTTAATGGGAAGCGGCCTTACCCGAGGTTTTGCAAAAACCATACCCATAGTCACGTCGGATTTTATTTTTGCAGCCATTTGTGAAGAATTTGGCGGAATTTTTGCCCTAGCCTTAATTGGGGTATATATGCTGACCTTTTACAGAGGCGTTAATATAGCCCTGCGTTCGGACAACCGCCTTTACAGTTTGCTGGCGGCGGGCTTTACCTGTCTGCTTTCTTTCCAGACATTTTTGATTATAGGCGGTGTTATAAAGCTGATTCCGCTTACCGGGGTAACCCTGCCTTTTATCAGTTACGGCGGCAGTTCTATACTGGTAAGTATGTTGATAATAGGCATTTTGCAATGGTTGCATCGAGAGCAAAACAGTTAAAGCTATCATTTTAATCTACCGGTTGGTGAGTTTATGAACAAAACCCGTAAATATATACGCCATGTTTTTTGGATATACGCCCTGTTGTTTTCTGTGCTTGTTTTTTCGTTGGGAAAATATATATTGTTTGATGCCCCGGGCCTGGTAGCCAATTCTTATAATCCACGGTTGAGTTATACGGACAATTCGGTAAAACGAGGAGAAATTAGAGATTCCTCCGGCAATGTTTTGGCGGCGAGCACAAAATCAGGTAATGTTTATGTAAGAGACTACCCAAAAGCCGGTTTGTATACCCATACGGTGGGTTACGAAAAATTGGGCAAGGCCGGGTTGGAGTCTATCAGCAATTTTACCTTGCAAACCATAGATAACGAAGTTTGGCAAAGGCTTAACAATATAATGAACGGAGAAGAAATAAAGGCAAACAGCATAGTTTTAACCTTAGACAGCCAATTGCAAAAAATAGCCTACGACGGCATAGGAAAGAGAAAAGCCGCCGTGGTTGCTATGGAGCCTTCAACAGGAAAAATACTGGCTATGGTTTCTTCACCGGGATATGACCCAAATAAGGTAGAAAGCCTTTGGTCGGATTTAAGGGAAGACACAGATAACAACCCCTTGGTAAACCGTGCAACCTCCGGGCTTTATCCGCCCGGGTCCATTTTTAAGCTTCTTACGGCAACGGCGGCAATGGAAGCCGGCATGGAGGATTACGAGTATAATTGCAAAGGTGAAGCCACCTTTGGAGATAAGGTTATACATTGTTTTAAAAACAAGGCACACGGAAACGTGGATTTAACTAAAGCCATAACCGTATCCTGCAATACCTATTTTTCTTCCTTGCTGGAGGAAATGGGCACGGAGACCCTTGAAACGGTTTGTGCAAATGCTTTGTTTAACACCACTTACCATACGGGTATTCCTCACAGTAAGAGTTCATTTACGGCAAATTCCAAAACGGATATAGCCTTATTGTCTCAAACTGCCATAGGACAGGGAAAGACTTTGGTTACACCCTTGCATATGGCTATAGTCTGTTCGGCTGTGGCTAACGGCGGAATAGCCATGGATCCGTATATGGTGGATTCCGTTGTAACTCCTTCGGACGGCATTGCAGAAAAAAATATGCCCAAAAGCCTAGCCCGAATTTTCTCATCGGAACAGGCAAATAAGCTGACCGAAATGATGCAATCCGTTGTAGACAAAGGCACGGCAGCACCCATAGCCCTAAAGGGCATAAAAATATGCGCCAAAACCGGAACGGCTGAAAACGAAGGTAAGCAAGACCACGGCTGGTTGGTAGCCTTTGCCCCGGCAGAAAACCCTCAAATAGCCATTAGCATAGTTCTGGAAAATTCTGACGGGCCTTCAAAGGCAATGCCTGTTGTGAAAAGTATGATAGATTATTGGTTGAATCAACGGGGTTAGCCTAATACCAATTAACATAACGGAAACAAAAGTGAATCAAGCAAAAAGCCTGCCGAACAGAATTCGACAGGCTTTGCTTTTGAACAATAGATGGTTGATATTATCTTTTTTTGAAGGAGAGAATTTTCTCCTATTATAGTAGTTCTACTAAAAAAAAGACAAAACCTTGAGGGAGAAAACCTTTTTTCATACGGCGAAAAAAGGTTTTCTCCCTCATACTAATTCCATTTGGAATTAGTCATGAACTCCCTCTTTCCAAAAAAGCCGCATATAAAATCGTGTATTCGATTTTAAAGTAGATTTACAATAATTATTTATTCTTCGCCCTTACCAAATAATATGTACCCTCCGGATTTAAGCTGGGTTCGAAATATTCATCCTTTACCATAACTTGCACCTCTATACAGTTGACACCGTTTTTGGTGGTTGCTGTGAATCTGTTGGAAAGCATATGATCCTCTGCTTTTGTCTCCGTAACGTAGTTGGCATCGTAATATTGCCCCATCTCTTGCCCTGTGCTGTTAACCACGCATAAATAGTAAGTAAAAGAATCCGGGCTTGAAGGATGGTCTAAATATATAACGGCCATGCCGTCGCTTCTTACGTATTTACCGTTACGAAAATATTTTCCGTCTATATCTTGGGCATCATAGCCGGTTAATTCCCAGTCGTATTTGTACGGAGTATAGCCGGTTTTATCCTCGGGCAATTTAAAGGTTGATGTAGGCTGTGCGCCTGAATTGGTTTTTGTACCGGTGTTATTGGCTGTTATTGCACCTACCAAACGCACCACTGTAGCCACCGCCTGTTGACGGCTGTAAATATCGTCCGGTGCAAATTGGGAGTTTCCTACGCTACCCATTACCCGTAAATTTCCCGAGGAGTTTTGCAGGTAGGGCGTAGTCATAGCGGATACATTTTTTATGTAGGATTCACCCCAAAGCCCTTTAATGTCCTTAAAGGTCATGGGGTTACCCACCGGTGTATAACCAAAAAGCTCTGCCACACGTGAAAGCATAGCGGCGGCTTCTTGGCGGGTTATGGTGATGTCGGGATAGAAATTGCCGTCGCTTGAGCCTTGCAAAATACCCAGTTCGCTGCATATGCGGATTTCAAGCTCACTATATTGGCCGGGGCTGATGTTGCCGGCCAAGTCGTTGTCGGAAGAGTTGGTCAGCACCTTTATTGCGGATACACATAAGCTTGCAAAGTTAGCCCTTGTTATAGGCTCATGAAAATAATCGGCAACAGTGTCCGGCATGAGGTTTAATTCATCTGCCATAGACACTTCTTTTTTTGCCCAATCGTCAAGTACCAATCCACGGTACCCACTATAGGAATAACTGCTTGAAACACTGTTTTTGATCCGAGTTTCCAAGTTTTTTGCGTTACTCTTGGCAAGGCCGGGTATTTCGGATTTTGTAAGCGCCGCAACCGGGCTAACCAAAGACAAACACAGAGATAAAATAACCATGATACCTGTTACCTTTTTCATAAATAACCTCCAATCAGAATGGTATTAATGAATGTAAGTATGATAGGAAATTGTGAATAAGTAACGATTTATACTAATTCACAGTATAAGAGTAGGTAAATATTATACAACAACTACAACGAAATATCAAGTTATGTTATCCTGATAAGCACATTTCTTTTTATTCGGCTTTTTTGGATAGATGGAGTTGTCTCCATCAGGGCCTTTTGTTTTTTATTTCAGCCCTACAATACTATCATAACTCTTGCAAAATACCGGCTTTGGACGTAAAATAGAAAAGATATGCAAAGAGAGGTGCTTTTTATGAAAGACGACCCGCATAATTTTTCCCGTTACGAAGACGAAGGCGTGTTTTTCGAGCCGTCCGGTTACAGTGCCGAAAAACCCATCAGACCCATAGAGCAGGTAAAGAAACGTACCAATCCCATAAAGAGCAAGCGGGCAAGACCCGGCGGAAGTCGTATACCGCCGCAAAAATCACAATTTCCCGCTTTTTATTTTATAACAGTATCCGTGGCTGTAGTATCGGCCATTGTTATTTTTGCCGTAATGTTTAATATGTTTTCGGGCAAGGCAGATAAAAGCCCCATTCCAACCGATTCAGGCACTCCGGCACCCACCGAAACGCCCAAACCGCCGGAAACACCCCGTGGGGACACAAATAAATCAACCGCCGTAATAAACAATATTTCCGATCGTAACAAGCTGAATTTAACGGACCTAGACAGCAACAAATACTATAGCTTGGAAACAAGCGGTACAAGCATCCTAAAAGACCGAGCCGGAGAGCATATAACTTTCGCCGAGCTTAGTGTAGGTGATGTGGTTGATGTGGAGTTTGAAACCCAAACCAATTACATTGTTAATCTGGCGAAATCCTCAAAAGCTGTGGATTATCGAAATGTAGACGGTCTTAAAACAGATGATATTTACCAAACCATTACCGTAAAAAATACCGTATTTTCTTATGACGAAAATGTCATAGTGACTTACAAAGGCAAGCCTTATGAAATCGGTAAAATAACCGAAACAGACAAGGTAGATTTACGAGGTTATTCCAACAAAATTTGGGTAATAGACGTAAAAAGAGGCCACGGCACCATAAATATTATCAACAAAGAAAAGATTTCCGAAGGTTTGCTGGAAATAGGCAACACGAAGTTCCTGCTTTTAAGCGAGACAGATTCTGTGGAGGTTGAAGAAGGAACCCATAAAATCGTGGTTAAGGGCAAAAATATAGCCCCTTACACAACTGAAATTACGGTGGAAAACGGGCAAACCGCAGAGCTGGACCTGGGAAAAACCAATGTTAAAAAAGGCGAGCTGTATATTAAATGCAACGTGGATGATTATGTATTATCCATAAACGGTAAAAAACAGGAGCCTATTAATCCCATAGAGTTGGAACAAGGCGAATACACCGTAAAAGTAGAAGCCACAGCGTACAATCCTTGGGAACAAAAGGTAACCATAGGTAACGGACGCAGAGAAATAAACGTCGAGTTGAAAAAAGATGTAAAGCTCAGCAAACTTACCCTAAAAACCGAGCCTTCCGGGGCGGATATTTATATAAACAACGAGCGTATAGGAGTATCGCCTTTGGATACTCAAATTGAATACGGCAGGCATAATATAGTTGCAAAATATTCCGGCTATAACGATTTTAACCTACCTATTACAATAGAAGATAAAGAACACAGTTTCCTGATTCTTATGATTCCAAGTCCAACACCTACGCCGACTGTGAGCAATACGCCACCACCGGATGATGGGGTTTATGCGGATTAATAATTATGAGAGATTTATAATTAACAAAAAAACGAAAGCGAAGGTGCAAATTGAGCTGTAAAATAATAGCAGTTGAGGGTATAGACGGTTCGGGTAAAAATTTACAGGTTGACCTTCTTTACGAAAAATTACAATCCCGAGGCTTAAAATGCCATAAGGTTTCTTTTCCGGATTATGAGGGATTTTTCGGTACGGAAATCGGAAAAATGCTCAAAGGCGATGAAGCTGTCAGTGCAAAAGAAGTAGACGGCAAATCTATGGCTTTATGGTACGCCCTGGACAGATGGAACAAATTCAAAGAAATAAACACCGCCGATTACGATGTTCTACTTCTGAACAGATACACCTTATCCAACGTTATCTATCAAAGCTTAAATTCCGGCGATAAGGAATTTGAAGATTGGATTTTTAAACTGGAACACGAAATTTTAAACCTACCCAAGCCGGATATTTATATCTTGCTGGACGTAAACCAAGAAATATCCCGGCAAAACGTTGAAAAAAAAGGGTATCGTGACTATGTGGGTGAAAAGGCGGATGTATACGAAGATTCGTCGGATTTAATGGCGGCGGTACGCAAGCTGTATCTGGATTATGCAAACCGGACCGGAAATGTATATATAATCCAATCCGTGGATAATAATCAAATGAGACCCTTTAATGAAATACATGACGAAATATTTGATATGGCGGAAAAACTACTTTTAAACAGAGGTTGATTATGCAAAAGGTAAAGAGTCACTTTTTGGAGGTATTAATAACGGCTTTTTTGTTTGTAAGCTGTATTTTACCTCATGAATATTGGAACAATATGTGGATTTTGATTGCTGCCGTAGGTTTTTTGGGCATATATATATTTTCGGTCTGTGCAGGGCTTCGCCCGGGCTTTGATTTGCGGAAGATTTCGCCTGCGCTTTTGGTTTTTTGTTTGTTTGGCATATTAAGCCTGTTTATCACCGTTGCCCCGGAGGACAGTTTAAGGGTAGGCAGTCTGCGTTTTTCCTGCATAATTTTCTGCATACTTATTCATATGTTAATTAATACAAGGGCTTTGGTAAGAATGTTTGTAACCGTCATGTTGCTTGGGGTTTTTTGCTCGGCTTTATGGGGAATTTATTGCTATATGAACGGAATTGCCGTTCGGCTGGATTTTGTGGACATCAGTATGTCTCAAGGCTTTGCTCGTCTTTTTGCCACCATGGACAACCCTAACAACTATGCCGAGTTTTTGGTAATGATTTTACCTTTCGGCTTTGCATATGTAATTTCTGCCGCAAATGATGTAAAACGTCTGTTTGTGGGGATTTTAACCGCTGTGGGATTTGTGGCTTTGGTTCTTACATCGTCAAGAGGTGCTTATCTCTGCTTGGTTATGGCAAGCGCACTTTTTGTTCTGCTTTCCAAGAAAAGGCTCATTCCGCTTATTGTCTTATTATTTCTGGCTTTGATTCCTTTTATTCCCGACAGTATAGTTGCAAGGGTTCTGACCATAGGCAAGGATAGCTCCAGTACATTTAGGTTGGAAATCTGGGAAGGAGCCATGCGTACCCTCTCGAAAAATTGGTTGTACGGTATAGGCATGGGCATAGAGCCTTTCAGAAGGGTATTCAGCCAATACGCCATAGGTATGACAGCCGCCGCCGCACACTCGCATAATCTAATGCTGCAAATGTGGCTTGAATTGGGCATAGGCGGATTCATAGCCTTTGTTGTTTTGCAATACAACACTATTCGAGCCGGAATTTCTGCCTGTATGAAATCCAAACCCGGCGAATTGAAATATTTCTTGGCAGCAAGTGTTTCCGCTGTTGTTGGGATTTTGGTTTTCGGGTTTGCGGAGTATATTTGGTTTTATCCCAGAATAATGCTTTATTTCTGGGTGGTTCAAGGGCTTACTCTTGCTCTGGTTAACATTTATAAGGAAGAAACAGCTGAGGCAGGTGCGCAAAATTGAAGGTACTCCACATAATTTCCGGCGGTGACAAGGGCGGTGCAAAAACCCATGTTTTTAACCTGCTGACTGCTTTAATGCAGGATATAGAAATCAGGGTTATTTGCTTTATGGAAGGGGATTTTTATAAAGAAATTCAAGATATGCCCATTCCCTCCATGCTTATGCGGCAACGTTATCGCTATGACCTAACGGTGATAAATCGCCTGGTTAAGCATATCCGTGAGGAGCAATATCATATTATTCATTCTCACGGCGCTAGGGCTAATTTTATAACCATGTTTCTTCGAAAAGCCGTGAAAATCCCTATAATTACCACAGTTCACTCCGATTACAGAATGGACTTTACTCAAAATCTATACAAAAAAATGGTGTTTACGGAACTTGCCACGGTTTCTTTGCAATTTATAGACTATTATATAGCCGTATCCGAAAGCTTTAAGCAAATGTTGGTGCAACGGGGTTTTAAGCCCCAACAAATTTACACCGTTTACAATGCCATGGATTTTTCCAAGTCAACCCCTTATTTACCCAAAGAGGATTTTCTCAAAAAATATGGGGTGGATTACAAAAACAAAACCATCGTGGGTATAATCGGACGTTTTGATAAGGTTAAGGGCCATGAAATTTTCCTTCGGGCAGCCTTTAAAATATTGGAAAACCGCAAAGATGTGTTATTTTTGCTGGCCGGCGAAGGCAACGAACATCGCACCCTTGAAGGCATGGTCAAAAACGCAGGTGCCTCAGAAAACATTAAATTTTTGGGCTTTGTAAAGGATATTTACAGCTATTTGAATGCGGTTGACATAAATGTAATTTCGTCTTATTCCGAAAGTTTTCCTTACGTGCTTTTGGAAGGTGCAAAAATGCACAAGGCTACGGTTTCTACCGCCGTAGGAGGAATACCCGATTTAATCAAGCATAACGAAACCGGTTTGTTGGTAGCCTCCGGTAATTGGAATGAATTGGCAGAACGAATAAATTCCCTTATCGAAGATCCCGGCTTAAGAAAACAACTGGGCGATAACCTTTTTGACTTTGCTTCAACCAACTTTTCTACGGAATCCATGAAAAACCGTCATATAGAAATTTACAACGATGTGTTGAGAAGACAAAGGGAACAAAGCAAACTTTTCGACGTGATGCTTTCGGGATATTACGGTTTCAACAACTCCGGCGACGAAGCCATGTTGGGAGCCATAATTAAAAGCCTGCGAAAAGAGAAGCCGGACATTAAGATAGTGGTTTTATCCAAAAACCCCAAACAGACCGCTGCAAGTTATGGAGTTTGTGCCATAAGCAGAACCAATATTTCCCAGATTATGTCCTGCATGAGAAAATGCAGACTGTTTTTAAACGGCGGCGGAAGTTTAATTCAGGATATAACCAGCAGTCAATCCTTGTTTTACTATACTTTCTTGATGCAACACGCCAAAAGCCTAGGGCTGAAGGTAATGCTTTACGCCAACGGCATAGGGCCTATAATCCACCAACGCAACGTGAAAATCGCCAGAAATGCTTTAAGTATTTGCGACTGCATAACCTTGCGTGAACCTCAATCCTTTAACGAGTTGGAGCATTTAAACGTAGAAAACGAGAATATTGCCCTGTCCTGTGACCCTACCTTTGTAATTGAGCCGGTAAAGGGAGCGGAACTGGAAAAAATTCTGCAAGCTGAGGGTATAGACAAGAACAAGTCCTACCTTGCCCTGTCTTTTAGGCAATGGAAGTATCTGGATTCGGGTTTCGTGCCGAAAATTGCCGCTTTGATCAACGAAATCTACGAAAAACACGGCTTGATTCCTATGTTTGTTCCCATGCAACAGCCCAATGATGCAATTATATCCCAAGAAATTATACTAAAGCTGAATTGTCCGAATGTAATGCTTAAAGGCGATTACAACGTTCAAGAGCTAATGGGAATTATCTCCGTTGCCAAACTGGCTATGGGTATGCGTCTGCATATGCTGATTTACGCCATTGGGGCCTGTGTTCCGTCCATAGGACTGGTCTACGACCCGAAAGTAAGAGGATTTCTGGAATACGTGGGACAGGACAGCTATATAGATGTTTTATCCTTGGAAAAAGACAGGTTGTTGGATATGATTGATTATGCGCTGATTAATTCCGGCGAAGTAAAAGATAATATTTCATCAGCCTTAAAGGAACTTAAAACCTTGAGCAACAAGGATGCAAAAATAGCCATTGATTTAATTAACGACGGATATTTTCCGGCAGAAAAATAGAAAAAAAAATAACCTCCGGCCGATTTTACGGTTAGAGGTTATTTTTTTGTTAAGCTTCGATTAACTTACCTTAAACTCAGTCCAAACTTTGTTGTATATCTTAGCAGCCTCGCCTAAGTTTTTGTAGGCCTCTGCCTTGCTTAAAACTTCTTGGGGAATGTTAACGGTTTTGTTATCCAGATATTCTTGGGGTAAAAATTCCTTAGCGTTGGTGTTGCAATTAATGTAGTTTATAATAGAAGAAATTTTTGCGGAGTTTTTACCGTCCAGTATATAATCAATGAATTTATAAGCGTTCGCCTCGTTTGGTGCTTTGGCCGCAATTACTGCGTTATCTATATAGAAACCAAGCCCTTCCTTGGGGTATGCATAGGTGATAGAGGATTTTGCCTTCATGGCTTCGGTAATTTGTGAGCCAAACATGTAGCCTGCCTTGGCTACACCGCTGATTAACATTTCATGTGGTGAATTTGGATCCAGACCGATAACGTTTGGTTTTAATGCTATAAGTTTGTTTTTGGCTTCTTCTAATTTTCCCGGGTCTGTTTCGTTTAAGGAGTAACCCAGAGTTTGCAGGGTCAATCCGATTATATCTCTGTCACCATCAAGCAAGACAACGGAATTTTGCAGTTCTTCTTTCCATAAATCTGCGTATCCGGTGATTTCAAAGCCCAGTGCTTCCTTATCATAAGCAAGAATAGCCGTTGCCGCAGAATAAGGTATGGTGTATTTATTTTCCGGGTCGTAGTATTGGAACTGGAAGGTAGGGTCTATATTTTTGGCATTGGGTATTTTCGACCAATCTAATTCTTTGACAAGGTTTTGGGGTCTCATTATATCAATAATAAAGTCGGAACAAATTATTACGTCATAATCGCTGCCGCCGGTGGCTTGGAGTTTTGTGAGCATTTCTTCGTTTGTATTAAAATTTGAGTAGTTGATTCTTATGCCGGTTTCCTGTTCAAAACTGTCCACAACTTCTTGGGGTATATAACCGTCCCAAGTTAATACATTAAGGGTTTTGGATTCTTGGGAATTGTCCTTTTGGGCTGACATAGGTTGCCCGGAACCGGACGGAGACGGTGAAGAAGCTGTTCCGCCGTTGTTTCCGCAGGCACTTAAAAACAGCATTGCCAATACAGATATACAAGCTATTATTCTCATATTAATTTTCCTCTCCAAAAAAATTGTTCAGTCCTCGGTATTGCATAAAACCTACAACTATAAAGGTTATCACAAGCAAAACCGTACACAAAGCGTTAATTTCCGGGGTAACCCCAACCTTTAGCATGGAAAATATCTTAACAGGCAATGTGGTTGAAGTAGGGCCGGACATAAATACAGAAATCACCACATCATCAAGGGACATGGCAACCGCAAGCAAAGAGCCGGACAGTATACCAGGCGCTATCAGCGGAAGTATAATGGTGCGGAACACCTGTGACTTTTTTGCTCCCAAATCCTTGGCGGCTTCTATTACAGCCGGGTCTATGGAACGAAGTCTGATTTGAACCATAATTAAAATGTAGGGTATACAAAAGGTGGTATGGGAAAGCACCAGGGTTAAAATGCCGTAATGCACAGGTAAAAACGAAAAAAACATAAGCAAGGCAACACCCAGCACAATTTCCGGTATGATTATGGGTATATAAGCTATTCCGGTTATAAAATTACGCAATTTGCTGTTTAATCTACCGAAGGATACTGCTGCCAAAGTTCCGATTACCGCCGAAATCAGGGCAGACCAAAAAGCAACCTGCAAGCTGACGCCCAAAGCCTCTGTCAAACCTCTGTTATGAAGCATTTTTGCATACCAATCAAGTGTAAAACCGCTCCACTGAAAAGGTGACTTTGAGTCGTTAAACGAAAATACTATAACACAAATAATTGGAAGGTACAAGAAAAACAATACCAAATAAATGTAAATCTTAGATAGGAAAGTTTTTTTCACAGCAAAGAACCTCCCGAATGTTTGGTGGTTTTACCGTAGAAAAACAGGCATAACAATACACCCAATATCATTATTACGGACAATGCCGAACCGAACGGCAAGTCCCCGGTGGATTGAAATTGGTTTTGCACCAAATTTCCCAGCAACATGGTTCTGGAACCGCCCAATAAGTCCGAAATAAAAAACAGTCCTACGGCCGGTATAAATACCAGTGTTACACCGCCCACTATGCCGGGCAAGGTCAGTGGCAGGGTAACGTTAATAAAGGTTTTTATTCTGCCTGCTCCTAGGTCGGTGGAGGCTTCCAGCAGGGACATATCCAGTTTTTCCACTGAATTGTATATGGGCAGTATCATAAAGGGTAAGAGCATATAAACCGTGCCGGCTATTACCACCGTATGATTGTATAAAAAGGTAATGGGCGTTTGTATAATGTTCAGTGACAGCAGTATGGAGTTGATTATGCCGTCATTTTTCAACAGGGTCATGAAACCGAAGGTTCGTAGCAAACTACTGGTCCAAAAGGGTATCATAACCAGCATAAGTATACGAGAACGAGATTTTCTGCTTAACCCTGCGGTAAAATAAGCAAAGGGATAGCCTATAAGCAAGGTGATTAACGCCGTTGCCAAGGCAATTATGCCGGAGGAAGCGAATACTTTCAGGTAAAGAGGATCAAAAACCCTGATGTAATTATCGAAAGTTGGCTTAAAATCCACCACACCGCTGGAAACACCGGTTAAAAAGCTTAACACCAGCACAAAAACCAAAGGAATCCCCACAAACAAAAACATCCATACAAATACCGGAAGTGAAGTCAACGGAAATTTATTCTTCTTGTTCAAAATTATCGTCTCCTTTAATAACAATTCCGTTTTCTATATCCCAGGTAACATACATGGTTTCCGCCTCTTTAAAGGAAGATTGATTATACTCAACAGCCTTGATTACACATTCGCAGGGAGTAACTATATTGGTTTTGGTTTGAGATCCGGTATAATGCCGCTCAAATACCTTTCCGCAAACGGAAAAAGCCACGGTTTCGTCAAGTTTATTCAGCAGTTTTACCCTGTCCGAATGGACGCAGATATAAATATTATCATTGATTTTCAAGCCGTCCTTTATACAGTGAACCAAACAGCCGTTAAAATCTGCCACCGCATAATCTTTGCGGATTTCAGCCACCTTAGCCTTAATAATATTTCGTTCACCCACAAAACTTGCCACAAATTTGGTTTTGGGATGATTGTAGATGATTTCCGGCAAATCCACTTGTTCAAAGCGTCCCTCGTTCATAACCGCCAGCCTGTCGGACATATTCAAGGCTTCTTCCTGGTCATGGGTTACATAAACAAAGGTAATGCCGGTCTGTTTTTGAATGTTCTTTAATTCTGTCTGCATATGTTGGCGTAGTTTTTGGTCCAGGGCGCCAAGGGGTTCATCCAACAGCAATATGTTGGGTTTGTTTATTAAGGCCCTTGCTATAGCTATACGTTGCCTTTGCCCGCCGCTTAATTGGTTGGGCATACGCTTTTCCAAGCCTTCCATTTTAACCAAGGTCAACATTTCCGAAACTCTTTCTTTTATCTCGGACTTATTCACGTTCTTTATTTTTAAGCCGTAGGCTATGTTGTCGTAGATATTCATATGCGGAAAAAGGGCATAATTCTGAAATACCGTGTTTACGGAACGTTTGCTTGCATCCATCTCGGTAATGTCTTTTCCGTTTAAGATAATTTTACCGCTGTCGGCGTGTTCCAACCCGGCTATTAATCGTAAAGTGGTGGTTTTTCCGCAACCGCTTGGGCCTAGAAGGGTGAGAAATTCACCTTTGTGTATATCCAGACTTATGTTTTTAATTACATCCGTATGTCCCAGTTCCTTGGATAAATTCTCCAATGACAATATTATTTCGCTCACATCACACCTCCGGAAATAATGCAAACGCTGAATGTTTAACCTATCCGGCGTTTACTTATGCAGGTTTTTCAGTCAAAATCCGGTAGGCATACCTTACCGCATTCGATTTCTCATAAAAATTAACACTCAAAGTTTTAATTGATTTTTCCGTAATATAAATATATAATATATTAAACTACAAAAATTTGCAACATCCGGCACATTTCATATTAATCCGCCAAAAATGCAGCTTCGAAACAGCAAGGTTTTTTCGAGGCTTTATTATTGATTAACCCCGAAAACCCCGATAACTTTTTCCCTATAACGTATTTTGTGCAGAAACCCATACAAAATTTATAACGGGTTTATTATAAGAGACCTTGGAACCTTTTTTATGATTTGTCGTTAAACAGGTAAACCAAAGTTTTCTTTTTCTGCGTTTACTTAATATAATCGGGTTTTTATGAAACGGAGGGATGGACTTAATTTAACTAACGGAGTGATCTTATGAGTGAATATGTTTTGGTCTCGGACTCCTCTTGTGATTTACCCAAGGAGTTTGTAAAAAAACATAATATCGGAATAATACCTTACTATGTAACCTTGGACGGAGAGAATTATCTTCGAGAGGGTTTTGATATAAGCAACGAGGAATTTTATTCTGCCATAACCAAAAGCGAAAAAATGCCCAAAACTTCTTTGCCTACCATACAAAATTATCTGGATGTTTTTGAACCTCTGGCGGCAGAAGGCAAGGACGTACTTTGTATCTGCTTAACCGCAAAATTCAGCGGCTCTTTCCAATCAGCCAACAATGCGGCCATGCTCGTAAAGGAAAAATACCCCAAAAGAAAGGTTTTGGTTGTTGATTCCACACAGGCATCTTTCGGTCAGGGTTTAATTGTCATAGAAGCGGCAAGATTAAGAGATGAAGGAGTTTCTATAGAGGACAACTTCAAGGCCGTGGAAGCCAACAAACATACCGGCAGAGTATTTTTAACCGTGGATTCTTTGGACTATCTGCAAAAAGGCGGCAGAATCGGAAAAGCCTCCGCCCTGGCAGGAGAAATTTTTGGAATAAAGCCCATAATAGTAATGAAAGACGGCGAACTAAACCCTGTTTCTAAAATCAGAGGCAGAAAAAAAGCATTAAGCCAAGTTGTGAAGCTTGCTATTGCCGATTTGGAAGGCCCGGCCGAAGATTATATTTTTGCCGTAGGCCATTCGGATTGTAAAACCGAGGCTCACGGTTTCAAATATACACTTTCAAAAGATTACGGTATTACCGTTAATTTGCCTATTTTTGAAGTGGGCGTAACCATAGGGGCACACGTAGGCCCGACGGTTCTGGGCGTGGCTTATATAAAAAAATTTCGTATATAATGCCTGAAACTGTTGAAATTAATATCAGTTTTGATATAATACAACCTAGGCACAATGTTTACATAACTATTGGACTACAAAATTTATGGGAGTGGGAAAATTGAAAAAACCGGTACCTAAAAAACGCAATAAGCTTATGGTACAGTTTTTAGCCATAGTAGCAGCAATCGTAGGCGGTTTTCTTGTTATTGTTTTTGCGGCGTCGGCAATAACCGGCGTCTTAACGGGAGGAGACAAGCCTACAGCCTCCGGAGAACCGGGTATTTCTTCCGGTTTGGATAAGGATGACAATACAGACGATAACGAGGACAATAACCAAGAACAGTTTCCTCGAAAAACAGCCATCCTTCTGGCAGGACTGGACGAGGAAGCAGGCTTGACAGATACACTTATGGCTGTATGTTTTGATTCTGTTACCAAAAAGGTTGACGTAATATCTATACCTCGAGACACATATATCTCTATGGACTCCGGCAGACTTAAAGAAGTTCGTAAAAGAATCTCCAATGTTGGCGACAGCATGAAAATTAATTCTGTTTACGGATATGGCGGCAAAGAACATAACCTTGAATATTTAAAAGCAGAAATTGAAGAACTGCTGGGAATCGAGTTTAACTATCATATATTGGTTGACTTAAAGGCTTTCCGCTCTATAGTTGATGCGGTAGACGGCGTGGAAATGACCATAAGAAAACAAGGTTTTCATTATGTAGACCCGACTCAAAACCTTGTCATTAACGTTCCGGGAGGAAGACAGGTCTTAAACGGCAAACTTGCCGAAGGCGCTGTTCGTTTTAGGGACGATTACCCAGGGGCAGACCTTGACCGTATCCATTTCCAACATGAATTTATGAAGGCTATGTTTTCAAAGGTTTTGGGCGATAACGGCATTAAAAACAAAATTACGGAGCTGGCTACTATAATCATTTCTTATGTTGAAACCGATTTTACTGTTGGCGATGCCTTAAAATACACCCAATTTATAGATGATATAGACCCGGAAAACTTTTCCTTTACAACCTTGCCCGGCGAACCGGCTACCATATATCCCAACGGCAAGAAACTTTCAATCTATCAGCACGACGAAGATGAAGTTAAAAAGCTGATAAATGACGTGTTTATCTCCACTGACCTGCCGGAAGCGGATGGCATACCCGGCTTAAAATTGCCTTTGCCGACTGCCAAAAAAATCGACCTTAACAAACTGAACATTCAAGTGCTTAACGGCGGTAACGTGTCCGGTCTGGCCGGCAGAAAAGCCGAAGAACTTACAGACGACGGCTTAAACGTAACCGATGTGGCAAACCATAGCGGCGATCAGAAAAAAGTAACAAAAATATTGGTTAATGACGAAGAAATAATAAATCAGCATGAAAGTGCCTTTGATAAATACTTCAAAAAAACCTCTATGGAACTTGACGATACCATACCGAGCAAATATGATATAGTTATCATAATCGGAACTGACGAAAAATAATTGCCGGTATCTAAACATTACTTAAAACATCTTTTTTCAACGGAAGTTTGAAAAAATTAAATTGGGGGTAAACTTTTTAAAAGTTTTCTCCCAATTTTTATTTGTATATGATATAATTAAGAATATAGAGAGTAAATATATGACATCTTTTACATTAAAAATCATAGCAATGGCTTCCATGTTTTTGGACCATTTCTCAAGTGTGTTTGACTATTTTTTCGAAACGCCGTATTTACGTATTATAGGAAGGTTAGCCTTTCCCATTTTTGCTTATTTTATAGCAGAGGGCTGTAGGCGTACCAAAAACGTAAATCGCTATATTCTTAGACTGGCACTGTTTGCGCTTATAAGCGAACCTTTCTTTGATGTGGCTTTCTTCAATTCGCCCTTTGTGCCGGCTTTCGGCATATTTGAGCATGGCAGTCAAAATGTGTTCATTACCTTAGCCGCTGGAGCAATAGCCATTCAAGCCTACGAACGGTTTAAGCACAACAGCGGTTTAATAATAGCCGGCATAGCTTTATTGTGTGAGTTTTTGCATACGGATTACGGTGCAATGGGCGTTGCTGCCATAGTGTTGTGCTATTTATTTAAAACTCAAAGAAACCGGCTTTTGGCACTGTCCGGCATAATGCTCTTGTTATATTACAGCCCAAGTTTAACAGGCTTGCTTTACTTATCCGGAGCAGGGCTTGGGGTGTTGTTGCTTTCTTTTTACAACAACCGCCGTGGCTATAATATGAAATGGCTTTTGTACGCCTTTTATCCCTTGCATTTGTTGGTGCTGATTGTGGCAGTGAATATTTATGGATATATTTGTAAATAATATAGAGACCGAAAGCAAACATATAAGCCTTAATTAAACTCAAATGAATAAGGAATAGTAACAAAAGCTATTCTTCGTAAACGGTTCGCTCATGTGTTTTTCAAAGAAAACCACCGGTC